>CAYWXT010000005.1:0-50733 GCA_964462125.1 uncultured Pirellulaceae bacterium | reverse complement strand
CCGACAGGTCGGTCACCGGCTCGTTGATCATGATCGGAATGCTGAAGGCGTCGAAGGGCTGGGGAAAGTCGCCGACGACTTGGGGAATGCCGCCTGGGGCCACCGGGCCGATGGCCCCCAATTCGTCAAATCCAATGGAGGAATCGAATTCACCGAATTTGACCAGCCCGTAGACCTCGCGACCAAACGGATCGCTGCCGGGGAACGTGCGGCTTCGTGTATCGAGGTTGCCACCTGCGGCAGCCCCGTTGACCGAGCCGTCAGAATTGACCGGGGGCTGAGACTCGGCCAACACCCGCACCGTGTTGTCAAAGTTGCCGGTGGCCTGGAGATCGGGAAGGTCGACGCCGGCAAACGCAAAATCGGTATAGCGGATTTCGAACGCGAGATTGCCGGGATCGGGGTTCTCGGGCTGCCCGGGGAAGGTGCGAAGGTTGTCGGCCAACCGCTTGACCCGGAATTCATTCTCCTGGTAGCCGAAGGCCAGCAGGGCGTCTTCAATCTCTCCAACCGGATCCGAGCTGAATGCCGCCAGACTGGCCTCGTGGGTCGTCGAACCCTCCTCCAGGCTGAATGTGAGTTCGCCCGATTCGGACTCGCGGATGTTCTCCTCGATCACGATCATTTGCGTTTCGGTCAACACCGGCGTGATCATATCGGCCGCCGACGATTCGTCCGACTCAAACAGCATGTCGGTCATGATCTGGAAGGCACCGATATCCGAGCCGAAAGTGCGCAGATCGGTGTAGCTCAGTTCCAGAAAGAAGACTTCGCCCACGTCGACCGTGATCGACCGGTCGTCATCGGTGGTCAACGCCTCGTCATTGATGTCCCGGGCGTTGAGGTGCATGTCGATCAGCTCACCGGCAGCCTCACCCCGGTTGAGCGAGTTGATGACCGTCAGGGCATCGCTGGCGGTGACCAAACCGTCGGAGTTGACGTCGGCATAGGAATCGATCTGGCCCGGCTCGGTGATTTCGATGCTGCCGCCGTGACGGCTCAGCAAGTTGACCACCCGCAAGGCGTCGCCCGCGGTGATTTGCTGGTTGTCGTCGACATCCGCGGCGTGCCAGTAATTGTGGGCGTAGGCGATGTCGCCTGCCAGCAACTGCCGCTTCTCCAACGTCTCGTTGCGCAGGATTCGTGATGGACGTGACCTCGTCGCACCAGCTTCGCGACGACGTCGAAACTGCTGCTTGGAATCCAGCCACGGAGTGCGTCGAAACAACTGGCGCAGATTTCGCATCTGTTTTCTCAGCAAAAAGAAATATGGTTCGAAGGGTGGCGGCTCCCGAATCTCGCTCAATCAGGAACCTCCGAATCGACCATCAAGCGAGGACACGCCGGGGGGCCGTTCATCATTCTGTCGAGGGCAATCGATTCGGAAAATGCGACTAGTGGCCCCATCTTACCTGGGCAACCTGATTTATCAACATTCCAATGGATTTCAGCCTGGGGTAGCCCTGCGACTCGCGGTTAGAGTTCCGGCGATAGGAAAAGTTCCGGAATTTCTGTCAGAAGTTGTTCGTCCAGATGATCTGCCTGCTCGACCGGAACGCCTGGGTGACTTGGGGTGTCTGGGTGGTTCCGGTTGCCGCTGTTGGACGTGGATCGGCCAGGAGCGGCAGCGTTTTCTGCCCCAGCCGATTCTGTCCTGGCACCCTCGTCGCTCGCCGGCTCGTCACGTGCCGGCGATTTTGCGGCGTCCCCGGTTCGCTCCCCTTCGGCCGATCGCGATAGCCGGAAGGTTTGGGATGCCAGGAGGTGGGGTGAACCAGGGGAGGGGGGTTCGGGGGCTGGCCAACCGGCCATCACGGCATCGGCGTCCTGGGGGGCAACTGCCTGGACCTCGCCGGCCACGGGTGCCGCCACGGTTGAGTCAGCCGTCGAATCGGGGTTCTCGGCGACGCGACCGCCAGCGACCTGTTCCCCCTCGCCGTCCCCGTCAGGGGACTGGCGACTGAGGGTGTTGATGACGAGCAGGGCATCGAGGGCTGAGACGGCACCGTCGTCGTTGACGTCGATCGACGGCCCGTCCCGTTCGCCATGAGTCAGCATCCGCGACTCGTTGCGGTTCAGATCGTTGATCACCAGCAGCGCGTCAAGGGCGGTGACGACCCCGTCTCCGTTGACGTCTTGGGGGAGCGAGTCGTTGTGCCGAGGACTCATGACCCGGCTGGCCGCAGCGACAACGGTGGGGCTGGCCCCTTCGACCACATCGATGACGAACGATGCTTGGTCGAACTCGTGAATCGCCAATTCAGGTATCACGTCAACGCGGTAGGTGCCATCGGCGAGGTTGGGAAAGGCCCACGCGCCGCTGGCGTCGGTCGCGCTGGTTGAGGGAATGCCGTACCCAATCGCCTCGACGGCAACGCGGGTGTCGGCATGCCCAAAGGCGCGGATGCTGGCGATTTGACCGTGCGGATCGGACACGGTGACCGATGCGGTCTCGGTCTCCTCGAGTCCCACCGAGGTCGCGCGGGTGACCAGACTGCCGCTGGCGTCATAGGCTTCCACACGTCCGTAGCCGAGATCGCCAAGGGCAGCGAATTCGACGGTCGCTTCGCCGACCGGCTGATCCAATTCGGCGCGCAACACCGCCCGCTCTGACCAAGCCGCCGTCCATCGCTCTCGTTGTTGATCGAACGCGTGGAAAACCAATCGCTCGCCTGCATTGGGGGCTTCGCGGACCGACAGGCGCCCGTCAAGCATCGCCCCTTCACTACTCAAGGAAACCCCGGCGACCGGGCCGCCGATTTCACCTTCCTCGAGCTGGTCCGCCTCCACCACCCCGGCTGGCAGCGGCGTACCGTCCTCGCCGCGAATGGTGACCGTTGCGTCGGCGAGGAGAGATTCGATTCCGTCGCGGTCGCCGCTGGCGTTGTCGTCCAGAAACGCGTAGCCGGTGACAGCGGCGGGGGAGATCGCCGCCGACGTAGCCGACCCCTCGAGGACCGGGCTGGTCACGCCGACCGCATCATCGATCACGCGCCAGCGGATCGCGGAAAACGGCTCGGGAATTTCAACCGAAACGTCCAGCTCGGCCCCCTGGGCATCGGGGGTGGCCGCGGTGACCCACTCTCCACCATCGAGCGAATACTCCAAGCGGCTGATCTGGTTCAGCGTGATGTCGCTCTGCGGCCCGGAGGAGTTTTGATTCCTCAGCGGCACAGCGGAGGCGGAGCCGCGGAAATGATAGGTGTCGGTTTCTGCATCGAAGTGCCCCACCGCGTCGAGCGCCAGCGGCACGTCGGCGAGATCGAAAATCCCGTTCCCGTCGGAATCTTGCCAACCAACCATAGCCAGCGTCGAGGCGGGGCTGACCTGGTTCGCGTAGGCCTGGGCGAGTGGCTCCCCCGCCCGCATGATGCTGATTTCCTGAACGGATCCGGGCGGGGCGTCGTCAGCGGCGTTCAGGTTTTGAGCGTCGTAATAGCCGCGGGTATCGGTCCAGGAGCCACCGCCGGGATATTCATCGCGAGCCCAAAAAATGTGCCCCATCTCGTGGGCCACCGTCGACGCGGGGCGGGACGAGGGGAGGACGATGAACTGTCCCCCGGCGAACGCGAAGGCGTTGGAAAAACTGCCCCCAGATTCAAACTGGCCATCGGCGTCATCCGAGGCGTCGGCCACGAAAATGCTGAACGCCCAGTCGGTCCCCAGCCGCAGTCGTTGGTCGTGATTGAAACGGTGCACTGCCGCTTCGAACGATGGCGAATCGCCGTACCCCTGGTCCTCCAGGAAGCCGCCTGCATACTTCTGAAAATCGTCGCTGACCCGATCAATCGGTTCGTAGGGGGTGGAGACCGGATTCGCTGCGTACGTGTCGTCGATCACGAAGTCCAACGAATGGACCGTGTCGAGTTCGTCGAGCGCCCCGGACCACCAGTTCACTCCCTCGCTGATCCTCGCAAGCATCGCGTCGATCTCGCCCGGCGACCAGTTCTGCGTCTCGGCGTCGATGGTGCCATCGCTCTCGAACAGAACGGGGACGACCGCGACGCTTCCCAGCATGAATTCGCCGGTATCAAAGACTGACGCACCAAGGGGTGCCGCCGCCAGCAGGCGGCGATCCTCCAACTGCTGAACGGCCAGCGGGCGACGCTTCGCTCGGGTTCGGCGGGGACTGCGGGGCGAAGATGTCACAGAATCCGATTCGGTAGCAAAGGGGGCGATGCGAGGTGGGGGCGACATCGCCGCCCCCACCGGTCATTCTACGTCACACAGCCAAACCAGCCCTGTTTGAAAACCGTGAGCCGACGGACGTTCGCCGCGATTAGAGCGTTGCGAAAAGTTGATCGAGCGCCGTCGTCTCCTCCTCAGCATCCCGGCTGGACGCGGTATCCTCAGCCAGACGGTCGACGATCGATTCGACTTCGATGGTCGCTGCGCTGTCGAAGATGCTCAGCTTTTCACTTGAGGGCTGATCCACGCCAACGTCTTGCTGGTTTACCGGGAAGGGTGCAGGTTGTTCCTCCCGAGTGCCTCCAGCGATCACGGAGTCACCGACCAGGGTTGCCTGGGAGGCCATCACCCCGGTGGCGACCGGCGTGAATGCTCTCGCTGCCGAGCCGTCGGCGACCCGTTCCCCTTCGCCGGAGCCGCCTTCCCCCTCGCCGGAGAACTGGCGGGCCAACTCATTGATCACCAGCAGCGCGTCGAGCGGGGTGACCCGTGAGTCGCCGTTGACGTCCGGGAACTTCGGCAGCGGCGGCAGCGGCGGATTGTCGAGGAAGACGGTGCCCTGGCCGGCACGCTCCAACGCGTTGATAATTTGCAAGGCGTCCAACGGTGTGGCGGCGCCGCTGTCATTGACGTCGAAGCGGGACACCGGGTTTTGAAACGCGTTGCTCGTCACGACCAAATTGATGTCTTCCACCTCGCCGCTGTCGGCGTTGCCAAGCGGTCCCAGATCGGAGTCCTCGCTGAGCCGGAAGCGGGCGTAAATCTCCTCGGTGGCAGCATCGGCGGGCACGTTGACGGCAACCACATTGGCGCCGCTCTGCAGCGGAATGCGGCCGGTTCCGGGAGCCCCGTAGCGGACGACCTCGTCGGAGTCGAAGACACCGTCGGCGTTCCAATCGAACCATGCGTCGACAAAGAAGACGCGGTTGTCTGGGTTGTTGACGATGATCTCGACATTCGCGGTGAACCCGGCTTGGACGCCGTCGAGCACCCGCACGCCGTCATCCTCATCGGCGTCCGGGAGCTTCGCATCAGCGTCCGGTGTGACGGTCGTCCCGAGCGAGAAGTTCGGGTCGACCCGATGCCGCGGGCCATCGTCGGCCAGTGACGAACGGTAGGGAGCTGGTGCGTCGCCGGAGTCGAAGCCGCTGCCGACAAACACCGTCAGTTCGGTTCGACCATCCGCGCGGTTGCTCTGCAAGGCGTTGCCGACCCGGTCTTGAATCATCGCGAACTGCACCGCCCCGATACCGCTCACCCCGCCGCTGCCGGTCAACAGGATTCGCCGACCCGCTTGCATCGTGTCGACACCGGGAAGGGCTGCGTTGTCGATCGCTGTCATGATCGTCGTCGCAACCTCCGCGGCGGTCTGGTCGATCCCCACCTCGATCGGGATGGATTCCGCATCGCCGGGAAGACCAAGTTGAGTCAGGCCAGTGTCGCCGAGGTCGACCGAGTGGTTGATGTCGCCCCCCAGGAACACACGGCCGAATCCGGCGTTCTCCGGTGACAAGCCCAGCCCCGTCCCCGCGACGGCACGCACGATCGCGTCGGCGACCTCATCGAGCGTGGGGTTGGCGGAGAGAGTGACCGGTACGGCCCCGGCGGTCTGCACTGAGTCGTTCATATCGAATTCGAACGTCACCGCGGTCACGGCACCGCGACCGATCGTGAAAGTCTGGCCGTCTTCGACCGCATCGGCTGCCGGGGCGGTCCCCGCGGCAGGGATCTGCAGTCCAAATCCGATCGACGTCCCGATCGCCCCTGCCACCGAAACCTGGGAACTGCTCGGGGTCACCGAAGCGAGGGGCGTGCCGCCGAGCAACTGGATCTGACTGCCCGATCCGGTCGCCTGCAAGTTCAACCCCGACGCACCGTTGATCGCATCGACCAACGCCTCGGTCAACTCGGCCATGCTCGGCTCCGAAGGAAGGCTGACCGGAATGTTGCCCGAGTTGAAGCTCCCGTCGGTGTCGAGTTCAAAGGTCTGGCTGCTGGCGCCATCGAAGACGTCAATCGAAACCCCGTCGGCCGCATCGCTTCCGGCCAGGTTGCCGGCGAGCGACAGGACAATCCCCGTCTCGTACTCGAACGTGGTCGACTCGCCGCTTGAGTCCAGAATCTGCAACTCGGTGCCATCGATGTACGTCACGCCGTTGGCGGCGGAGACGACAGCGTCGCTGTCGTCGAGTAGCCGGATCACATACGTCTTGTCGGCCTCCCAGACGCCGGCGATGGGTGTCAACCGAATCACGTTCGTGCTGGGGTTGTACCCAAAGCGATAGTCGGTCCCTTCCACCAACGGTACGCCGTCCTTCAACAGCAGCACCGAATCGCTGGAAACGCTGCGGTCGTCGATCCCCGTTCCGGGAACCACGTCGGCCGGTGCCAGACCATCGAGCAGCTGAACCTCGAAGGCTCGCGGCGCGGGGCCAAAGACGGTCGTGGTGCCGCCATCGATCCCCAGGTCAGGTGCTTGCGGTGAAAGCAGCACAACCCGGGGACCCACATTGTCCCCGCGATCCGATGCGCCACGATCTTTGAACACCTGCTCGCCAAGTCCACCGGGGGAATCGACATCCGGGTCATCGACTCGGAGTTGGCCATGAACGTCAAATTGGGGCGCCAGGATCGGTGAGGTTTTCAATCCCAGCGGGCTCTTGACCGCGTTCAAGCTTGGTCGATCCTCCAACGAGTCGATGGAGCTGTCGATGATCTTGGCCCCAGGGGAGGGCGTGAAGACCAGGTCCGACGGGGAAACGAATACGACTTCGGCATCCGAGAGCTGTTGAGCGAATTGGCCAAGCTCGGCACTGCCGCCGAGATTCTCTGTGTTGCGGTAATAAGCGTTCCCCCCAAAGACGGCCAAGCTGCCGGCCGCATCGACGTTGACGCCCTGGTTCGTGTTGGCAATCACGTTGTTGAGCAGCGCCGGTGCCGCGTTGCCCCGCACGTTGATGCCCGTTCCGTCGGGATCGAACCGCTCCACCGGAACCGTGCTCAGCGCCCCCACGGCGTCGATGTCCGCCCCCAACGACGGCACGCCGGCGGAGCCTTGCCGCAGGTCGGTCAGTCGGACGAAGGCGAAGCGGTCCTGCGGGCCGAAGCCGGCGGCATCGATGTCCACGGTGTTGCTCGAACCGCCGACGGTCCCGACGTCGAAAAACGTGGTCCCGTCGCGGCTGATTTCCACCCGTACCGACTCCACTTCGCCGGTTTCGAAGACCATCAGATCTGGGCGGGAGTCGCCGCTGCCGGTCAACAGGTTGTCGATGAACTGCAGCGTCATTGTCCCGCCGCGGCCTAGCGAGACGGTTGTCGCGTCGTCGACCGGCTCCGTTCCCCGGCCGCCGGCGTCCGGCGCCCCCAACGCGTTCCCCGTGTTCTGGTGCTCGGCCGCCGGGGGACTTCCACCCGCGTCCGGCGTGTAATCGACCACCGCGTCGGCAAACGAGATCACTCCGCCCTCGAACAAAGTCCCCTGGAACGTCTCGGGGGGCGATTGGACGCCCGGCGAGATCGAACCCCCAACGATCGTGTTGTTGACGATTCGGTCGTACCCAACGGGGTCTCTTGAGGTCTCGTTCGCCGCCGGATCGAGCCCGGAGACCTGCAGCCCCCCGGCCGTGTTGAAACCCAACACGTTGCTGCGGATCACCACACCAGGCTTGAGATTTTCACTGTTGAGCGTCACCAGGTTGCGGGGATAGCGAACGGCCGATGGCGTTTCGACCCCGTCAACCGAGACATTCACGTCATGGGAAATGTCGATCCCATACTCACTGTTGAACAGGAACTGACTGTTCTCGATCATGATCACGCCTTGGCTCGCTCGGTCGCGGTTGCTGTCGCCCCGCCGTTCGGCGCGATTGATCGACGCAAACACGTCCCCCAAGTCTTCGACCACGACTCGCCCGAAGATGTTGATCCCCGGCTCGCTCACCCCATCGATCCCGCTGCTGGGCAGCGCCGCGGCATCAAGCAGCGTTTGGACGTCCGCACGGTTGATCGCCTCGATGACGTTGGCGGCGACTTCCGCGGCGGTGTTCGGCCGAATCACCCCCATCTCCGAGTCGTCGTGACGCAGCGTGAACGGCACCGGCACATGGCCGGGCGCCACGCCGTTGTCGAGTTCCACCTGGTCGAACTCGAAGGTGAACGTCGACTGGCCGTCGGACAGGGTGAACGTCGAACCGTCGCGGAGCTCGTCCGCACTCCGCGCGACAATGCGCAACGAATCGCTCAGCTGGTCGTTGGTATCAAACGTTCGGAAAGGACTCCTGGCCAACGAGTTGACATACTCGCTGCCATCTCGGATTTCGACCTGATAGGACCCCGTCTGCAGGTCACTCGTCGGGTCGGCCGGCAGCGGGAACTGCGACCGCTCGTCGACCACGAATGGTGAGGAGACGATGTCGGAGCCGGTCGCGATTTCACCCCGCTCGGCGAACCCGATGATGAAGTCATCCAGGTAGACCCCTTCGAAGTCATTGTTCCGGGTTCCTTGCACCGCGCCGGCGCCGAACCGGTCACCCCAACGCTGGGTTTCGTCGGAAAAGGGGCCGGCGTCGTTGAGGCTCACATCCCCCAACTGAATCGACGAGCCTGACAGGGGGAAGGCCGCCGTGTTTCCGCCGGCGAACCGGTCAGCGACCACCTGCTGCACCTGCTGGGCCACTTCGGCGGCGGACATGAAACGGCTGATGCGGACCGGCAAGCCCGTGGTCTCGCTTTGACCGCCGACTCGGAATAGCTCATCGGGGGTCGCCGCGACTGAGATCGGGTTTTCGAATTCGAGAATCGCGCCGTCGCGACGGGCCGTCGCGGGAACCGAAACGTCGATTTGGGCCGTGTACTCACCGATCATGCCGGCATTGGTCGAACCAGGCCGTTGCGGATCGTAGCGATCATTGCCCGAACCACTCAGCCCAACAAACACCGCGCCGTCCCTCTGGGCGGTATAGGAGACGGTCTCCGCGTCCGGATCAAAGGTCGTATTCACAGCATTGCCCGCTGCGTCGAAAAGACGGATCACGGGGCTTTGGCTAGGGTCGTCGGCGAGCTCGGCAGAGACCGAGATCGTCGTGCCGGCGACCACATCGAGCCGCAATAGATCGACGTCATCGAGATTCGTCGGATTCCCGACGGAATCGAAACTGCCAATGCGGCCGGAGCCGACCAGCGTCGCGTTGCCGCCGGAGTAGGGGAGTTGGGTCGCTTCATAAATCAAGTCGTTGCGATCACCGTCCACCGAGGGGTCGTCGGCGGGGTCGGAGAAATCGAGGTCGGTGAGGGTCTCCCCGCTCGGCGGGTTCGCTTCGATCGCCGCGGCCAGCGCCGCGGCGATCTGGCTGCCGGTCAGTTCCTCCACGCTGCTATCAGGAAGGTCGGCGAGCAACTCCACCGCGATCTGCTCGGGCTCGATCGTTCGCGCCCCGTCGTCCAGGACGTATTCTTGGCCATCGACCGTGACCACCGCCGCCGCGTCCGGGTCGGCGTACAAGCTTGCCAGTTCGGCACCGGAGGGGAGCGCCAAGCTCGGCAGCAGGTCGATCTCAAAGGTTTCCCCCCCGATCACGAACTCTTGGCCCTCGGTCAGCCGAGCCCCCGATACGGTGCGGACCGTGGCCGACCCGGTAACCGTGCTTCCCCCGGTCGCAAATTCGATCCGCAATCCGAGGTCGCCCTGACCGGCGAATTCGCCCAGCGGCACGCGGGCCTGACGCCATGAGCCGGTGTCATTGAACAGTTGCTGGACATCGGTGTCGATGTCGTCGTCGAACACCCCGTCTTGTGGCGGATCGTCAAACTCGTCATCGAACGCGAACGGCTCGCGTGCGGTGCTGCTGGAGGCCACCAGGTGTTCCACGCCGTCGGAGGTGACAACGTAAACCCGCAGTGCGTCGCGAGCGTCGTCCGGGTCGTTGTTGTCCGGTTCGCCTTCCATGAAATAATTGAAGTACAGCGCTGGCTGGTCGCTCGATGAGTAGTCCTCGAGACTGAACGCGTTGCTCTGCATCGCCCCCCGGGCGCCGCCGGGAAGATTGATCGAGTTCTCGAGCGATGTGCCGTCTTGACGGGGGTTCACAAGATTCCCGTTGCCGTCGAAGCGAACCGGCTGTTCCGCACCCGTGGGATACCGGTTGGAGAAGGCGCCCGCTTCGTAATTGAAGGCCAGGCTGTTGCCCCCATTGGTTCGCCCCCGCGTGCCGTTGAACAGGGGGTCGATCCCGTGCCCTGGATCCTGGCCTCGGGTGTCGGTTGTATGCCACAGATTGGAGTTGACTGTGCTGAAGTCCAAACCGAGCAGGCCGGGAACACCGGTCGAGATCGACGTGCGGCCGCCCGCAAACACCGGCTGCAGCTCGCCACTGGTGTTGAACGCATAGATCTCACCAGAGGCCGTGGTTCCGAACAGTGTCTGCGACAACGCTCCGTCGAGTATGTCGACCGGCCCGGCCCGCAAGCCGGTGAAGTTCAACCCGATCAGATCGGTGGCGCTGGTGACGTAGCGGCCGATGGCGCGATTGCCGGTTCCCGACAGCTCGCCGGAGGTGACTTCGTATAATCCGCCCGTGTTGGTCACGGCGAACAAGCTGTCGTTGGCGCCATTGCCCGTGGTGTCGGTGAGTTCGGCACCGGTCACCAAGCCGCCCGTGCCTCCCCCGCCTGCGACGAAGGCCCCGGTGACGCCCAAAATCTGGCCGACGCCGCTGATCTCCACCGAGTGCCCCGCTTGACCCGAGACCGTCGCACTGACGTCGGGCAACGCCCCGGTGGCTCCCGGCGGCAAGGCCGAAGCCTCGTTGATCGCTTCGGCAATCCGAAGCGCCAGTGTTTGCGCCGTGTCCGAGGGAAGCAGCAACACTCGTGAATTGCCCGCATCGACCCCGGCCGAACCGGTCCGGCTCAAGGCTCCGCCGGTCAAAATCGACGCCGCAGCGCTATTGGGAAGCGTCATCGTGATGCCCGCTTCGGCCACCGCGATCCCCTCGCCCCGAACCGCCTCTGCAAGCCGCCGGATCAAGTCCTCGGGGTTCGGCGTCGCTGCCGGCAGGTCCACCGCCACCGCGCCATCGTTCTCGAGATTGCCGTCTCGGTCGAACTCAAACACCACTCCGTCGATCTCGACAGCATCTCCGTCCTCCACCGCCTCGCCGGTGTTGGCCGTGAAGGTCAGCCCCGCATCGAGCTCAAACGTGACAACGTTGTTGCCGGAACCGATCGTGAACGTATCACCGTCGAAGAACCGTGGAACCTGGACTCCCGATGCGTTGATCCGTGACGCCGGACCGACGCCGAGCTGTCGGTCAACCCCGATCGGCGTGGTGTCGATTTGGCCGACTTCGCGGCTGGACGTCGCCCCGCCCATGTCGGGCAGTTGAAACCCGGTGGGATCGAAGTTTGGACCGGTCGCTTCGCCCGTCTCTTCATCGAACGCGTAGAGCAGATTATCCGTGCGGGTCACCCCCAACCGGTCGACAGGTCGGTTGGCAACAAAGAAACCCGTCTCTCGGCCAGCGAACTCGCGGATCGTGATCGCCTCGACCTCCAGGCCGTCGTCGCTGTCAACGCGGTCGACGGGAACGCCGTCATCGTCGAAATCGCCGCTCCAGTGGAACGTGTCGATTCCCGCACCGTCACTGATCGGTGCGCTTAGCTGCGCGGTGCCGGTATCGATCCGCCGGTACGTCCAGGCATCGTCGGCGAGGGGGCGATCGTCGAACCCGGTGTAGCCGAACAATTCTCCATTCGCGGTGAACGCCACATCGCGAACTTCATCGCCAAAGTTGCCGACGGTCCCGTAGACGTTGCCGGTGAAGGGGTTGACCAGCAACAAGCTGTCGACCGTGTGAACGTAGAGGATCGCATCGTCGAGCGAATGCTCGACGAACGAATCGTTGTCGAACAGCAGCGGCACCTCCGGGCTCGATGCCGTGCCACCGCCGGAGCTGCCGATCCGGTCTTCGGCGATCCGCTGCACCGAATCGATCGGTTCCAGCCGCAGCAAGGGGTTGGCGCTGTCGGCATTGAAGAACTGGTCCATCGGCAGCGGCACCTGCTGCTGATTCGAGACCGCCACGTAGTACGTCCCCTCGCTCAGCTCCGAGGGCCCGATGAAGGGGTCGTTCGTCCCCGCACTACCGCGGCTCAGATCGGTCGTGTCGTTGGAGCCGCTCCGTCCTGGTTGGTCATTGGCGACGTCGCTGTCGCCGCCGATCAACACCAGCCGGCCATTGCTGTCGAAGACATGCAACGCCATGTCGCTACGGGCGAAGTTGTCGGCGTAATCGAGATCAAGTATCGTCGACAAGAATAGATCCGCGTTGTCGCGGGTGAGGTTGTCGTAGCCGACATCGAACTGGTACCAGTCGACATCGTCCGGGGAGTCGATCCGTCCGGCAAACGACTTGGCCAGCCGATCGCTCTGCAGCGGCCCGCCAGCCCCCGCCGCCTCGTCGTCGGCAACCCCGTGAATCCCCAGTGGCTGAGCATCCTGGCGCGAATCGTTGGGGCCGGTCTTCTCGGCGTCTTCACCCAACAACGGCGAGTGGAGTGGTTGGCCGACGATCCGCAGGCCGTTGCTTGCGTAGCGGACCTCCGAGAGATTCATCTGCGTCCCGGCGACTTCGTCCTCTTCACGCAACCGGACCTGCAAATCGTAACGGCCGGTGGTCAACCCCTGCCGGACATTAAACGGATCCAACAGGTTGTCGAGCGCACCGGCGGCTTGTGAGTCCGGGACGCTGCTGCTGCGGACGCGGACGTGGTACTGATTCCGGGTGCCCGATTCCCCAGGCAACACCACCCGCATTCCTGCATCCTTGGGGTTGGTGCTGTAGGGGTCCTGCTGTGAACCGCCTCCCAACACCGACAGCGGCTGGGCCGCCCCCGCGTCCATCCCTGAGGCCACATTCGTGAACGGTTCCTGGGCCAGCGAGGAATCAGCCAGCAGCGAGTCATTGGAGAGCGCCAGCACATCGCCGTTGGCATTGATCAATTCCACCACCGTGTCGAGATGCTGGCTGGTGCGGTCGATGTCCAGCCAGACCTGGGTACCACTCTCGGCGACGAACGAATAAACATCCACGTCATCCTTCGTGGCGACCGTACCGTTGACCACGAAACCAAGCTGCCGATTCTCGTCGCCCGATTGCTCGTTCGGTGCCAGTTCGCCGAGGAACTGGGAGCGGCTGGGGGTCGAATTCGAATCGACCACCGACGTCCGCACCGGTTCGTTTTCAAAGATCGCGGCGACGTTCCGATCGTTCGCCGCTTCGCGGACGGTGATGCCGTCCCACAGACCGGCGGGAACCTGGTTACGGCCCTCGGTACCGAAGACCTCCGCAATCAGTTCCAGGTTGGTCGTCACCGTGGCGCTCGTCGCAGTCGGATCGGTAACCCAAGACAACGCGGAGGTCAAGATTCCAGGCCCGTAGTTGGGCTGCGGAAAGCGAGCGTCGTTGAGGAGTGGGACGGAACCGGGATCGACCGACCCATCGGGTACAAACGGCAGGTTGAACGTGGGCGGCGTGATCAGGTTGGGAAAAGCGCTGGCGATCCATCCCTCGTAACTGGCCCCCGCCAAGCCAGGCCCCGGTTCAAAGGCACCATACTGCCGAAAGCCGATCTCCTCGGGTCCGTCGAGAATGGTCAATCGGAAGTCATCGGTGCCCGGAGCACCTTCGGTGAACAGAATATCGCCCAAATCGCTACCGATCACCGGATCGTAGTAGTTGATGAACCGCAGATCTCCCAGCGGCTGATCACTGCTCAGCGTGATCTCGGAAACCAGGTCGACTTGCCCGTCGACAAAGAACTGTTCGATCCGCCAATCGACCACGCCGTTGGCACCTTGGAAGGTCCCTTCGCTGGCCACGAGGTCATCGGCGATCAAGGTCGGTTGCATGGTGACCGTCGTCGTCTCGAGTCCCACCGCGCCGCCATCAGCTCCGACATCGATGAAGAACCCGTAATCGAACAGTACCGGCTGGTCCACAAACACGCCGGTCAAGCCCTGCGACGTCGCCACTGCGCTTTGGTGGACGCCCCCCGGTCCGGGCTGATAGGAGAAGGCTCCCGGCATGCTGGGGTTGACATCGTTGTCGATCAGCGTCCCGTTGTTCACCTCCGGCCCCGTCGGCAATCCGACGGTACCGGTGACGACGTCAAAAATAACCCCGTCATTGTCGGTATCGACCTGCGGCCGACCGTCGCGGGTGAACCCGGCACCCTCCGAGTCGTCCGCAAGTGTCGTCATGATCACGGGGAAGTCCGGATGACCGATCACCTGCAAGGACCCGCCAATCCGGTCGGGGATGTCACGGAACTGCCCAGCGCCAGAAACCCGCGAACCGCCGACCACAATCCCAGCCGGATCTCCGTCGCCGCTTTCGCTCTTGACGACCAAACTGCCGCGGGAATCGCTCTGCAGTCGCAACCCACCGAAGATGTGCTGATTGGGGATCTCGATCGAGTCGTTGACCACGTGGACGATATCGACATCGTCCCACACGCCAGCGGTGGACAATTCCCCGCTGCGAACCTGCATCCCGTTGATCGAATTGTTGTCGAGCACGTTGCCTTGAACGAGCGGGCCGGCGTTGCCGACCACGTCGATGCGGTCGATCGGCCCACTGACCCGGCCATGGTCGTTGACCTCTCGGGACGAGAGCGAATTGACATCGACCGTGATCGCCGGCCCCTCGCCGTTGAAGAACTCGTTGTTGGCAATCACCGGCGCCGCGGCCAGGATGAAGACGGAACCGGCCGCGTTGTCCCCGCGCCCGACTCGATTGTCCGCCCCCACGCCAACCCCGCTGGCGTTCTCCTCCAGACGACTATTGGACAGTCGCAACGTCCCCTGATGGACCTCGATCGGGTTGAAGGAGGCGAAGCCCCCTTCGATCCGCGTCGTCCCGCCGGCGCCGGCAACGACCGCGTGATCCAGGCTCCCGGAAGCCCCCTGACCAATGTAGATGCCGCCCCAATCTCCCGCCGCCAATTCCCCGCTGTCGGATTGACCATTGGTGTTGAAGGTACCGCTGCCGCCATACCGCCGATCGTTGATACTGGTGAAGACCACTGGATTGTCCGCCGTCCCTTCGGCGATCAAGTCGCCGCCGAAGCGGGCCTCGATCCGGGCTCCGTCCAGTTTGACGACTGTCCCGGCATCGATCTTCAAACCGGCATCGAGCCGACTCTGCAAGCTCGTCGCGTCATCCTGCAGAACCGTCGTCCCGGCCGCTTCCCGATCCACGAACGAGGTACTGCTGGCGTTCAGCTGCGCCACCAAGCGGAACTCGCCCGGCTCGCCGGTCGCCGGATCGATCGCCGCCCGGTATAGCCGCCGCGCGGTGAAGCCGTTGTCGCCGCTTACCGTCGGCAACTGGTTCAATTCGACGCCGCCGGTGGAGTCGAGGGTGACCGGGGCGGTCGGTTGGCTCGCGACCGACTCGGCGCCGCTGGCGTTGACATTGGTCAGCCGATACGTGTAGCTGCCAGGGGCGACCTCACCGCTCGCGGTCGTCGAGGTGCGGATCAGCAGCGAGGAGGGAGCCGACGAAATCAATCGTGGGCCGCCCGGGTTGCCGTCGATCACCAAGTTCTCGGCAAGCACGTGTGGGATGTCCACATCGTCGAATCGGGCGGTGGTGTTGAGCGTTTCCAGATCCTCGCCCGTTCCGGTGGCCACCCGGACGAACAGCCCATTGATGCTGTTGTCGGTGATCGTGTTGCCGCGGATGTGCGGTCCGACCCGGCTGTAGTCGGGGGTGAACGGATCGTCGCCTTGATAGTCCGGCGCGGTGAACCGGGTTTCAGCAAACGAGTCCGGCGTCGCGGCGATCGCCGCATCGGCACTGTTGGTGATCGTCGAGTGAATGACCGTCGGCCGGGTGACCGCCATGTCGATCGGCGAGACGACCGACGATTGGCCGCCGACCGAGACCGAGCCCCCGCCGTACCGCATGTCGGCGAATTGAATGTGGTTCAAAAACACCCCTTCCCGCTCCCGGTTCCGCCGCTGCTCGTCGGCGAAATCAAGGTCACCGCGGAAATCGATCCCGCCCCAGTCCCCGGCTTGCGCCTCGGGGGTGTTGGCGGGGGTGTTGCCAGCGCCGATTGAATCGTCATGGATGCTGGTGAAAAACACATTGCCGGGAATGATCTCGCCCGCCTGGTCACGACGCGGTAAGCCGTTGCTGTCGACCAACGTTGGCGTCCCCAACACCTGCAGCGCCGAGTCACTATCGTCGATCAGCGGGGAGACACTACCGACCCCCAATCGGCTGCGGTTGAATTTCAAAACTGCAGCGGCATCGATCACCATCCGGACGCCGCGGGGCAGGTCCAATGATGAACCATCCTCCAGCGGTTCGCCGTTGCTGGCAAATCCGATCTGGTAGCTGAAGTTGTCCTCCACCGTCTCGATCTGCCCGTCGACGCCGCCATTGCCCAAAACGCGGATCGTCTCGCCAGGGTCCGCCGCCGCGATCGCCTGGTCAATCTCTCGATACGGATTGGCAATCGAACCGGAGGGGGGCTGCCCGCCGCTGGCCGCCTTGTCGACGTAGATCGTGTTGTTGGGATCGGCCGGGACAAACCAGAAATCAAACAACTCTCCCGGTCGCCCGTCGGTGTTGCCGTCCAGCGCGTTGCCGGTGGTGTCTCGCAGCGACGGCACCGAGTCCGGTCGGAAGTCCAATCGGAGTTCATAATCGCCCTGGCTCCGGCCGCCAAAACCGGTCCCCGGGATCGACGGGTCGTAGGCGGTATTCCCCTTGGCACTGACGCCCACGACATAGGTCCCCGCCTCGACCTCCAAGTCGATCAGGGAGTCGCGGCTGAAATAGTCGTCGTTCAATGCGATCTCTTCAAAGGCCCCGCTCGCATCGGCCCGGTACAAACGTAACGCCGTGTCGAGCATGCTCGCCGAACCCAAACGCTCGGCGATCGTTTCTACCGACAGCGTCCCTGGGGCATCCAACGTGAAGCGGTACAGATCGATGTCGGTGCTGTCGGGCCGAAAGAGGTGCTGCCCATGGACGATGTCGGCGACGCTGGGGAAGGACGGTTCGTTGTCATCCCCCGGGGAGAAGATGAAGTCGGTGCTCTGGGTGACCGGCTGCGGCAGATCGTCGGCGAACCCGAAACCGAGCAACTGGCCGACCGCGAACATCGACCCGCGGAAGAAGTCGCCTCCGAATTCTCCCCCGGTCGACTCATCGAAATCCTGGAAATCGAGCACCGCCAAATCGGCATCGCCGCTCTGGTTCGTGTCCCGGGTGACCACGGCCAATCCGCCTGGGCCGCTGGTCGCCCGCTCGTCACCGCCGTACAGGTCGCCGACCGCGATCGAGATGAAGGCCTGGCTCGTCGGGGCACCTTCGACCTCGACGAAGTTGACCCCCAAATACTCGCTGTAGAGATGCAGCGCCTCGCGGACACGCTCCTTCTGCTGCTCGCTGATCAGGTTGAAATAGGTCTTGTCCTCGGCGATCCCCGGCTGATTCGGGTCATCCCCCAGCCACGAGGAGCGGAAGTTGTACTGGATCGTCGAAATCCCATCGACCGAATCGGCTGCGTTGCGGAGGAAGTCCAGCGGGACCGTCCGTTCCAGACGCGAGGGGTCCTCTGGCCGAATTTTGCGGGTCCCCGGCAAATCGGGACCGGGCAACTGCAGCTCGAATGGCGTGCCGTTGACGATCTCACTGGTCAACCGCGCCGAACGGGTCGTCGCTCCGGTAGCGGTCCATTGCGGGTCGAGGTCCAGCGCGGTGTCGAAGCTGTCCCCCGGCTCCCCGCCCAACGTCAAATCGATCTCCGTCGGCGGTGCCGGCAGGGCCTCCCCACTGCCGATCCGCAGCCGGGCGGCGCCGGTCAAGAAACCCCCCTCCACCGGATCGGGAATCCGCGACAACGGACGGTCGTAATCGAGGGTCACCATATTCGCCAGCGGGTTGTAATCGACGCTGACCGGCAACACCGTGAAATCGTCGCTGTTGCTCACCGAGTCGCGGGTGAAGATCAACGGATAGAAACCTGGATTGGTGGCGCTCTCCGGATCGAGATCGTCGTCGTTGAAATGAACTTCAATCTTGCCCGTCGCCGGCGATAGCGTCCCGTCTTCGTTCCGCCGAACCGGCTCCGGGACCACCGCCACGACCTGCGGCCCAAGGTCAATCCGGAACCGCCGCGATAAATTCTCTCCGTCCCGAAAAGTCTCGCCATCGACATTGGCCAACGCCAACGGGCCGGTCCCTAAAATGTCGATCTGGTAGAGATCGTCCGGGAGAGGTTCGGCGAACCGGAAGACCACTTCCCGGGGCGAATCGCCAAGCCCGACGAATCCCGATTGCACCTCGACGTCGCTGATCCCGCTCAACGCCAACGGGGAAAAAGTCGTCGGCTGGTCCCCGATCACCGTGTCGAGCGAGCCCTGCTCCAACGAAGCCCGGACGACGTTCGCCGCGTCTTCGTTGTCGTTGATCGCGGAGATGAACTCTCCCACCGTCGTTTCATTCCCCGGCGCACTGTTGAGCTGAACAAGGACGTTCTGCCCTGTCACCACCACGGCCGGGTTGGCCGGGCCGCCAAAGTTCCGCTGCTCAAACTCGATCCGTGTCTCCCGTCCCTCGCTGCCCGGTATTTGAGATACCAAGCGGACCCGCGCCTCGCCGCCGGTGCCGAAATCGGTCACCGCTTGGGCCGCGTTGGCACCCTCCAGCGTCAACACCGTCCCGGACGGGACCGCCGTACCGATCTTCTCCTGAGACGAGCCGCTGACCTGGATCGCCTCGATCAGGGAACTGGCCTCCGGATCGGCCTCCACCGCCGAGAGAATTCCCTGAACCGTCGATGGCTGCGACGCGCGGTCGCTGACGTCGATCGTCACGTTTCGGCCGTCCACCGAAATCCCAGGCAGGGCCGAGTCGCGGGCGCTGGCGGTGAACGTGACCGTGATCCCATTGCCCCCCGTCCCTGGTTGCGCTGCGCGGAACTCCAGCAACACCGAACCGTCGGTGCCCAAGTCCCACATTGCCGATGCCGAATCGAATACCTTGTCCTCCCCCGCCCGCGTGATGCGAATCGCTGACAACGTCTCCGGGTCCAGCTCGGTGTCGTCGTCAAACCGAAACAGCAGCTCGTCAGGGGCGACGTTCAACACGTCCATCCGCTGGGCAGGTTCGCTCCCCAGCACCGGACTCTCAAACAGCAGCGAATCCTCGTTCGGCTGGACCCCGATCAGGTCCGGCCCCGCAAGCAACTGACGGCTCTCCAACGACTCCAACAACGCTTGCCGTTGCATGCGCCGTTGACGCCGCATTCGATCTCGCTCGGTCCGGCCGGTGGCGCTGCGTTTCGATCGCGATGAAAGTTGACGGTGGGTCATCCAAGGGGCCTCGTCTGGTTGCCACCAACTCGGCGGCGAATTCGTCTAGCGGGAATGGGTTGCCGACGGCTCACTCGCTCGCTTCACCCAACATCGCCCCGCTCCGCTCCAGGCCAACCAGCCCGCCTGGGCCGACCGACGTGAGAGAACATGTGGCGAAGATGGGTGAAACAAGCTCGTTTTCGATAAGTCAGGGCGTCTGGGCAAAATGCACAAACACATGCTCCGGAGTTTAGTTGGGCGTGCCCGCGACGCAACGAAAATTGCCTGTGGGACGGGGTTTAGGGAGGTTGTACCAGTGGTTCTGGCGACACCGCCCGTCCGATCCGGGGATCTTTGATGGTTGTGCAGCCGGAAAAGTTCCGCTCTTGCGAGGTTTCACGTCCCGTTGCTACGGTTCCCCAATACTTTGGGCTCGCAATACTTCGGGCTCGCAATACATCGGGCTCGCTGAGCCGGATCGCCACCTCCCCCCCCTCGCAGATCACCAGTCACCCCCGTTTCCCGTCCTTCCGCGCAATGAATCCCCAGTGCAGCGGATAACGAGGCCCCCGTCAGGACTGATTGCCCCATGGTCCGAATCTTGACCCCGCTCCAGACCCCCCCCGTGCCGAGCGCCTTGTCCAGCCATATCGAGCGGCCCGCTGGGTGGCGTTCGGTGGCCGGTCTGGCCGGAGCCCTGATCGCCGGAACCTTGGCTTGCTCACTGTCCGGATGCCAGTGGGCATCGAGTGGCCAGAATTCGGTCGGGGCACGGCTCTATGAACAGGGCCAGTACACCGCGGCGATGCAGGCGTTTCAGAAGGCGATCACCACCGATCCAACCAACCCCGACGGCTATTACAACCTTGCCGCCGCCTACCACCAACAGGGCAACCAGCGGGAGGACCCGGCGTCACTGCATCAGGCCGAGTCGCTCTACAACCAATGCCTCGACCATGCGCCGGACCACGTTGAGTGCCATCGTGGGCTGGCGGTACTGCTGGCCGATACCGGCCGCGCCGATCGGGCCTTCGCACTGCTCAAGAATTGGGCCTCGCGGAACCCGACCGCAGCAGAACCGAGGATTGAACTGGCGCGGATCTACGAGGAACACAACGAGCCTCAGTCGGCGCTGAAGTACCTGGAGGACGCGGTTGAGCTCGACGCCAACAACGCCCGTGCCTGGCTCGCCCTCGGCCGGCTCCGCGAAAGTTCCGGTGACCCTACCCAAGCCCTGACCAATTACCAACGGGCTTACGCACTGAACAACATGCAGCCTCTGGTGGCCGAACGGATCGCGGCCCTGAGTCGCCAGTTGAACGCCAGCCGCGACGCTGCCCTTTCTCAGCCTGGAACCCAAGTCGCTACCCCGTTGCCGTACGGGCAAGGGCGGTACTAGGCTCTGTCTGAAAAGGGGTCTGACCCTTTGGAGGACACCGCAAAAAAGGGGAAAAAACGGCGTGTCCGGAGAGGGTCAGACCCCTTTTCAGACAGACGGGGCTTGTAACAGCACGGGGCGAGCCGCCCGGCCCCGACCGTCCATTAAAAAAACGCCGGCCGGGTGGTACCGCACCGTTACGAAAAGCCCTCTTGGATCACGCCGCTCCGATGAAGTCCATGGAAAAGATCGTCTCCCTGTGCAAACGCCGGGGATTCTTGTTTCAGTCAAGCGAGATCTATGGCGGGATCCAAGGATTTTGGGATTACGGGCCGCTTGGCGTCGAACTCAAACGCAACCTCAAGGCGGCTTGGTGGCGCGACATGGTCAGCGGCCACAACGAGTTGCTGGCCCCGCCAGAGGCGCCGGGGCCGTTCGAAATGGTCGGTCTCGACTCGACGATCATCATGCACCCCCAGGTCTGGAAGTGCAGCGGACATTACGACCTGTTCCATGACTACATGATCGACTGCCGGGAGTCGAAAAAACGCTATCGCCACGACCAGGTCCGGGGCCGGTTTGCCAGCTTCCAGGACCAGCGGATCTTTGTTTGCACCATGGCGGAAGCCGCTGAGGAGCAGCAGGATGTCCACCGGCGGGCGATGAAGTTCTTCAAACTTCGCAACAAAGATGCGGACAAGGTCACCATCGGCGACGAATCGATCACGCTCGACAAGCTCGACGCGACCGATAACGTCCTCGCCCCGGACGCCAAGACGCTCGGCACGCTGACCGAGCCGCGTGAATTCAACCTGATGTTCAAAACCACGGTTGGAGCGCTCGGGGGGGAAGACGACGCCGCGTTCCTTCGTCCCGAAACGGCGCAGGGCATCTTCGTCAATTTCAAGAACGTTCTCGACAGCAGTCGGGTCCGAGTTCCCTTCGGCATCGGCCAGATCGGCAAGAGTTTCCGCAACGAGATCACCCCCCGCAATTTCACCTTTCGCTCCCGAGAATTCGAGCAGATGGAAATCGAGTTTTTCTGCCACCGGTCGGAGTCTCAGCGTTGGTACCGTTACTGGCGGGACCGTCGGTTGAACTGGTACCTGGCGCTCGGTTTGGAGAGCGATTCGCTGGTGATGCGGGAGCACGAGCCTGAGGAATTGGCCCACTACAGCGTGGGGACCGCCGACATTGAGTACGCCTTTCCGTTTCTCCCCGAAGGCGAGTTCGGCGAGTTGGAGGGGATCGCCCACCGCGGCGACTTTGATCTCCGCAGCCACATGGAGGGCAAGCTCGATCCGAATACCGACCCGATGGAGGTCGAAAAGGACGAACGGGGTAAACCAAAATACCGGGGCAGCGGCCGGGACCTCAGTTACCGCGACGACCTGACCGGCGAGCGGTACATCCCGCACGTCGTCGAGCCCTCCGCCGGGGCCGACCGGGGGGCGCTGGCGTTTCTCTGCCAAGCCTACACCGAGGACGAGGCGCCCGACGAGAAGGGTAAGTTGCAGACCCGCACCGTAATGAAGTTCCACCCGCGGCTGGCCCCGATCAAGGCTGCCGTCTTCCCGCTGGTCAATAAAGACGGCATGCCGGAGTTGGCCCAGGAGATCTATGGTGGGCTCAAGGAACAGATGAGCGTTTTCTACGACGCCAAGGGCGCGGTCGGACGCCGCTACCGCCGCCAGGATGAAGCTGGCACGCCGTACTGCATCACGGTCGACGGCGACTCACTCCGCGATCGTACCGTGACGATTCGCGACCGCGATTCGCTCGAGCAGTGGCGGGTTAAGGCCGACGAGGTCGCCGCCGAACTTCAAGGACGCATCGGCTGAAGTCGCACAGACTGCCAGCCTGGCGACCGCAACCGTTCTCAGCGGCGCCGATCTTCGACGCCCTTCGGGGTCGGCAGCGCGCGGGGCGCGCC
Organism: uncultured Pirellulaceae bacterium; assembly: GCA_964462125.1. Taxonomy (GTDB): domain Bacteria; phylum Planctomycetota; class Planctomycetia; order Pirellulales; family Pirellulaceae; genus JAWLFY01. The sequence continues at coordinate 27,858 of CAYWXT010000005.1, read as the reverse complement.
GCGTCCCGGCGGTGCGCTGCGCGACCGCCGGCTACCATCTTGAAACCCCTTCGGGGTAAAAAACCAGGGCGCCGGGTTCCTATCTTCAAACCCCTTTGGGGTAAAGAACTGAGCCACCGGCGCGTCGACCGAGGTTTCCATAGCGATGGTAGTCGTGGCAGATCGACTGCTCATCGAGGTACCGCAGGGGTTCGATCCGACCGTCACGCACCACCGGCTGATCGATGATCGTGGTGAAGGCCTCGGCCGCCGCCTGTGCGGTCGGGCACTCTTGCCGCACCGGCTGCAGCTGCCTGAGCCGTTTGACATGCCCGTGCTGGACGCGCTGGGCCAGGTCTTCCGCCGACTCTTCCACTGGACCGACCAATCCCGGGAAGACATCCGCGATCGATTCCAATAACTCCAACTCGTCCCGCCGCAGCGAGGGGTCGAGTGACAGTGTGATTTGGGTTTCCACCGCCGTGGCCGCTAGCACGGCGATCAGGGCGTCGCGGAGTGAATCGCCCGCTTGCACTCGAATCGCCATCCCCTGAGTCGGCCGATAACGGCGAAAGTTGTCCTGGCCGATCAGGCCGAACGTGTCGTGCAACTGAGAGAACTCGGTGCGGACCGCAGCTCGAACCGATTCTGCAGCGGCCAGCACCTCACCGGCCAACGCGGGGCCGAGATTCCCTTGCGCCTTGGCGGCGCGGATCCAGTCGGCAAAACGCTCCGCGGGGCAGGGCAGGGGAGTGGTCGATTTCTCTTGTTCCCTTGATTTCGGTTCCACCTTCGATTCCGCTTCCACGTTACTCCCGCCCGCCGGCGCATCGATCTGAGCATCGCGGACGCGGCACAGGGAGAGGACGTAGTGCGGTCCGCCCGCCTTGGATCCCGGACCGTAGGCGCTCAGTCCGACGCCGCCGAACGGTTGCCGCAACACGACCGCCCCGGTGGTCGAACGGTTGACGTATAAGTTGCCCGCCCCGATCGTGTCGCGCCACAACTCGATCTCGCGGTCGTCGAGACTCTCCAGACCGCTGGTCAGCCCGTATCCGGTAGCCCGCACGATCTCGATCGCGGCCTCCAGTCGCGAGAACTTCATCACGCCGAGGACCGGCCCGAACAGCTCGGTGCCGTAGGTAAACGAGCCGGGACGCACATTCCATTTCACCCCGGGGCGATACAGGTTGGGGTTGTCCACAACATGTTCCGGAACGACCAGCCACGACTCCTCATCCTCCAATGTCTTCATGCCCCGCGTCAGTTCCCGACCGGGCGGTGAGATCAAGGGGCCGGCTCGGGTCGACAAATCCCACGCGGAGCCGACCGGGATGCTGCGCACCGCGTCGGCGAGCATCTCCTGAAAGTTCTCGTCGTCAAAGACCTCCTGCTCGAGCAGCAGCAGCGAGGTTGCGCTGCACTTTTGCCCGCTGTGTCCGAACGCCGATTGCATGATGTGTTTGACCGCCATTTCGCGGTCGGCCATGGCGGTGACGATCGTGGCGTTCTTCCCTCCGGTTTCGGCCAACAGGTGCAGATCCGGGCGGACGCGCAGCATCCGCCGGGCCGTCGCCGTGCCGCCGGTCAACACCACCGCGTCGACGAGCCGGGTTCGGACCAAACCGACCTCGGCGTCCTCATCGTCACAGGGAAGCATCTGCAGCGCGCCACGGGGCACCCCGGCATCCCAGAAAGCCTGGCACAACAACCAGGCCGGGAGGACAGTTTCGCCCGCCGGTTTCAGGATCACCGTGTTTCCCGCCGCCAGCGCCGAGGCGATGCCGCCGCAGGGAATCGCGAGGGGGAAGTTCCAGGGAGTGATCACCGCCACGACGCCACGGGGGGCCAAACGAATCGTCGGGCGGTGGGCCCAATCGACCGCGGTCAGCGGGTAGAACTCGGTAAAGTCGATCGCCTCGCTGACCTCCGGGTCGGATTCCGTAACCGTCTTGCCGCCGTCGGCCGTCATCGCTGCAATCAGGTCACCGCGCCGCTGGCGCAAGTGTTGGGCTGCCTGCCGCAAGGTCTGGTGCCGCTGTTCGACTGGCGTCTCCCGCCACCGATCCGCGTCGTCGGCGGCAAGCGTCACCGCCCGCTGCAACTGCTCCGGGGTCGCTTTCTGGTAACGGCAGGCAACGACCCCTGGCCGCGACGGGTCGGTCGATGTCTGGATCATGTCTTCGTCCACCGGCACCGGATCGGCGCCGACGTACAGCGGGATCGAGGTCGCCGCGTCATCACACCGCGTCTTCCAACGCGCCAAGACCTCCTCGATCCATTCCGCGTTGTGGGGCAACGACCAATCGGTGTCGGGCTCGTTGACCAGCGCCGACCAATGCTCCGCTGCCGGCGGTTGCTCCGGCTCGACCCGCCGGTCTTGTTTCCGCCGCGGCTCGGTCGAGACCGAGTCCATCTCCAGCAGGGATTTGCGAAAGCCGTTAGCCAGCCGATCAAACTCCGGCGTATCGACGCGCAACCGGTAGGAGTGCCGCAGAAAGTTTTCCGGACCGGTGTTCTCATCGAGCCGGCGAATCAGGTAGCTGATCGCGTACAGGAACTCGTCGCGGTAGCAGGCCGGGGCGTAGAGCAGCATCTTGACGTCATGCTCGGTGATCGCGCGGCGTTGATGGTTGGCCATCCCCTCGAGCATCTCGTACTGGACCCGCTCCCCGGCCCCGAGTTCATCGGCCCAGATCATCGCCAACGCGACATCGAACAAATTGTGTGAGGCGACCCCGACGCGGATCTCGCCGCGACCGGCCGCCTGCAGCAGGCACCGCAACATTCGCTTGAAGTTCGCGTCCGTCTCGAACTTGGAGGTGTAGGGGGCTTGGGGCCAACCGGCGATCGAAGCTTCGACCCGTTCCATCTCCAGGTTCGCTCCTTTGACCAACCGAATCGTCAGCGGACGCCCACCGTCGGCGACGCGCAGCGCCGACCATTCAATCAGCCACCGCATCACGTCGTAGGAGTCGGGGATGTATGCTTGCAGCGCGATTCCCGCCCGGGCCTGTTCCAACCCTTCGCGGCTGAGTGTCTCGCACAGCACGTCGGCGGTCAGGTACAGATCGCGGTATTCCTCCATGTCGAGGTAGATGAACTTCGGCTCACTCCCTGCGCCGAGGGCGCTTGCCGCCGGCGGCCCCATGTCTGAGATGCTACCGGCGGAGCCGGAGACGCTAAACGCTGAAGGACGGACGCCCGCCGCATGCGCCACCGGTTCAACGTTCCTCACATTCGAATCTTGAGCCCGCTGTTGGCCTTCGCGGAGGGCGGTCCGATAGAGCATCTCCAGGCGGTCGGAGACGACGCGGATCGTATGCCGGCGGGCCAGCGGGGAGACTTGGCTATAGAGTGTCGAAATCTTGACCGACAGGCAGCGGAGATCGGGCAGCCGCAGCGATTCCAGGTAGCTCCGCATCCGCCGCTCCGTTTCTGCCTCCCCGAGCAGGGCTTCGCCGAGCAGGTTGACGTTCATCTCGATCCCGTGCCGCTGGCGAAGCTGGAGGTGTCCGGCCAGCATCTCCCGCTCGGCAGGCAGGATCACGTTGGCGGTCTCCCGCCGCATCTTTTCTTTCACCAACGGCACGGCGACGCCCGGCAGGTATTCGCCGAAGGACTGAAAGCCGCGAAGCATCGCCTGTTCGACTGGGCTAAAGAACCGCGGGATCCCTTGCACGTCGAGCAGGTGCGTCAGCTGGTCGGCGACGCGGGCCGGGGTGTGTGTCCGAAACGCCTGATCGGTCATTTCCACCAGCGTCGCCTTGTCCTCATCGTGGGCGATGAGCCGGTCCAGTTCGGCCTGTTGGCGACGTTCCTGCGGGGTCTGCAGTCCGACGGCGGCCTGCAACAGTTCGCCGGCCAGCTTCACCGCCCGATCGGCCTCTGATTGCCGGTGGTGAGCCATGTCATTCTCCCTCGGTGTCCCCCTTCGCGGTCCCTCAGTCAACGCCACCAAGGGTCGGCGGAGCATGCACTCAAATTTGCATTGTAGGGCAGGGGAGTGAAAAAAAGAAAAAAGGGGTCAGGACTCTTTTTTGGGCGATTGGTGGAAGAAGTGGGCCGGCGGATATGCGCCGTCAGCTCCGGGGCCGTCGGCGCAGCGACGGGGCAAAAGTCCCGCCATCGGGGCCAGCCCCCTTTTCAAAAACTGCGTCGGAACCGAGACTTCCAGAGGCAATTCGCCCGACAGTGGCTCGAATTCGCCGACCAAGCCGGGATGCGTTTTGACGGATTCCTCCGGCGATCGACCGCGATCTCACCCTCCCCAGGAACTGCACGAACGATGAGTGCTACTGCGACCGCTCAACGGGTCTACAACTTTTCTGCTGGCCCCGCTGTACTCCCGCTCCCCGTACTCCAACAGGCCCAGGAAGAGCTCCTCTGTCTCCCTGGGGCCGGCGTTTCGTTGATGGAGATGAGCCATCGGGACAAGCACTTCATTGACATTCTGCACGACGCCGAGTCGACCCTGCGATCCCTGCTCGGGGTCAGCGATGACTATGCGGTTCTGTTCCTGCAGGGGGGCGCCCGGCTGCAGTTTTCGATGATCCCGGCCAATCTGCTCCGCGGATCGGACAAACCGGCCCAGTACCTGCTCACCGGATCGTGGGGGAAGAAGGCGATCGACGAGGCGGTCAAGGAGGGCCAGGTCGAGACGATTTACGATGCCAAGGCTTCCAACTACGACCACGTCCCTGCCCCTGGCGATTACTCGGTCCGCGACGCCGCCGCCTATCTCTACTACTGCAGCAATGAAACGATCCAAGGGGTGCAGTTCCCCAGCGAGCCGGCGTGTCCCGACTCGGTGCCGCTGGTCAGCGACGCGTCGAGCGATTTCCTCTGTCGCCCCTTGCCGGTCGACAAGTACGGGATTCTGTACGCCTGTGCCCAGAAGAACGCGGGCCCGGCGGGGGTGACCGTTGTGATCATCCGCCGCGACCTGCTCGATCGCGGCAGCCAGGATCTGCCCGGGTACCTGCTCTATAAAAACCACGCGGAGAACGATTCGGAGTGGAACACGCCGCCGACCTTCGCGATCTATCTGCTCGGCAAGGTTGCCCACTGGGTCGCCGACTCGGTCGGGGGGCTGGAGGCGATGGAGCAGCGGAACCGGGCGAAAGCGAAAATGCTGTACGACATCATCGACGCCCACGGAGCGTTTTATCAGGGGCACGCCCAGCCCGCCTCGCGGTCGCTGATGAACGTCACCTTCCGCTTGCCGACTGATGAGCTGCAGGCCAAGTTTCTCGCCGAAGCGGCCGAGCATGACCTGGCCAGCTTGAAGGGTCACCGCAGCGTCGGCGGGATCCGGGCCAGCATCTACAACGCGATGCCCCTTGAAGGTGTCGAGACGTTGGCCAGCTTCATGAAAGATTTCGCCGCCAAGAACGCCACGTAGCGCAGGCTGCCAGCCTGTCGAGCAGCATCAACAAAGCGACCCACCTACGGAGTCGTATCAACGCAGGCTGCCCTCGCTACGCACAAATCACTTCCCCACGCGCATGACTGAAAACATGTACCGCATTATCGTTCTCGACAGTATTGCACAAGAAGGTCTCGAACTGCTCGACGCCGAGGAGGGGATCGAATACGAAGTCCGCACGGGACTCAAGGGGGACGAACTCCGCGAGGCCCTCAACCAATACGACGGCGCGATCCTCCGCAGCGGTGTGAAGATCACCGCCGAGTCGCTGGAGGGCAACACTCGCCTGCGGGCGATCGTCCGCGCCGGGGTGGGGACGGATAACATCGACAAACCGGCCGCGACCCGGCGGGGCATCGTGGTGATGAACACCCCGGCGGGTAACACTCTCAGTACCGCCGAACACACCTTCGCGCTGATGCTGGCCCTGAGCCGCAACGTCGCCCCGGCCAATCAGAGCCTGGTCGAAGGCCGCTGGGACCGCAAAGCCTACATGGGGACGCAACTGGCTGGGAAGACCTTGGGCATCGTCGGGATGGGGCGGATCGGTCGCGAAGTCGCTGCCCGGGCCCGCGCGTTTGACATGCATGTCGTCGCGTTCGATCCTTTCCTGACCGATGAACAGGCAGCGAACTTGAAGGTCAAGCGGGTTGCGACCGTCGATGAGATGCTCCCGCAGATCGACTACCTGACCGTCCACACCCCGCTGACCCCGGAAACCAAAGGGCTGATCAGCAAACCGCAGCTCGCCAAGGTCAAGCCGGGCTTGCGGGTCGTCAATGCGGCCCGGGGCGGCATCTACGACATCGACGCCCTGGTTGAGGGGCTACAAAGCGGCAAGCTCGGCGGCGTCGCCCTCGACGTCTACGAAGACGAGCCGTGTACCGACAGCCCGCTGTTCGGAATGCCCGGAACCGTCTGCACGCCACACCTGGGGGCCAGCACGGAGGAGGCTCAAACGCAGGTTGCCGTGGAAGGGATCGAGCTGCTGATCAATTACCTCAAGACCGGCGAGATCAAACATTCGGTCAACGTCGCCGCGCTCGACCCCAAGACCCTCGACGCGCTGCGGGGTTTCTTGAACGTCGCCCATCGGCTCGGCCTGCTCGCCGCGCAGTGGCACGGCGGTGGGATCGACCACGTCAAGGTGACCTACCGCGGCGAGGTCGCTGGCAAGGACACGCGGGTGCTGAACAACGCCTTCTGCGCAGGGTTGCTCGAACGGATCGTCGAAGATGCCAACATCATCAACTCCGAGATGCTCCTCCGCGAGCGCGGGGTGGAGCTGACCGAAGAGAAGCAGCGGGAGCCGGGGGCATTTGCCTCGAGCATGAACATCGAAGTTTCCGGGGAAGGGCATACGGTTACCGCTGGGGGCGCGATTCTGGGCCAAAACATGCCGCGGTTGATCATGCTCGACGGCTATCGTCTGGAGTCATTCCTGGATGGCAAGATGTTGATCTTTTCCCACAACGACGTCCCGGGAATCATCGGTCACGTCGGCACGATTTTCGGTAGTCACGGCATCAACATCGCGCAGATGGCCGTTGGCCGCGAAGGGGACACCCCCGGCGGGCCCTCGATCGGGGTGCTCAGCGTCGACGGCGACGTTTCGACCGAAGCTCTGCAAGAGGTCCGCAAGATGAACGCGGTGAACAAGGTCAAAACGATCGACCTGCCCCCCGCCGGCCAACTCCCGCACTGGCTCAGTTGAGTTCGATCGAGCGCCAACCGATCGAGCGCCGACCGTCGACGCACCCAGTCGGTCCATCTCGGTGATCTCGGTGCTAACCTTTCTCCGGCACGAACACGGCGGCGACCGAGCCGGTATCATGGCGGTCGGTAGATAGCTTTGAACCGAGAATTCCTGGTGCCTCACGATGCAAGCTCGATTGGAACTGCGGGCGGTCCTGCTGCTGTCATGCTTCCTGGGTCTCTCCTTTTTCCTGGGTTTCGGATCCGCCGCCGGCGCCCTTGGCGCGGATGAGACCCGGCCGCACGTGGTGATGCTGATCGCCGAGCGGGAGTATCAAACGGAAGAGTCGTTGCCCGCCTTTGCGGAGCGTCACCTGAACGACGATTTTATGACGACGTTTGTGTTCGCCGACCCGGAGGACCGCAACCGGCTGGTCGGGATCGAGGCGGTCGAGTCGGCCGATGTGCTGGTGGTCAGCGTGCGGCGGCGAACCTTGCCGGACGAGCAGCTCCGGCGGATCCGGAATCATGTGGCCGCGGGCAAGCCGGTGATCGGCATTCGCACCGCCAGCCACGCCTTTTCCGTTCGCGGGGACGACGTGGGGCAGGGCAGGGCGGTGTGGCCCGAATGGGACGCGGAGGTGTTCGGCGGGAATTACACCAACCACTACGGCAACGCGTTGAAGACAACAGTCACCCTCGACCGGGAAGCGGCGAAAACGTCACCCTTGTTGGACGGCTTGCGTGATCTGAAACCGTTCCCCTCCGCCGGTTCTCTCTACCGCGTTGCGCCGCTGCAACCGGGGGCGCAGCGGCTGATGAGCGGTCAGGTGGAGGGTCATCCGGCCGAACCGGTCGCGTGGACGTATGACCGCGCCGATGGGGGCAAATCGTTCTACACGTCGTTGGGGCACGTTGACGACTTCGCGGCGGAGGTTCTACCGCGACTGCTGGTCAACGCCATTGTCTGGTCGCTGGAAGCATCCCCGGACTGATGGGACGCGATGCGGACGACCGCCGAACCTCAACAACGACCTCTGGGCAGGGGCGAGCTCAGCTACAGACCGAGTTTTCGGGTTTCACTCGGACGTTGTTGGGCTGTGGTGCGTTCATCATCATCGTCGCCGGGTTGCGGGCTGCCTCGTCGGTGACGGTCCCGCTGATGCTCGCGATCTTCTTCAGCATTGTCTGTGGGCCGCCGATCACGAAGCTGCAGCGGTGGATGCCGTTCGGCGTCGCCTTGAGTCTGATCCTCGCTGCGCTGCTTGCGGTGTTCATCACGATCCCGGTCCTGATCGGGACCGCGCTGCGGCAGGTGATCAACGACCTGCCCGATTTTCAGGATGAGTTGTTGACCTTGGAAGGTGCCGTGATCGAGCGGCTGCGCGGCTGGGGGTTGGACGTCCCGTCGGATGACCTGATGGACGTCTTCGACGCCGGTTCGGTCACGTCGATGCTCGCCGGCTTCCTGAACGGGCTGCTCAAGACGTTCGGCGACGGCGTCATCGTGTTGGTGCTGGTGGCGTTCATGTTGGCCGAGTCCGCCTGGTTCTCAGCCAAGCTGGCGGTGATCGAAGGGGGTTCGGGGGAGGCCTCCCGAAGGATCGCCGAAGTGATCCACAATGTTCACCGTTATGTGGCGATCAAGACGGTCCTCAGTGTGGCGACCGGGCTTTGTGTCTGGGCGGGATTGACAGTCCTGGGGATTGACCACGCGTTGGTGTGGGGGTTTTTGGCGTTCTTGTTGAACTACATCCCCAACATCGGCTCGATCGTCGCCGGGGTCCCTCCGGTGTTGCTGGCGTTGATTCAACATGGAATCGGGACCGCCGTTTGGGTGGTCCTGTTGTATGGCGTGGTCAATCAGCTGTTGGGCAGCATTCTCGAACCGCGGCTGCAGGGACGGGGCCTCGGGCTCTCTCCTTTGGTGGTGTTTGTCTCGTTGTTGTTTTGGGGGTGGGTGTTCGGCCCCGTCGGCATGCTGCTCTCGGCGCCGATCACGATGATGATCAAGGTCGGATTGGAGGTCTTTCCTGAAACCCGCTGGATCGCGATTTTTCTGGGGGGGAAACCGGCGCCGACCGATGAGGCGACCCGTTTCTCGCCGCGGGCGGCTCGGTAGGCTCGGCAAGCTCGGCAGGCTCGATCATTCAAAATGCCGTCCGCTTGTCTCGCGAGACAGACGGACGCGAAACCATCGGGCAGGCCGGCGATTGCGGCCGTTGATCAAGTCAGGGACGCCCATCAAGTTCTCTGGACCTCCGAGCGTCGCTTGAAGTAACGTCGCGGACAAAGGCGACGGTCCGCTGCGGGAGACGCGGTGGGGCGTCGTTGACGATCAGCAGCGGCGGTGCGGAGACTGCTGGCTGGCTCGCGCGAAGGATCGCTGATGGAGTTATTGACGCGTTACCGGGACCTGGTGTTGCCGCTGGGGATCATCGCCTGTTTGGTGGTGATTCTGGTGCCGCTCCCCACGCCCCTGATGGACCTGTTGTTGGCCGCCAACATCACCATCGGGGTGATCGTGTTGTTGACGACGATTTACGTCGCCAGCCCGCTGGAATTCAGCATTTTCCCCTCGCTGTTGCTGGCCACGACCTTGGCCCGGCTGGTGCTCAACGTGGCCACGACCCGGTTGATCCTGACCGGGGCGAACGCGAACGAAATGGAAGCGGCGGGGGGGGTGATCCGGAGTTTCGGCGAGTTCGTCGCCGGCGACCGGCTGGAGATCGGGCTGATCATTTTCGTGATCATCGTCTTGATCCAGTTCATCGTGATCACCAAGGGCTCAACACGGATCAGCGAAGTCGCTGCCCGGTTCGCGCTCGATGGCATGCCGGGGCGCCAGATGGCGATCGACGCCGACATGAATGCGGGACTGATCGATGAAAAGGAGGCCCAGCGGCGGCGGGAGGAGATCAGCGCCCAGGCCGACTTCTACGGAGCGATGGACGGGGCCAGCAAGTTCGTGCGGGGCGACGCGATCGCAGGGATTGTGATCACGGTGGTCAACGTCATCGGCGGGCTTTATCTCGGCGTCGTCCAATACGGCATGACGATCGGCGAGGCGGCTCAGCTGTTTTCCAAACTGACCATCGGTGATGGGCTCGTCAGTCAGGTGCCGGCGCTGCTGATCTCGCTGGCCGCCGGCTTGCTCGTCACCCGCAGTGCCAAGAAATCGAGTTTGCCGAACCAGTTCTTGCAGCAGCTGTTCGGGAATCCCAAAGCGTTGGCGGTCGCCGGCGGCTTTCTGAACCTGTTGATTGTTACCAAACTGCCCACCATCCCGATGGCGACCTTGGGGGCCGGCTGCATCGGATTGGCGGTGGTGATGAACCGCCAGAACACCCAGTTTGCAAACGAGAGCCGGGCGCGAGAGGAAGCCGAGCGCGTGGCCGCCAATGCGCCCGCCGAGAAACGGGTCGAGGATTATCTCACGGTCGACCCGATGGAGATGTTGATCGGCGTCGGTCTGCTGGGGCTCGCCGATCCCGCTCGCGGAGGCGATTTGATGCAGCGGATCACGGGGGTGCGGAACGCGATCGCCGCCGACATCGGGATCGTGTTGCCCAAGGTGCGGGTTCGCGACGAGATGAACCTGGAGCAACTTGAGTACGAGATTCGGATAGCCGGCAGCCCGGTCGCTCGGGCCGCCGTTTTGCCCGACAAATTGTTGGCGATCGACAGCGGGCACACCACCGGCGTGATCGAAGGGGAACCGACGCGGGACCCGACCTTCGGCGAGCCGGCGGTGTGGATCGATCCGATCCGCCGCGAGCAGGCGGCGATCTATGGCTACACCACCGTCGATCCGGGAGCGGTGTTGGCGACACACCTTCAGGAAATCGCCAAGCGGCACGCCGACGAACTGCTCTCGCGAGACGCCACCAAGGCGTTGATCGACGAGTTGAAGGAGACCTCCCCGGCGGTGGTCGATGAACTGATCCCGGGGACGATGAAGCTGAGCGAGGTCCAGCAGGTCCTGCATCTGCTGCTGCGGGAGGACGTCCCGATCCGGCAATTGGGGATCATTTTGGAAACCATCGGTGACTTCGCCTCCAAGACGAAGGATCCGCTGTGGTTGTGCGAGTACGTCCGCCACCGCTTGGCTCGCGTGATCAGTACCCGTTATCGGGACGACCAGGGACGGTTGCACGTGGTGGCGCTCGATCCGGCGATGGAGGACCGGATCGCCACCGGGATCGAACAAAACGAGCGGGGTTTATTCGTGCGTATGAGCCCCCAAGCCGTGGATATCACTTGCGAGAAGTTGCAGGAAGCCGTTAAGAAGCTGATCCACGCCGGGCATCCGCCGGTGGTGCTCGTCAGTCCGCGGATCCGCGCCGGGCTGCGTCAGATCACCGCTCCGTCGATGCCGCGGCTGAAAGTATTGTCGTACAACGAGATCACCCAGGACACGAAGATCGAATCCCACGGAATCGTCAGCGACACCTAATTCCGCGTTTGAAGCATCCATGCATATTCGCACCTTCCGCGCCGCCAGCCTCCAAGCTGCCCTTGAGGAGATCCGTCGACAGATGGGGCCCGAGGCCTCGGTTTTGCACACCCGCCAAGTGCGCGATGGCTGGCTGGGATGGTTGGGCCGAACCCATGTGGAGGTGACCGCGGGGTTGCGGGATGAACAGCAGGGGATCGGGCAGCCGACGTTGTCTGAGCGTTTCACTGCGCCTCGGGCGTTTGACCCCCGCTCGATCTCGTTGCCCGCGACGGTGCCGCAATCGCCCGGATCTGCCGCGGCGACGGTTTACCAGGGCTCGTTTCGCATTCCACCGACGCTGCAAGAGTACTTGGACGAGTTGATTCGGGTCGGTGTCGCCTCGGGCGTGGCTCGGCGGTGGGTGGATGCTGCCTCCAGCTTCACAGCCAACTTGGACGAACCCGCCGCGCCCCCCGCTTGGTTTGAACAACTGCAACGTGCTGTGGCCCGCGAGCTGAAGTTGGCCGGACCGATCCGAACGCAGCCGGGAGACCGGCACGTGGTCGCCTTGGTCGGCCCGACCGGCGTCAGCAAAACGACCACGATCGCCAAGCTGGCAGCCGGCTTTCGGATCGAAGCGCGGCGGCGGGTCGGGTTGCTCACCATCGATACGTTCCGCATTGCCGCTGTGCAACAACTCAAAGCCTACGCCGAGATCATGGACCTGCCGATGGAGGTCGTCGAGCGGGTTGATGAAATGCGGCCGGCACTCGATCGGCTCGGAGACGTCGACCTGGTGTTGATCGATACCGCTGGGCGAAGTCCCCGCAGCGACGCCCGGATCGAACAATTGATGGAGCTGCTGAGGGCGGCCCAGCCCGATGAGACACACCTGGTGCTCAGCGCCACAAGCTCGCCGAGCACCGTCGAATCGGTGCTGGCCGGTTTTGCCCCCGTGCGTCCCACCGCGGCGATCTTGACCAAGCTGGACGAGGCCTTGCAAACCGCCGCGGTCCTGGCGGCCTTGTCCGCAGCGGAGCCTGCGGTCGGTGGGACGCCGCTGAGCTACGTCACCAACGGTCAACAGGTTCCCGATGACATCGCGCTGGCCAATGCCGAGATGCTCGTGTCGCGGTTATTGCCGGCAAAGTTTGCGCCAGCTCATTTCGAAGCGGCGTGATCAAACAACTCGAAAAAAATTCATGAAGGGGCAGCCGATGACCGATACAGACAGAGGAGCGGGCCGCGCAGGGAAAAAGCGACTTGAGTCGATCTTTCCAACGCTTGCCTAGCACCTTTGGGAAACAAAGTCCGTCGGTTCGAATCGGGTTCAGGATGCCGTGACACGCAGCTACGCCGCAGCGCTGGGATCCCTGGCTATGGGGCTCGTCGTGTTTCGCGGAGCGATCCGAGGAGAACTTGCCGGGGCCGTCGCGGTCGAGGCGATCTTTGCCCTGATGGTCTTCGCCGTGATCGGCGGCGTGGCTGGATGGATTGCCGATTACCTGATCCGTGACGCCCTGGAGACCTTGTTCCGCAAACAGGTCGCTCGGTACCACCAAGGTCCGATCGACGTGGCTTCGGACGAAGCCGAACCCGCCGAGGGGGCCCAGGCGTAAGTCCGCCTCCACACTCGGCAATCGTGCCCAGCTTTCTGCACGGACCGCGGGAAGACGGTGGCGTAGCGACGACTCATACGACTCGATTTGAACGTGGCCAAGGGACGGCAGCCAAGTTTGCCACCCTCGTCATGAGATCACGGAGGATTGAATGGCAGCGACAGTCACAGCCGATGATGAAATCCAGCAGGTTTGGGCCTCGTTCCAAGAGACGTCGAAGGACGATCCGGAATACGATTCCCTGCGAAATCGGCTGGTCGAACGGTACATGCCGCTGGTCCGCTATAACGGCGAACGCATCTGGCAGCGACCCCCCGACGGCGTTGACCTCGACGACCTGATCAGCGCCGGGATCTTCGGCTTGATGGATGCCATCGATGCCTTCGACCGGGATCGTGGCGTCAAGTTCGAAACCTATTGCGTGCCGCGGATCCGAGGCGCCATGCTCGACGAACTGCGGACCATGGACTGGGTTCCCAGACTCGTCCGTAGCAAAGCGAGCAAACTTTCCGAAGCCACCAAGCAGCTGGAAACGAAGCTCGGCCGGGCCCCCGGCAGTCAGGAGCTCGCCGATTACATGGGGATCGAGGTCCGAGAGCTCGAAAAGATGCAGTCGGATGCCAACGCGGTCGGCGTCGTCTCGCTCAACAAAAAGTGGTACGAGACCGACAGCTACAAAGACGTTCGCGAAATCGACATCCTGGAGGACAAAAAGGGGGAAGATCCCACGCGGCGGATCCAAAAGAACGATCTGATGCGGCTGGTCACCAAAGGGCTGAACCGCAACGAACGGCTGATCATCATTCTCTACTACTATGAAGAATTGACGATGAAGGAGATCGGTGCGACCCTCGACCTGTCCGAGTCGCGAGTCAGCCAGATGCACACCTCCATCGTCAACCGGCTGCAGCAACAGCTCGGCGTGCGGCGCACCGAGTTCGGGACCTGAGCCGCGAACCTCGGTCGTCGGCACCCGCGAGCTCGATCGTGTCGGCGAGCCGTTCCGCCGAATCGATTGCCACGTGAGAAGCCAAGGGGCACACCGACGCGGGCGTCTCGAACCGTCGGGATTCCCGCCATCGAGAAGGAACGCATGCGCGTCGTTCACGTCATCACCCGGATGATCATCGGGGGGGCCCAGGAAAACACGCTGTACAATTGCCTCGACTTGATCCGGGAGTATGGCGACGAGGTGCTGCTGGTGACCGGGCCGGCGCTGGGGCCCGAAGGAGACTTGTTGTCCCGGGGCAGGGCAGGGGAGTTGCCGATTTGCATGGTCCCCAGCCTACGTCGCGCAATCCATCCGCTGCGGGACTGGGCCGCCCGCGCGGCACTGCGCGAAACCATTCGCCAATTCCGCCCCGACGTGGTCCACACCCACAGTGCCAAGGCGGGGTTGCTCGGTCGCGCCGTGGCCTGGGCCGAGCGGGTTCCCGCCATCGTCCACACCGTTCACGGGGCCCCCTTTCATTCTTATCAGTCGCCCGCCGCGCGGCGATTCTTCATCGCCTGTGAACGCTGGGCGGCCCGCCGCTGCCACCACATGATCAGTGTGGCCGACGCGATGACCAACCTGATGGTCGATGCCGGTGTCGCCCCCCGAGAACACTTCACGACAATCTACAGCGGGATGGATGTCGAGCCATTCCTTGCCGCAGACCAATACCGGCTGGAGGTCCGCCGCCGCTACGGCTTTGACGACGACGCCGTCGTGATCGGCAAGATCGCCCGGTTGTTTCATCTGAAAGGACACGCCGACCTGATCACGGCTGCGGCGGAGGTAATCCAGAAACACCCCCAAGTCCGGTTTCTGATCGTCGGCGAAGGGATCTTGCGGGAACCGCTCCTCGCCCGCATCGAGTCGCTGGGGCTCGCCAAGCACTTTGTCTTCGCCGGGCTCGTCCCGCCGAACGAGGTTCCCCGGTTGATCGGCGCGATGGATGCCTTGGTCCATACCTCGTACCGGGAAGGGCTCGCCCGGGCCCTTCCCCAAGCCTTGATCGCCGGTCGGCCGGTGGTCAGTTTCGACATCGACGGGGCACGCGAGGTCGTGATTCCCGGCGAAACCGGCTTCCTGGTCCCACCCGGTGACCGCCGGGAACTCGCCCGCGCCCTCTCCCAGCTGGCGGCCGACCCACAGCGGCGGCGGCAGCTTGGCAGGGCAGGGCAGTCCCGATTTGCCGAACGCTTCCGACATCAAACAATGACCGCCGAAATCCGGCGATTGTACCAGCGGCTGCTGCAGCCCTAGGCTTCCGCCCGTGCAACCGTTTCAACTATCATTGAAACACAAATGCACCTCCTTCGCCGGCCGCTCCCCCCCGAGTTGCTAATGACTAAAACCCGCGATTTTCTCGGACCTTACCGACTCACCCGACTGATCCGCAGCGGTAGCACGGCCGAGGTTTGGGAAGCGATCGAGGAGCATGACCAGAAACGTTTCGCACTCAAGATCCTCAAGCAGAACTATCACAGCGACAAAGGCGAACTGGCATCGCTCAAACACGAGTACAACGTCGCCAAGGATCTGAGCAGTCCGCGGATTGTCAAGATGTACGAACACCGGGTTGAGAACGGTCGTCCCTTTCTCGTCATGGAGTTGTTCAGCGAACTGAACATGAAGCAAGCCCTGCGGCGAGGACCCGACTCGCTCGCGTTCATGCTCAAGAAAATCATCGAACAGGCGGCCGAGGGGGTGTATTACCTGCACACCAAGAACTGGATCCACCGCGATATCAAGCCAGATAACTTTCTCGTCAGCCGCGAGGGACAGGTCAAACTGATCGACTTCACCATCGCCGAGCGGAAAAAGTCGGGGCTGAGCAAGCTTTTTCACAGCACCAAAAACGTGCAGGGGACGCGGAGTTACATGGCCCCGGAACAGATCCTGGGCAGGGTCTGCGACGAGCGGACCGATGTCTATTCGTTCGGCTGCGTGCTGTTCGAAGCGTGCACGGCCAAGACACCCTATACCGGGTCGAACCCCAATGACCTGCTCAGCAAACACCTGAACGCATCGGTCCCCAGCCCCATCGTCCATAATGCGAACGTGACCAAAGAATTCGCCGAACTGGTCAAACGGATGATGGCCAAGAAGCCCGCCCAGCGACCACCGTCGATGTGGGATTTTCTCAAGGAATTCCGGACGCTCGAAGTGTTCAAGAAACGCCCCCGCAAACCGGAGGTCAGCGTGTTTGACGACATGCCCGGAATCAAGGGTGCTGACGACATGATTCGCCGCCCTGAGGCGGCCGACAACGGGGAGAGGGAAGCATGAGCGGCGGACCAGGGTTGGAATTCGAAGCTGAAATCGCCGAGCTGGAAAATCGGATCGCTGCGCTGGAACGACAAACCGATCGTAGCGGGCAGGTGGAGGGGGAAATCCGCACGCTGAGGACCGATCTGGTCAAGCTGCTCAAAGAAATCTACAGCGACCTGAGCCCCTGGCAGACGGTCCAGGTTGCGCGGCACAAGAACCGCCCCTACACCCGCGACTACTTGAACCTGGCGTTCGACGAATTTGTCGAGCTGCACGGCGACAAGCACTTCGGTGATGACCGAGCGATGCTCGCCGGCTTCGCCAAACTCGATCGCTTCAAGGTGATGGTCCTCGGACACCAGAAAGGACGCACCTACAAGGAGCGGGCCGCGTGCCACTTTGGCTGCGCCCACCCGGAAGGCTACCGCAAGGCGATGAGCAAGATGCGGCTGGCGGAAAAATACCAGTTGCCTCTGGTCTGCCTCATCGACACCCCAGGCGCCTATCCTGGCGTCGGCGCCGAAGAACGGGGGCAGGCGCATGTGATCGCCGAAAGCATGTTCCGCATGAGCCGCCTGAAGACGCCCATCATCTGCGTCGTCATCGGCGAAGGGGGCTCCGGCGGCGCCCTGGGTATCGGCGTCGGCGACCGCGTCGCCATGCTCCAACACGCCTACTACAGCGTGATCAGCCCGGAAGGCTGCGCTGGGATCCTTTGGAAAAGCCACCAGTTCGCTCCCGACGCGGCGCAGGCGCTTCGCTTCACCAGCGGGGACCTGCAGCAGTTGGGCGTTGTCGACGAGGTGATCGGAGAACCGCTTGGAGGAGCCCACCGCGACCACCACCAAATGGCGACCCGCCTGAAAACCTATCTCGCCCGCGTCTTGGACGAACTCGAAAGCCAGACGCACGAGCAGCTGCTCGCCAGTCGCTATGACAAGTTTCGTCGAATCGGTGTCTTCGTCGAAGAGCCGTTGGCGACAGCCTGAAGTTGGAACGTCCGATAATGCCCCTTATGTTGCATTCGGACCTCGGTTTTTCCAGGGCGATTCGCCGAATTCGCCGAAATTGAATCTCAGCGCTACCGCTGATACTCCGCCCACGGCGGCGGCGGCGGTTGCTGCGCCCGCTGGGCATCCACCGGGTCATCGGCGGGCGGCGGCGGCGGATCCCAATACGTGTCGGGAAGTGACTCCGGCAACCGGTCGATCGCCTCCGGCAGCACACGATCGCCGGCCCACTCCTCGCTCCCGCCGGTTGCCTCCTCCGGGCTCCCGTCACGCATTCGCTGGTCGAACTTTTCCAGATACGGCTGGACCACGCCGTGGATCTCCGGCGGGATCACCGACTCGCTGCGGTCCAAGGCGCGGGAGATGTACCGGCCGCTGCGGCTGTCGACGATCGCCTCACGCGTCTTGTCTCCCATCAAGGTGACCGCGAACAGTGTGATCAGGATGCAGTAGAGCGCTCCTTTGGCCAGCCCGAAGGCCGCGCCAACCTGGCGGTCAAACTCCCGCAACTTGAGCCGATCGATCGTCTGACTGACCATCCGGAACGCAATCCAGATCACCAGCGACGTCCCGACGAACAGGATCAGCATCGCCAGAAATTGATTCCAGGGCGGCTCCGCCCGGATCGATTCGCTGAACGGCTCGCGAAAGGTGTACGCGACCCAGTAGCTGACCACCATCGAGGCGATCGCGGCTAACTGCCACGCAAACCCTTTGATCGCGCCGAATACCGTGGCGGCGACCAAAATGCTCAACATCAAAATGTCGTACGGTTCCAAGGTCCTGCTTCCGTTCGTGCTTGCTCCCTTTCCCTCAGGCTTTCCTGCGGGTCTGAACTATATCAACCCCGCAGCCATGATCGAAGGTCAATCCTGGAGGACTGCTGTAGCGTTCGGGACACCAAAAAGGCTATGGAAAACTGGCGAGTGGCGCGATGCCGTTGGCCCGATCCGTGGTCGAACTCCCCTGCCCTGTCCTCCCCTTGCCTGCCACGCCGTGGCTGATTTCAAAACCCACATCACCGCCAGCACGCTTGCCGGGGCCGGCTATGGCTACTGGGGCGTGATGCACCAAGGGATGTCGCTCGAAAGCGGCTTGCTGGCGGCCGGGCTCTGCTCCGTCAGCGGCATGCTGCCCGATCTCGACAGCGACTCGGGGATCCCCTTGCGCGAAACCAGCCTGTTCGCCGCCGCGGTGATCCCGATGCTGATGATCGAGCGGTTTCGCGACATGGGGTTGTCCCCGGAAGCGATGGCGCTGGCCGCGATGTTGATCTACGTCACGATCCGCTTCATCGCGGTCGAATTCTTTAAACGCTATACGGTCCACCGCGGAATGTGGCACAGCATTCCTGCCGCCGCGGTCGCCGGGCTCACCGCCTACCTGTTGATGCCATCGCTGAATGAGGGCGTTCGGGTCTACAAAACAATGGCCGTCGTGATTGGCTTCATGGTGCATCTGTTGCTTGATGAGCTCTGGAGTATCGATTTTCGTCTCGGCCGCTTTCGGTTAAAGCGTTCGTTCGGGACGGCACTCAAGTTCTTTAGCAACAACATTTGGTCGAACGTCAGCGTCTACGCTAAGCTCGTGCTGCTGATCTATCTCGCCTGGGGCGACCACGGCATCATCGATCGGCTTCGCATGCGAGACCGCACCGAACACCACTTCATCGCCGAACCCCAAGGCGAATCGTTCTTCGAAGAGCCTTTGGTCCCGTGGAGGTGACGCTCAGAGATCCCAATGCACCCCTCCAGGATGTTTTTCCTTGACAATGTGATTCGGCCACGCTTAGAATTAGACCGCTTGTCTCCATTCTGCCATCGTTTCGAGCTGACACGTGTCTCGCCGTTCCTTGAGCCTATCGGCCGTTCGAGCCCGGGTACTGGTGCCTGTAGTGATGGGGATGTTGTTTGTCACGACGATCGATGTGCATACGAGCCACGCGACGTGCGGCGACTACTTGATGGATCCCGGCCATACCGCACCGGATGGCGTGTCAGGAACTCTATGGGAATATGTCCCAACGGACAGCGTGCCCGGAATCACGCGTCGTCCTCATGTCCCGTGCAACGGTCCCTCTTGTGGCCAATCATCAGATCGTGGCAGCGTCGATGTTGTTCCCGTGGAGTCGCATCGCCGATCGTATTCGGGGGCCGCACTGGGCGAAGCATGCGCTTTCCAAGATCCCCGGGTCATCGATCATCTAACGATCGAATCTAGCACCGGGACCAGGTTCATCTCGCAACCACCGCTGCGTCCGCCGCAACACCTTCTCTAACGCCCCGGCCATCGCTCAGCGCCCTCAGGTGCCCATTGCCTGAACCGTGTGTGGTCGTGCCTGAGTACCAGGTAGTTCCCCGTTGAGTCTGCGCTTAGCGGTGTAGGCCTGCGTTTTTGGGATCCAAATGCCTGGGGTTTCAGCTTTCTTCGATAAACGCTTCGTCTAGGAACGCGTCCGAAAACACACTTGCACAGCCCTCGCCCAGGGCTCTCGCTACGTTCTCACATCCTGCGCGGCAGGAAAAGCAATCACACCGGTGGCGTCATGGTCGCCCGCTGTGATGGCTCAGCCAATCTGGTGTCCGATTCGGTCGACTTACGCGTGTGGCGGGCGCTGGGGACGCGGAATGGCAACGAATCCATTTCCGGAGGTGACCTTTGATTGCTCTCGAGGTTCGATGGCTTCCGCTCTGGCTTGGCGTTGCCGCAGGCCTAAGTGCCGGCTGCCAACCGACGACGGCGCCATTTTCCGACGTCTCCGAAGCGCGGCAACTGCTGACCAAAACACTGAATGCATGGGTCGCCGGGGAGTCGCTTGATGAGCAACGGACGAAGAAGCCACCGGTCTACGTCACCGAGGATCTTTGGTACGGCGGTCAGCAACTCCAGAGTTTCGAACTGCATGGAGACGGTGAGATGATCGGGACCAATGCGCGCTTCCATGTGACCCTTCATCATTCTCGAGACTCCCAGCGCGTCACCCGCCGCGATGTCACCTATCTCGTCACCACCGCCCCGGCACAAACGATCGCTCGGGAAGACCGCTGATCAACCGCCGAACCATGCGTCTCGTTTACCCCATTCACTTTTACCCCAGCCATTACCCGATATTGGAGACTCCGATGCGCTCACAACTATTACTTTCTCTAGCAGCGATGCTGTCGATTGCGGGTGTCCTGCAAGCACAAACGACTTCGGAATCAACAGACACGCCGCGCCCGATACCATTGACACGTCCTGAAATGAAGGAGCGGCTGGAGGAAGTCAAGCAGCGAAGTCCTCGCATTCCCCTCCCCGAACTCACCGCAGCCGATCGCGAACAACTGAGGGACGCCGCGGATAGCTACGAGTCACGCTTGCGATATCACTACCTCGATGGTGGATCATCGGGTTGGCGTGGCCGCTCGCGAGGTCGTGGACGAGCGAACCCATCGGTTGGCCCCGGCACGCGCGACGAAGACCCGCCGCAACCCCTTGACTACGGGTTCAAAGTCGAACTGTTCTGGCTCGTCTCTCGCATCAACAACTGCCATTATTGTTTGGGCCATCAAGAAACAAAATTGCTGGGGGCCGGTCGTAGCGAACAGCGAATCGCTGCGTTGGACGGCGATTGGTCTGTGTTCGCCCCTGCCGAGCAAGCGGCCTATGCGTTCGCCAAAAAATTCACCTTGGAACCGCACCAACTTCGCGACGAGGATATCGATTCGCTGAGAGACCATTACACCGATCTGCAGATTCTGGAAATGATCCTCTCCATGAGCTGGAACAATTCAATCAATCGCTGGAAGGAAGGTGCTGGCGTTCCCCAGCGCGCCGATGAAGGAGGTTACTCGCGGCTTGTACGGTCCCGGGCAGTCGATGCCGACAGTGATCCCGCCCTGGAGTCGCTTCCCCACGGCTCGTATTTGACCGCGACCCCGGACGCATACAAACGTCACGTTACGCGAGTTGCACCGGTTCACTTTGACCCCGACTCGGGCAAACCCACCACGGCTACGATCGCTCGCCGGCCTCCCCACGTTCCCTACAGCAAGGTCGAGCACCATCTGCAGATTTGTCGGCAGCGGTCGTCGCGTCTGCCCCTGCTTGATGAGGCAACCGCGCGCCAGCGACTGTCATTGGAACCGCAGGAAGATCAACCGGTCTGGAACTGGATGCGACTGCTGGCTCAGTCACCGCACGAAGGTGTGAGTCGAGCGCGCGGTGTTTTAGAGCTCGAGAATAACCGTGACCTGACGCCGCTGCTCAAGGCACAACTGAGCTGGATCGTTGCCCGCGGCGATCGATCTTGGTACGCCATCGGCCACGCCCAGCGCCGCTTACAGGAATTGGGGCAATCGGATGAACAGATTGCCGCACTCGATGGTGATTGGTCCGACGCCAGTCCACGTGACAGAACTCTCTATCGTGTGGCGAAGAATCTGGCGGCGTCACCTGTGGTATTGACCGACGACGACGTAGCTCGAGCGGTCGACGCGGCCGGCCCCGCAGCGGTGACGCAGGCGGTCCGCTACGTGGGCCATCTCGCTGCCTTCAACCGAGTCACCGAAGCTGCCGGCTTGACGTTGGAATGGTGATCATGCGCGACCATGGGCAGGACGACGCAGGTCTCCTTCCCGGTCAATCACCAGCGTCACGGGGCCATCGTTGGTCAAACTCACTTGCATGTCCGCGGCGAACACGCCCCGCTCCACCGGCACCCCGCGGCGGGCGATGTGATCGGCATAGAGTTCATAGAGCCGATTCGCTTCCTCCGGCGGCGCGGCGGTAATGAATGCAGGGCGGCGACCCTTGCGACAGTCGCCAAGCAACGTGAACTGGCTGACCGCCAACAGCGCGCCGCCGACATCGATCAGCGAGCGATTCATCTTGCCCGCCTCATCGGCAAAGATCCTCAGCTCCACCGTCTTGTCCGCCAGCCACGCTGCTTCGCTTTCCGTATCGCCCTGCCCTACCCCGACCAGCGCCAACAAACCGCGATCGATCTCGCCGACGATCTGACCCTCTACCTCCACCCGGGCTTCGCTCACCCGCTGCAACACAATCCTCATCCGTTTGTCATTTGGGGTTCTGGGCGAACAGATGGGTCACGTCGATCGAGCAACTGATGAAACTCGGCCGGCACCGAAAGGGATTCGGTAGAATATCGGTTGTTCCCATCCGATGGTCCATAAAGAAGGAGTGAATGATGACAATGTCCCCGGCACGCCGACGCTTTTTGCAATCGGCAGGTTTTTTGACCGCTGCGTGGCAGGTTCCTGGCCTGTTGGCCGCGGAACTCGCGGCGACCCCTTCGTTGACCGAAGGTCCTTTCTATCCCGACAAGCTACCGCTCGACACCGATAACGACCTGATCGTAATGAACGATTCGCTCACCCCGGCGATCGGCGAAATCACCCACTTGAGTGGCCGCGTTGTGGGGCCGGATGGCCAACCGATCCGCAATGCCTTTGTCGAGATCTGGCAGGTCGACGGCAACGGGGTCTACCTGCATACCGCCGACGACCGAAAGTCGATGGCGGACGAAAACTTTCAGGGTTACGGCCGCTTTGTGACCGGCGCCGACGGGCGTTATTACTTCCGCACGATCAAGCCGGTCCCCTACCCCGGTCGGACACCGCATATTCACGTCGGGATCAGCCAGTCCGGGCGGCGCATCTTCACAACGCAACTGCTGATCCAAGGGCATCCGCAGAACGAACGCGACGGCGTGTTTCGCCAAGTACGTGACGAAGCAGCCCGAGAACGGTTGTTGGTTGAATTCAAACCGCTGCCCGATTCGAAGATCGGCGAATTGGCGGCGAAGTTCGATGTTGTGTTGGGGCAAACGCCGCCCGAGCCCGGGGAAGCCGACCGCCTGAAGGGGATCGGGCCGCCGGAATGGTCACGTTGACGATCGCGCGTCGATTCGCTGAGCGCGACTGGGAATCGCGATCGGCTGACAACGGACGCTGAACATTTCTCCATTTTTTTCACTGAACAGGTTGACACATCCCTCAGTTTGTCTAAATTTCGTCGCCAGAAAGGCGGCCTCCCTTCGGGGCATGCCGGAACGGCTCTGCAGTGGAGCCGTTGCTCGAACCGACAGAACGGGAGAAGAGGGGCAATGAGGGCGATTCAATGGGTAGTGGCGAGTGCGGTGCTGCTGTTCGTCACGGCGGGGCAGGCTCATGGGGGGGTGATCATCACGGAGACCTCCGAGAGCCCTTTGACTGGTGACAAGAACCAAGGCTGGTGGAGTGACGAAGGGGAATCGACGGGGACAAACCCGGGGTATTTCGCTGGCTCCTACGATCAATATCGAAACTTCTTCAGCTTCGATCTGGGATCGTTCGACTTTTCAGACAAAACGATCACCGCCGCGACGCTTGAGGTCACCCGTTTTCACTCAACGGAAAGTTTCCCCAAGCAGTATTCGTTGTTCGATGTTTCAACCCCGGTGGCGGAACTGAATGCTGGAGGCTCGGGGCGGACAGACATCTTTCAGGATCTCGGCACGGGAACTTTGTATGGGACGTACGAGGTTCTTGCGGCCGACAGTACTGAGTTGCTCGTGATGTCGCTCGATTCGGATGCCCTGAACGATCTGCAGTATGCCTCGGGTGACTACTTTTCCGTTGGCGGGCGTGTCGCGAGTTCGGAGGGTTACCTGTTCGGGGGCGCGTTCTCTGGAATTCCGAAAGGGGGAGGAACTCAGAGATTGACGATTGAATACGAACCGGGCTCGCCGACCTCGGAAGACCTGTCGGTTCCATCGGTTCCCGAGCCCTCATCGCTGGCCATCTTCAGCGTGGGGGCGAGTCTGCTCGGCTGCGGCGTCGCCGCCCACCGACATCCCCGTCGGCGATCGATCGACCGGTTCGGTGGGGAGCGATTCGGCAGAGCTCCTTGAGCGGAGCTGGAGACCAACGATTTGCTGCCGCAGGGGGTGTGGGGCAAGCACCCTGGGGCAGCGGCATCGAAGCGGTTCGCGTCGAAGGGTTCGTTGTCGCCACAGGCGTGGTGGTACGAATTCCTTCAGCGGATCGCTTCGATCGCTTGCGCCGCGTGCTCTCGCACGTCGTCGGCGGTGTCTGGGGCGTCCGCTAATTCTTGCAACCGGTCCAGGGCGGGCCGGGCGCCCGCGCCCAGATGTCCCAGCGCGGCGGCGGCTTCGGCCTGAACCAGTCGGTTGGGAAAGCTCAACCCATCGATCAGCACGGGAACGACCGCTTCGGCGACACGTTCGTCCTCGGGGGCGATGTTGGCGGTAGCCCAAGCGGTGACGATCTGCTCGAAACGGTCGTTATGCTGGTCCAGCGATTCAAGTAGCTTCCCTTTCGCCGCTGCGGCTGACGGGCCGATACTTCCGAGTGCCAGTAACGCGCTGGTGCGCACCTCCTGGTCGGGATCCTCCAGGGAGCGGATCAGTTCGTCGATTGCCGGGGCTGCATCGGGGCCGATCCGCCGCAGGGCGACTTGCAGATTTTCACGGAAGGCTCCGCTCGCCTCCTGCAGCGCATCGACGATTTGGGGAACCGCCTCTGTCGCCGCCGGACCAAGCCGCTGCAGCACCTGCACCGCGAGCTCGCGTCGTTCGGGTGCGGCCAACGCTTCCCCCGCCGTGGCCGCAGCTGGCTCACCGAGTCGAGCGAGGGCATCGACGACGTTGAAGGCGACCACAGGATCCTCTTCGTCAAGGGACTCGGCCAGTTTCGAGACAGCAAGGTCGGCTGGCAGCGGGAGTGAGTCGATCCCTTTCACCGCGGCCAAGCGGATCGTCGCATATTCACTGCGCAGGCCACCGACCAGCTCCTTCACGGCCGCCTCCATCCGGGCGCGATCGGCCGGCTCCAGCTTGGCCAGCGCCCAGGTCGAAAGCATCGCCACCAGTTCATTTTCGCTCTGTTGCTCGGCCTCAAGGCGTTCTTGGGCTTCGCTCATGCCGAGCATTCCCGCGGCGAACACGGCGGCCGCCTTGATCGAGTCGTCGGCATCTGAACGCAGTGCCTCGAGAATCTCCGCTTTGGCGATTTGCCCCTCGGAGCCGATGCTTGCCAGCGCCAGGATCGCCTGGATCTTTAGCGATGGGTCGTCGGTGGTGGACAGCAGCGATTGCAGTTGCGGCGCCGTCGCGCTGGCGGTCTCACCGAGTTCTTCGATCGCAAGGCAGGCCCAGTAGGCGGCTTGGTCGTTCTTCAACGCTTCGGTTAAAAACGGAACGGCCTCTTCGCCCCGCATGATGATTGTTTCGACCGCCCGGCTGGCGAGCATCTGGTCTTCTTGCTCGAGCAATTCCGCCGCCAGTGGGACGAGCTCGGCGGGATTCGGGACCAATTCCCGGATCGATTCCACCGCGACGAGACGGATTTGCGGGTCGGGGTCGCCGACGGTCTGCATCAACGCCTTGACCACCTCGTCGCTGCGTTCGCCGATTTTGCCCACCGCATCGGCGGCATGCAGGCGAACCATCCGGTCTTGATCGCCCAGGGCGCGGAGCAAATTCGGGATCGCCGTTGCGGCCTCGGGGCCAAGCTGTCCCAGTTCCCGGGCTGCCCGCCGCCGTTGGGCCGGATCGCTGGCGGACAACTGGTTCGCCAATGCCGACGCATCCGGTGTCGTTGGTGGTTGCCGATCGGCGTCGCCTTGCGCCGTCGCCGCGGACGGTTCGATCAAAAGTGTGCCACTGATGCACACGAGCACGGGAAACGCGAAGGCCAACCCGCGGACCGATTGAAAGCTAGCAGTTAACATTTTCATTCGAAATCGCCTTTGAGGTGCGCGTCGAGACGTCCCAAAAACCGTGCGGCATATGAAAACTCACTATCCGAAAGGGAATCACGCCGCTCGGCGAGATCGTTTCGCCACTCGCGGAGCAGCTCGGAAAGCTCCATGATTTCCTCCGGTTCCAACCCCTCATCACGAGCCCACTTCCGGCACATTTCCGACACCTGCTGGCGAGTCTCCTCGTCTTGCGGCAGGGCGAGCGGCAACGGCCAGGCGACTTCTCCCGACGTCTCGTCAAACTCGGAGCTCGTCAGCGGCGCGAGCCGACGCGATTCGACATAGGCGGCTAGTTTTTCCTTGTTCGGGAAACGCGAGCTGTAACCCGACTCCCGGTACTCATCCCGAAGCCGTCGCCGCTCAATATAACTGCGGGCGGCGAACTCACGATTTTCCAGGTAACTTCGCCTCGCCTCTTCAAATTCCCGGGCCGCCATCGCCCCACGGAGCTGGGCCTCGCTATGGGAACGAATGACATCCGCGAACCCGCGGGCGTGGCTTTCGCCAGCGGTCGCGGCGCGGCCCTGCCAAAACCCGCCGATAAACTGGGCCGAGGCGAGCGAAGGCGCCAGCCACCCGGCCAACACGAAGCCGGCAACGAACATTACGAGTCTGGTCTTGTCCATCTTGTCACTCCGGAGCTTCTTCATGACGAACGAGGGCGAATCAAAAGGGCACGAAAGCAAACGATGTGCCAGCTGCTGGACGGCGCTTGATTTTCGAGACGCCATCATGCCGCCCCCCGCCGAACGTTCTCTTCCCTGGCCACATCGCTGGCCTCATCGCTGGCCTCATCACGGACGACCGCCCTGATCGTTGACGGTCGAACGACACTGGATCGCCTACAATGTCAGCAGTCCCTTCTTCATTGGATGGGGCTGCGGGCCAACTCGATTTCCTGCCCCCCCCGCTCTCCTGCCCTGCCCTGAGATGAGTGTGCCATGACAGAACGCGCTGACGAGAAGATGGTCCGGCTGACGTCGCGGCCCACCGAACCGCTGGCAGCAATGATTGCCGATGCCCTGCGGGATGCGGGGATCCGTTCGGTGTTGACTGGCCAGTACACCGCCGGGTTCAAGGCCGAGGCCCCGGGCTGGGTGGCGGTGAATGTCTTCGAGTGCGACCGGGCCGCCGCTGAGAAGGTATTGGACGAGTTGAAGCCTGGCGAAGACGCCGCGGTCGACTGGTCGCAAATCGATGTCGGGAAGCCGACCGACCGCTGATCCGCTGACGGCAAACCGGCTGAGGGCAGATCGGCTACGGGCAGATTTGGAGTGACGCAGACGATGCCGCAACATCCCCCCCCGCTTTCTCCCTCACCACCCCGGGTCGTGGTGCTCGGCTCGGTGAACATGGACCTGGTCGTCCGCACCGACCATCTTCCGGCGCCGGGGGAAACGGTCATTGCGGAGGCCTCGGCAGCCGAGTTTCCTGGCGGGAAAGGAGCCAACCAGGCGGTTGCCGCTGCACGGGCCGGAGGGGAGACGGTGATGATCGGCCGCGTCGGGGGCGATGCCTTTGCCGAGCGGTTGATGGCGAACTTCGATCGTGAGGGAATCGACCGCACGGCGATCGTGCCGACTGCTGACGTTTCCAGCGGCGTGGCGATCGTCTCGGTCGACTCGCACGGTGAAAATGCGATCATTGTTGTCCCTGGGGCCAACACC
>CAYWXT010000004.1:0-63503 GCA_964462125.1 uncultured Pirellulaceae bacterium | reverse complement strand
AGTCTTTCAACCAACGCTCATTGGCGGCAGGACAGTATTGGCGGCCATTGCTTTCGACCGCGGCGACACCGGGGATGTGCGCGGCGATGGAGGCCGAATGCAACAGGGACGCCCCGACGCAGCTGAGGTCCTGGACACACAGGTAGAGGTTCTCATGCCGTGCAGCCGCCCCGAGCAACAGAGCTTCCGCATGCCCCTTGCAGGCTTTGAGCGCGATGCCGCTGTAGCCCTGGTCGACGGCGGTCCGCAAGCTTTGGAGGTCGACCAGGGACTCATCGATCACGACAGGCAGTTTCTCGGCCACCCGGTGCATGGTCGCCTCGGGATTGTTCTCCAAGTCCCGATGCGTCGGCTGCTCGATGTAGCGAACACACCCCAGTGCCGCAGGTGAACGCTGCGAGACGCGATCGAGCATCTCCAGGACGTAGTCGGCGTTTTCACAACGTTCGTTGAAGTCGAGCGAAAACGCCCAGTGCTGGTCGAGCTCCGGACGGCTCGCCATCGCCACCTGATGGACTCCCAGGACGCGTTGAACATCCCAATCGAGATCGTCCCCGGCCAGCTTGATCTTCAGGTGGGTGAGGCCGTCGCGCTCGATCCACTCCCCAAGGGTCTCGGGGAGCCCATCGCCGATCGGCCGGGTCACCTCGGCATCGGTCAGCGGATCGAGGGCGCCGACCAGATGGTACAGCGGCAACCAGGGGGTCGGCGCCGGTGAAATCAACTCGCTCAGGTGAATGCCACGATAGCGGTCATCCAGATAGTGGGCCAGGTCCAGTGGCAGATGCTCGGGAGCGAGCATGGCATAGCTGCTTTGGCCTGCCGCTTTGCCATGGGCATCGAACAGGGCGGCCTCGATCGGCGATGCCGCCAATAAGACGGCCAGCGCCGGGATCGTCGCGGGCAACTGCTGCTGTTGAGCGACATCCGCGGCGATGCGATCCCGCTGGCGGGCCATCCGGTGACAGAGGTCGAGCGGATGGCCCTGCTGGTCGCTGGAGACAAAGGCGTCAGCCAGGCGTTGGCTGAGCTGTAAGACGGTATCCAGTTTGGTCCCGTCGTCGACGGCAGGATCGGGCCAAGCCCAAGTGACCCCCATCGTCATCGAGCCGAAGCCTGCGGCGCGGCCGGCGCCGGTCTCAGCTTCGCAGTCGACCGAGAGTACCGTCACGTCGGTGACCACTCGGCCGCCGAACTTCATCGGCGTTCGGTACTCGTACGATTCGGTGCGAAGTCGAAGGTCAAAACGTTGGAGGTCAGAACTCGGCATCGGTACACAGGCTCCCGTCGGACGGCGGTGGTTTGTAGACGTCGACGAAGAGTCTACCGCCGATCCGACTGGCCTGACGATGCCACCTACCCTAGACGAGGTTCTTGCGAACTGCCCAGACAGCCGCCTGCGTGCGATCGGTCACGCCGATCTTGCGCAGGATGTGTTGGACGTGTTCCTTGACCGTCTCGTAGCTGATCCCGAGCATCTTCGCAATCTCCTTGTTGGTCAGCCCGAGCGCCATTTGCCGCAGGACTTCGCTCTCCCGTTGGGTCAGCGGGACCTCGATGTCCTGGCTCAATCGCGGGGTCGCCAGGGCTCCGGTTACCCGCCGCAATTCCTCGCGAGTCCAGGCCGACGCGCCGGTGAAGGCGGTTTCGAGGGCTTCGATCAGACGTTCCGTTGGGGCCGACTTGAGGACATATCCCGAAGCCCCGAGCGCAACGGCGCGGGCGATGTAGGTCGGGTTGTCGTAGGCCGAAAACAGAACGATTGGCAGGTCAGGATGGTCGAGTTTCAGACGTCCCAACGCGTTCAACCCGTCGCCGCCTTCCATGCGGATGTCGAGGAGCACCGCGTCGGGCTGCAATTGGTTGATCGCCTCCAGTGCCTCGGCCGCACTCGACGCTTCCCCCACGATTTCAATGTCCGTCTTCTCGAGCAGCATCCGAAGCCCAAGCCGGATCACTTCGTGGTCATCAACAATCAAGAGTTTTTTACTCATCAAATTCCCTGTCAATCTCCAAAAAAAGTTACTGCTTAACTTGACCTGCACTTAGTTCTGCAAGCCAACCGCCGAAATCTCCACCCGTAGGTAGGGCCCCCACATCAAACATTTCCTCCGCTTTAGGGATCCCAGAGTCATTCGAAGGATCCCTTCTCGAGGATGGCTATCAAAGCCCTAAGTCCGCCCTTGCCGTCTCCGCTTTGTGGGCACCACGTTGGGGCACTGCACGCCATCGGTTGTTACCCCCCGTGTCCCCCGGGGATCAGAAGAATTCTCCACGAAAAGATCAAGGTGGGACACCCCACGCCATCTTTACAGGGGATGAATTCAGCACCCCTTCAGGGTAGTACTATCCTAGCATCTGAATACCGGATAATTTGTCCACCAAGCTGGGAATGGGCTGTTATTTCTTGGATCACTTCAAGAAAAACGCGTCTAAAGCTACGCCGAAGCATTCCCCGAGCGGGCTACTCGCTTGGCCACAACCAGCTCACGGAATTCGTGCCGCAAGTTTTTCAACCACCATGCCAAGTAGACGTTGGCGACAAAGGAAAATAAAAGCAGGCCGTTGAAAACGGGTTGAGCCGCCACCGTCTTTGCCCCTCGCTGGGGGCCTGCCGCCGAGCGTGATTCCCGTTCCCAGTCGGGTGCTTCGGCGGATGGCGCGGTCGTCTCGGCATCGCGGCGGGCGAACTCATGAGGCTTCTCACCCCGCGCTGTCGGGGTTTGGAGCTCGGTTCTCGGATCGGCGCTCGGGGCGCGACCGGCGGCCGTTTCCGAGGAAAACTGCCGCTGGGGTTGGCGAGTCTTCGGCTGATAAGCCTCCTGAGCTTCGACTCCCTGAGCCTCTCCCCCCCGAGCCTGGGCATATTGAATCGATGGCTGGGCCGATCGGCCCGCTGGCCGGGAATCCTGGGACGCGTTTGCGGCACGTGGCGACGTTTGCGAATCGCCCTCGCTCGGTGCCTGCCCCTG
Source organism: uncultured Pirellulaceae bacterium (assembly GCA_964462125.1). Classification (GTDB taxonomy): domain Bacteria; phylum Planctomycetota; class Planctomycetia; order Pirellulales; family Pirellulaceae; genus JAWLFY01. The sequence goes on along the minus strand of CAYWXT010000004.1, from coordinate 60,531 downwards.
CCCGCGTGATGCCTGTGCGGTCGTGCCCTGCGAACTGGAGAACCCGGCGGGCATGCGGCCGAACGATCCGGTCACACTCCGATTGGGTCGGTCCCCCTCGGCGCCGCGACTGCCTGCCGCCGCGCGCGGTTGTTGTGCCGGCTGATCGGTGCTGTCGCGCATGGAGCCGCCAACAGGTTGCCCGTTTGACGCGTGGCTCTCGGGTGCCGCCTCGGCCCTTTCCGGCGCCGGGCTGTTTTCTGTATACCACGGGCTGGCCGCACGCTCTGCCGTAGGGGCGGTCGATGGTCCGTCCCCCCTGGCGCCGACCGGTGCCCCCACCATCGCAGAGCCGGATGCCGACCGCCCGTCGGCGGAAGCTCCCGCGTCGACCGTGCCTTGCGGTGTCGCGGTGACTGCTCGGTCGCCGCGGACCGAGGGGGGATCCTGGGGGAGCACGGACCTGACGGCGTCCCGAGTAGCGTTGCCGGCCCGGTCGGCAACTTCATTCGACCATCCTGCCGCCCGTTGCCGAAGGTCATCGATCGCCCCCGAGGCTTCCTGGCGAGTTCGGTTCGACAAAGCCTCGCCCGGTGACGACTGCTGTGAATCCCCGGCAGTCCCCGCCTCTTCAACGGCCGCCGGCGGCGGCCCCCCGACCCCGACGCTCTGCGGATACGAGAACGTCGAGCCACCGGCCTGGTCGGAGTCCTCGGTTGGTCCAGCGCCGCCTTGAGGCGCCGGTTTCATCACCGATTCGACGGCGTTGCGCCCGATCTGTCCGGCGAGGGAACGAGCTCCACCGATGGCGATGGCCGGGCCGGAGTCATCGATTTCAGGAATCGGTACGGCGACGAGATCGTCCGGAGCGACGGCAGGGTCGTTTGCCGATGACGCGCCACCGTCGGCCTTTGGCTCACTCAGCTCGGCGGGCGTGATCCGCTCCAATCGGCCTTCGCCGACCCGAACCACGACGCGAGAGACCGATCCTCGGACCTCTGGGGCGATCGTGCTGCTGATCTCCCCAGACTCCTTGGCCTGGTCGAATTTTTCCGGAGAAATTTGGATGACGTACTCGACACCTCCTGCCCCGTCGGGCGTCCAGCCATAGCCAACGCCGACGGCCGCCACCATCCATAGCATCGGGACAACGCCCATCGATCAATCCTTTTTTGCGAATCGCATCGCACGCCGGACGTCCGATCGCGGGGCGTTCCCCCGGCGTGAACAGCGAACTCATCCTTTTGCGTGCCGGTGCCCGATGGTACCCGGGAGCTGGTGAAACAGTAAAGATTGATTTGAAACTGGCGGAATTCGAGGTTCTGTCCGAAAACCCCGAACCGATGACGCTGTCAAATGGCATCATTGACGTTTTCAGACAATGTTGAGGACGAGGGTGTGCCATCTGCCGATGGTTCTTCAATCACAAGTAGCTGTCCATCCGCTGGAACCTCGGCCCGTTCGGTGACCCCCCCGGTTGCGGGCCAGGTCACCTCGATCCGCTCGATCCACTCTGCGGATCCGACTCCGATGTGCGCGATCAGCGGATTGGCGCCGAAGCTGCCGCCGCTGTTGATCCACCGATGGACGCTACGGGACTCTCCCTCCTCCTGGATGTCGACACGAATCTTCGCGCCGATCGCAGAGCGGTTGGACTGGGGGCCTTGCAACCTGATTCGGATCGAACGGTTTCCGAATCCGGGGTAATGAAGACGTCCGTCTCGCCGACACCGCGAAAGTCGGCAAATGCGACGGCATGACCTTTGTCACGGCCTGTGGCGAGCGTTTACAATTAGCACCCCTGCTACGTACCCACCCCCACCGCTTTGGAACGTCTGCGCCGTGATCGGATTTCCCACCATCGTGCGCTCCGCCCATTGGCTTGCACCCGGCCTGCTGACAACCCTGATAGTCCTCCTCCTTGCGAGCTCGGCCGCAGCCGACTCGCCGGAACCGGCGGTCTCGTTTGAACGGGAAATCCGTCCGATTCTCAAGGCTTCCTGCTTTCAGTGCCATGGTGAAGCCGGAGAGATCAAAGGAGGGCTCGATGTGCGATTGGTTCGTCTGCTCACCGACGGCGGTCACAGCGGCCCGGCCATCGTTGCCGGCGACCGGGAAGAGAGCTACCTGTTTCAGCGCATTCGCGACGGCGAAATGCCCCCGGACCGGTCGCACCATCTGACCGAGCCGCAGATCGAGTTGATCGGTCGGTGGCTCGACGCGGGCGCGCCCACGTTGCGGCCGGAACCGGAGTCGCTCGACGGTCCGCTGATCACCGAGGAAGATCTCGCCCACTGGTCGCTGCAGCCGATCCGGCGTCCGGAGGTGCCAAAGGTTGACGATCTATCGCAGCTTCGCAACCCGATCGATGCGTTCATCCTGGCGAAACTCAACGAGAATGGCCTGACGTTTTCCCCACCGGCCTCACCGCAGCGATTGGCGCGGCGACTGTCGATCGATCTGTTGGGCTTGCCGGCGACGGCGGAGATGGTTGCCTCGCTAGCCGAGGACAGCTCACCGCGAAGCGATGCGCGATTGATCGACCGCCTGCTATCGTCGCCTCGATACGGCGAACGTTGGGGACGGCATTGGCTCGATGTCGCCGGCTATGCAGACTCCGAGGGTTCCTCGATCGACGATGCCGAACGGAAACATGCCTGGCGTTATCGCGATTACGTCATCCGTTCGTTCAACGCTGACAAGCCGTTCGATCAGTTCGTGCGTGAACAGCTGGCCGGTGACGAGTTGGTCACATCGCCGCTGGATGACCTCACGCCAGAGGATGCCGATCGATTGGCCGCCACCGGATTCCTGCGCATGGCCCCTGATGGAACGGGAGGAAAGGTGGACGATGCCAACGTCGCGCGCAACGAGACGATCGCGAAGACGATCGAGATCGTTTCCTCCTCGTTGATGGGGCTGACGGTCGCTTGTGCACAGTGCCACGACCACCGTTACGACCCGATCCCGCATACGGATTACTATCAGTTTCGCGCGATCTTTGATCCCGCCCTCGATTGGAAACACTGGGAACCGCCCCAGCAGCGGCGGGTTTCGTTGTACACCGCGGATGACCGCCGGGCGGCGTCAAAGATCGAGGCCGAAGCGAAAAAGGTCGAGGCAACGCGGAGTGATAAGCAGCAAGAGTATATCGCAGCAACCTTCGAAAAAGAACTTCAGAAACTTCCTGAGGAAATCCGCGAGGAGGCGCGGGCCGCTCATGAAACCGACGCCGAGGAGCGGACGGAGGAGCAAAAATCGCTTCTGAAAAAACACCCCAGCTTGGATGTCACGGCCGGTTCGTTGTACCTGTATGACCGAGAAGCCGCCGACGATCTGGAACAACTTGCCAAGAAGGCGGAAGCGATTCGGGCCAAAAAGCCTGTCGAGCACTTCGTGCGAGCCTTGGTCGAGCCGGAAGACAGCCAAGCAAAATCGTTCCTGTTTGCGCGCGGGGATCACGAGCAGCCGGAACAAGAACTGCAGCCGTCGGGGCTGACCGCGGTTTCGATGAATGCGGAGCTGCCGGAGATTCCAGTCGACGCCACCGGTCGGGCGACCACCGGACGCCGCCTGGCGTTTGCCAATCGTTTGACCAGTCCCGACCATCCCTTGTTGGCTCGCGTGATCGCCAACAGGATTTGGATGCATCACTTTGGCCGGGGCTTGGTGACCACGCCAGCGGACTTCGGCATGCTCGGCGCTGAACCGAGTCACCCCCGTTTGCTCGACTGGCTCGCGGTCGAACTGATCGAGTCGGGGTGGAGCGTGAAGCATCTACATCGCTTGATCCTGACATCAACAACGTATCAGCAAGATTTGCGAACCGATCCGCAGCACCGCGATATCGATCCTGAGAACGCGCTGTTCGGTGGCGCACGATTGCGGCGTCTCGAGGCGGAAACGTTGCGCGATCTCACGCTGACCGCCTCAGGTCAAATGGTTCACGAGGCGTACGGCCCTCCGGTGCCCGTGATGGCCGATCGAGTGGGACGTTGGGTCCTGGGCATTGAAAACTTGAATGCGGGACGACCAGGTGACGTGATCCCGCTGGGGAAACAGGAGTTCAGGCGGAGCGTCTTTGTGCAGGTGCGCCGCAGCCGTCGGTTGGCTGTCCTCGACAGCTTCGATTGGCCGCGAATGGATCCGAATTGTGACCAGCGCCGAAGCTCGACCGTGGCCACGCAGTCGCTGATGCTGATGAACAGTGATTTTATCCAGCAGTCCGCCGCTGACTTTGCCGAACGGGTGATCCGGGAGGTCGGCAGCGAACCGGGCGAGCAAGCCGAGCTGGTTTGGCAGATCGCCTACGGCCGGCTGCCTGAACCAACCGAACGGGAGGCCGCCGTTGAATTTCTGAACCAGCAAAGTACCTCCTTTCAATCACGTTCGTCGGAGTCGGAGTCATCGGACGAGATTGATTCGAACGCAGAGGCCTTGAGCACGCTCTGTCAAATGGTCCTGGGCAGCAACGCCTTCCTGTATGTCGATTGAACACCATTTTGGGAAACAGTCTCTTGAATCACGAGTTCCAAACCCGGCGTGATTTGCTGACCGGTTCGGCACTGCAACTCAGCACGGTTGCCCTGGCGTGGCTGTTTGGACAGCAGTCGGCGAAGGCCAATCCCCCGAAGCCGGACCTCGAACCGCAAGTCTTCGACACCGCCCCCAAGCCGACGATGCATCCGCCGCGCGCCAAGGCGATGATTTCACTTTGGATGCAAGGCGGCCCCAGCCACCACGACTTGTTCGATCCCAAGCCAGAAATGGACAAGTACGATGGCGAGTCATTCCCCGGGGAGATCAAGTACGACAATGCGGCGCAGGCGAGCTCCAAGGTGTTTGCAACCCCGTGGAAGTTTTCCCGGCACGGGGAGTGTGGCATGGAGATCTCCGAACTGCTGCCGCACACCGGCTCGATCGCCGACGAGATCTGTCTGATCCGCTCGATGCAGACGGGGGTCAACAACCACGGTCAATCGATTCGCGCGCTGCAAACCGGTCGGGTTCTGCCGGGACGCCCGACGCTGGGCAGTTGGCTGACGTACGGCTTGGGGTGCGAAGCGGATGATTTACCCGCCTTCATCGCGTTGATCGACCCTGGGCAACTGCCGGTTCTCGGTGTCGACAATTGGCACAATGGGTTTTTGCCGTCGATCTATCAAGGGACAGTGGTTCGACCCGACGAACCCCGGATTCTGGACCTGACGCCGCCGAGCGGTCGGGGCGGGGACATCCAGCAACGTTCCCTTGCATTTTTGGATGAGTTGAATCGCCAGCACTTGGAGCAGCGACCCGGCTACCTCGATCTCAACGCCCGGATGGCCTCCTATGAGTTGGCCGCGAAGATGCAGATTGCCGCGACCGAGGCGCTGGATCTGTCCCAGGAATCTCGAGCCACCGAAGAACTGTATGGGATGCACGCGGAGGACGCGGCGACCCGTGAGTACGGTTCTCGCTGTTTGTTGGCGCGTCGACTGGTCGAGCGTGGCGTCCGTTTCGTCCAGGTCTACACGCAGAACCAGGCGTGGGACAGCCACAACCGGATCATCAAACGCTTGCCATCCACCTGCCGCAAGGTCGATCAGCCGTCGGCCGCGTTGGTGAAAGATTTGAAGGCCCGCGGGTTGCTCGATTCCACCGTCGTCCACTGGGGCGGTGAAATGGGCCGCTTGCCCGTCATTCAAAACGATGCCGGCCGGGACAAAATCGGACGCGATCACAACACCTACGGTTTCAGCAGTTGGGTGGCCGGGGGCGGATTCCGTGCCGGCCATGTCCACGGAGCAACCGACGAGTGGGGGCACCACACGATCCGCGACACCGTCCACCATTACGACTACCACGCCACACTGCTGCACCTGTTCGGACTCGACCATTCACAGCTTTCGTATGAATGGGCCAACCGGGAACAAACGCTGACGGACAACCAGGGCGGGAATGTCGTCAAAGGGTTGTTGGCGTGAATGAAGCCCAAGGCATGCTGTCTCACGAACCGGTCGGACGCCGGATTTGTGTGAACTGTTCCACTTGGCCCGTCACGGCGAGTTCGGTCGGCAACCGCTCCATCGAGCTGGCGCCATAGAAGCCGTCCAGTCGCGGCAGTTGGTCGAGCATGAACTGGGCATCATCCGGCATGGCAATCGGCCCGCCGTGGCAGAGGACGATGACGTCCGATCGAACCGAACGAGCCGCGTCCAAAATCGCACCCACCCGGGGCACACAGTCATCCAGCGTCAACGCGGTCCGGGCACCGATGGTCCCCCGCGTCGTCAGCCCCATGTGCGCCACGATGATGTCGGCACCGGCGCGGGTCATCGACTGGGCCTGGTCGGGATCGAACACATAGGGCGATGTCAGCATCCCCCTCCGATGAGCGGCACCGATGCAATCGATCTCGTGTTCGAAACCCATGCCAGTTTCTTCGAGGTTCGCTCGAAATGTGCCGTCAATCAGTCCAACCGTGGGGAAGTTCTGGATTCCGGCAAACCCCAGCTGCATGAGCTCCGTGAGAAAATGGTCACGGAGCATGAACGGGTCGCTCGCGCAGACCCCTGCAAGCACCGGTGTTGTGCGGACAGCGGTCAGTACCTCTCGAGCCATCTGCATGACGACATCGTTCGCATTTCCGAACGGCATCAAGCCGGCGAGCGACCCGCGCCCGGCCATGCGATATCGGCCCGAGTTGTAGATCACAATCAAATCGATCCCCCCCGCCTCCTCGCACTTGGCGCTGATCCCCGTGCCTGCCCCGCCACCGATCACCGGCAGGCCGGCGTCGATCTTCTCGCGCAATCGTTGAACGATCACCGTGCGACTTTCAGCCACCATGGTCAGCTTTCATGAATCGTGGGGACGCTGCTGTGTCAGTTGGTCAAAATGATTGACCAACGCATCGGCGAAGCGGGGGTCATTGATATGGTAGGGCAGACGGATGATTTGGCGTAGGTCCGTCTGCTCAATGGTCGCTTCCAGTTCGGCGAACAATGCTGCGTCCGCTTGCGGGTCGTGAAACGGTTGGTCGGGGGCGTCCAGCATCGAAACGCCTCCTTCGGGAATCAGCACCCGCAAGGGTGCGGTCGAACGGTTTAACTTGTCCGCGATCCAGCGTGCGATTTGGCGATTTTCGGATTCCGTCGTCCGCATCAACGTGACTTGCGCATTGTGTACATGTAGCTTGCGGGCTCGAAATGCGTCGGGGACGTTGTCCATCTCGCCGAAGTTAACCATGTCGACCGCTCCGAGACTGAGCACCAGCGGGATGCCGCTGGCCAACAAGCGTTCAAACCGTTCCGGGCCGGCTGGGAACACGCCCCCGACAATTTCATCGGCCACCTCCGTCGTGGTGATGTCGAACACACCGCTGATCAGACCCGATTCCACCAGCCGTTCCATTGCCCGTCCCCCCGTTCCGGTCGCATGGAAGACCAAGCAGTCATAGCCTTTGGCCTCGAGCGACTGCCGGACCGCCGTCACGCAAGGCGTGGTGACGCCGAACATCGTCATGCCCACGGCGGGCCGTGAGCTACTTGCTTGGATCGTGTGCATCACCATCCCGGCCAACGCATGTGCCGCATTGGCAAGGATCCTCTCGGATATGATGTTCAAACCGGCGATATCGACGACGGAGTACATCAGGGTGATGTCCGAGCAATCGACGTAGGGTGCCGTGTTGCCGCTGGCGACGGTTGAAACCATCAGTTTCGGCAGCCCGATCGGCAGCGCCCGCATGGCCGCCGTGATCAGCGCCGTACCGCCGCTGCCGCCGATACCGATCACGCCGGCAACCTCGTCAGCGGCTAGGCGGGCGAGCAAATACTCCCGCAACGCCTCCCCCATGACCGTCACCGCCACGCCACGGTCCGCCGCAGCGAGATCATCCGCGGCCAGGCCACGGCCGGACAAGATTTCCGCTCGCGAAACGTCGGGGACGACCGTGGGCGGATCGAAGGTGCCCACGTCGATCAGCTTGACCGTCAATCCCACGTCGCGCAAGCATCTTGCCATGAACGTCAATTCGGCCCCTTTTGTGTCCATGGTCGCAATCGCATAGACGATCCGGGATGGCGACTCCATAGGTGCATGTCTGTGCGCAGTCGGGGACATGGGGGTGGTCTCATTGCGATCACAGGGGGCGGCGATATGTTCGACAGCGATATGTTAGACTCTGCGTCAGACAGATCGTAGCCTGGACCAGACCTCTCGGACTGACCTCATCATGACAACCCAAACAGCTCGGGGCGACTGGCCCCATCGTTCGACTTCTATGTGGTTCCGCCGCACGGTTGCGCTTGCCTTCACGGGCGGTTGGATGCTTTTGTTCGTCCTTGGTATCGAGTCCGGAGCAGCGTCAGCGGCGGAACGGCCCAACGTGATTTTGGTGATGGTCGACGACATGGGATTTTCCGATCTCGGCTATCACGGCAGTGAGATCGAGACGCCGAACCTCGATGCATTGGCGCGAGGTGGCGTGCGGTTTTCCCAGTTTCGCAACACAGGGCGCTGTTGCCCGACGCGAGCCACGCTGATGACGGGGCTGCACCCGCACCAGACCGGCATCGGCCACATGACCAATCCGCCCGGCCGCGACGTGCATGACCGGGGCGTTGACGGTTACCGAGGCTTTCTCAACGACCGTTGTGTGACTGCCGCGGAGGTTCTGCGCGAGGCGGGCTATGCAACCTGGATGAGCGGCAAGTGGCACCTGGGCTACGAACAACAGGAATGCTGGCCGCTGCAGCGGGGCTTTGACAAGTACTATGGTTGCCTCTCCGGCGCGACACGGTTCTTTCACCCCGAACAGCCCCGCGGGATGACACTTGGGAACGAGCCGATCGAGCCGGAAAGCACGACGGAGCGGCCTTTCTACACGACCGACGCCTTCACCGATTACGGTATTCGCTTCATCGACGAGCATCTCCAGGGCGATGCTTCGGAGCAACCTTTCTTTCTGTACCTTGCCTACACCGCACCCCATTGGCCGCTGCAGGCGTTCGAGGACGACATCGCCAAGTACCGGGGACGTTACAAGACGGGCTGGGACGAACTGCGAAAGCAGCGGTATGAGCGGCAAGTCGAATTGGGACTGATCGATCCGGACTGGGAGCTTTCGCCACGCACCGAAGGGCTTCCCGCCTGGGAAACCTTGGACGAGGCGAAGCAGGACGAGATGGACCTCAAGATGGCGGTCTATGCGGCCATGGTTGACCGCATCGACCAGAACATTGGCAAACTGGTTGAATCCCTGAAGGCCGCCGGCGCCTACGATGACACGCTGATTTTATTCCTGTCGGACAACGGTGCGTGCCAGGAAGGGGGCAGATTGGGGCGGGGCGAGTTTTACGACGCGGAGCAGCGGAATCGGGAACATAACAACAGCTACGGCGAGGCCTGGGCCAACGCGTCGAGCACCCCGTTTCGACTGTACAAGCATTTTGTGCACGAAGGAGGCGCCGCAACCCCCTTCTTTGCCCACTGGCCGGATGAGATCGCTCCGGCCGACGACTGGTATGACGAACCAGCCCAGCTGATCGATGTGCTGCCCACTCTGATCGATCTGGCCGGCGCCCGTTATCCGGAGCAGCGTCGAGGTGAGCCGATCCCGCCTCTCGACGGGATCTCCCTGCGGCCCGCCTTCGACGGCCAGCCGCTCAGGCGTGACCAGCCGCTGTTCTACGAGCATGAGAACAACGCTGCCATTCACGAGGGGGATTGGAAACTCGTTGGCCGCGGTGTCGCCACTCCGGATGGTGTCGACGCGGAAAAGTGGGAACTGTTCAACCTGGACGAGGACCGCACCGAACTCGATGACTTGTCCGCCGCCCATCCAGACAAAGTCCGCGAGTTGGCGGCCAAATGGGAGGGTTGGGCAGAGCGAGTCGGCGTCTATCCCAAGCAGGCCCCCGGAGATCGCAGGGACGAAACAGACGCCGTGCAAGCGGAAGCCGATCCGCCGCAGGTTCGCGGCAACCCGCTGTCGATTACGGCGACCGTGCGGAACCCGAAGCCGCAGGGTGTGGTGCTCGCCCACGGTGGGCTCCGCTTCGGATACTCATTGCACTTTGTCGACGGGCGTCCGGCGTTCTCCGTTCGTAACGAAGGCGAGCTGACCGAAGTGGTCGCTGGCGATCCTGTGTCGGGACGAGTCACCATCCAAGCGAAACTCGATGAGGAGTCGATGACGATCGCCGTCAATGACAAGGTCGTCGTCCGCCGTCAATCCCCGGGGCTGTTGAAGGGCCAACCGATCATCGAACTCTACACTGGTCAAGATTTCGGCGACCCTGTCGGTGATTACACGGTGCCAAACAAGTTCAACGGTCGACTGGTGTCCTACGAGATCGATGCCGGAGCGTCCCCCGTGACGATGCGGACGCCGTGGGGTGAACGACTGGAACAGGACAGCGACACCGTTCCCTGGTCCGAATACCCGCGACCGATGATGCGGCGGGACCAGTGGACCAACCTCAACGGCTCCTGGAACTATGCCGTCACGCCGAAACAGACCGAGCAGGCACCGGAAGATTGGGAGGGGGAGATTCGGGTGCCGTTTGCGATCGAATCGCCCCTGTCGGGCGTCGAACGTCGCTTCACCCCCGACGACGCGCTCTGGTATCGGCGGAATCTCAACGTTGAAAAACGCGGTGACCGCCGCTATCGGTTGAACTTCGAAGCGGTCGACTATCAATCGACGCTGTGGGTCAACGGCCAGAAAATCGGGGACCACACCGGCGGCAACCTGCCGTTCTCGTTTGATATCACCGATGCGCTCGATGACGGAAAAAACGTCGTCACCCTCCGCGTTACCGACGCGACCGACACGGCTTATCAATTGCACGGAAAACAGCGTCTGAATCCTCGCGGGATCTGGTACACACCGGTCTCCGGGATTTGGCAAACGGTGTGGATGGAGGAGGTCCCCGAGTGGCACATCACGGGAATCAACATCACGCCACAGATCGACGGCAACGTGCTGATCGTGCTGTCGACCGAGGGGGCGAGCCCGGCTGGGGCGACGGCGCGGTTGACGGCCAAGCTCGATGGGCGGACGGTCGCGCTCGCGGAAGGGCCACCCCACATCTTGCGGTTGGTGATTCCCCAGCCGCAGTTGTGGTCCCCCGATTCGCCCACCCTCTATGACCTGACGATTCGAATGGGCGACGACGTAATCGAGTCCTACGTGGGATTGCGCGAGATCGGTCGTCGCCGGGACGCGGAGGGCCAATGGCGTTTCACACTCAATGGCAAGGAAATTTTTCCGTGGGGGACATTGGACCAAGGTTGGTGGCCCGACGGATTGTTGACACCGCCGTCGGACGAAGCGATGCGGTCGGACATCGAGTTCTTGAAGACCGCCGGGTTCAACACGATCCGCAACCATATCAAGGTCAAGCCGCGCAGGTACTACACCCATTGCGACCAGCTCGGCATGCTGGTGTGGCAGGATCAGGTCAGCGCGATGTCGGACAACCCCGAATGGACGCGGCTGCAACCCGATCCGGAAACGAAGGCTTGGCCGGAGGAGGCGCATGAACAATTCATGGCGGAGTTGAAGGAAATGATCGACCTACTCCAACCACACCCCTCGATCGTCCAGTGGGTGCCGTTCAATGAACGCTGGGGTCAGCACCAAACGATGGAGGTCGGCGAGTGGACCGTCGAGTATGATCCCACGCGGCATGTGAACATCGCCAGCGGCGGCAACTTTTTTCCCGTCGGTCACGTTGTCGATCACCATCAATATCCCCACCCGGAATTCCCGTTTGAACTTGGCGAAGACGGCCGCTTCGACGACTTCGTGAAGGTGGTTGGCGAGTTTGGCGGCCATGGATTTCCGGTCGAAGGACACCTCTGGGATCCTCAGGCAAGGAACTGGGGGTACGGTGGTTTGCCTGAGAACAAAGAGGAGTGGCAAGAGCGATACCGTGAGTCGATTCGACGGCTGGCGGAACTGCGCGAGCAGGGAATCGCCGCAGGGATCTATACCCAAACCACCGATGTGGAAGGCGAGATTAACGGTTTGATCACCTACGACCGCCGGGTGCCGAAGGTCCCTGCCGAGTGGTTGCGTGAGGTCCATGAGGACGCAGGGTTGACGGATCCGAAATGACCTCCGTTTCGGCGAAACGCAAGTACATCCGTCCCACCGGATTGTAGGATCGATTTTACGTTTTGATTGCCCCGAAGAGGACACTGATGAGATCACTCCACTCCACCTGGTGGCTGCCGACTCTGTTATGGGTCACATCCGCATGCGGGCTGTTTTCGGATCGGTGGAACTCCGCCGCCACCGTTACGGCGCAAGAGCCGGACCGTCCCGACATCGTTGTCTTCCTCTCCGATGACCACACCTGGAGGGACTCGTCGGTCTATGGTTCGCTGGATATGGAGACGCCGAACATGGCCCGGCTCTCTGAGGCGGGTATGACGTTCGAGCAGGCCTTCGTCGCATCACCCACCTGCGCCCCGAGCCGTGCTGCACTGCTCACCGGGATGTACCCTGCCCGGAACGGCGCCGAGCCGAATCATTCGCGGCCCGACCCGGAGATCAAGAAGTTGCCGGCCTACTTGCAGGAACTCGGCTATGAGGTTGTCTCCTTTGGCAAGGTCGGCCATTACCGCCAGACGCCCGAGTATGGGTTCGACATTGCGCGTCACTACGGCTACCACGAAGACATCGCCATCCCGAAGGCACTGGAATGGCTGCGGGAGCGAGACAGCGACCAGCCGTTGTGTCTGTTTGTCGGAACGAATTGGCCGCACGTTCCGTGGCCCGAAGATACCGGCGACATCGATCCAGCGGAGTTGCAGATTCCACCGAATCATGTGACCAATCCGGTGACGCGGCAGTGGCGTGCCAAGTATGCCGCCGCGGTAAAGATCATGGATGACGAACTCGGCAAGGTGCACGAGTTGGCCCGGGAAAAACTGGGTGCCGACACGTTCTTTCTGCACACCAGCGACCACGGGGCGCAGTGGCCCTATGGCAAATGGACGCTGTATGAAGACGGCATCCGTACGCCGATGATCGTCAGTTGGCCAGGACGGATCGAATCGGAGGTCCGCACCGACGCGATGGTCTCCTGGATTGATATCCTACCGACGCTGGTCGACGTCGCCGGGGGCAAGGTCCCCGATGGCCTGGATGGCCAGTCCTTTCTGCCCGTGCTGACCGGTGAGACGGACGAACATCATGACGTGGTGCTAACCACCCACAGCGGCGATGGAAACAACAACGTCTTCCCCATCCGCTCGGCACGCACCCGTGACGGCTGGAAGTACATTCGCAATCTGCATCCCGAGTTCCGCAACACGTCGCACATCACCAATCGGCCGAGGCGGGACAGTTATTGGGACAGCTGGGTCGACACGGCGATCGACGCCCCAGCGGCCCGGCGCAAGGTCCGCGGCTATTTAGAACGGCCCCCAGAAGAGCTGTATAACGTCAACGAGGATCCTTGGGAACGGGACAACCGGATCGATGATCCTGACCAGGCCGAACGGTTGGCGGAGCTCCGGCAGGCGGTCGATGGCTGGATGCAGGAGACCGAGGATCCGCAAAAAGTTTTCGGGCATCCGAAGCGGCGGGCAAGTCCAGAGCAGCCGAACATCATCACCGTTTTCATCGACGACATGGGTTGGACGGACCTGTCGTCCTTCGGTGGCGATGCGGTCGAGACCGCCAACATCGATCGGCTCGCTTCCGAGGGGATCAAGTTTACCAACTTTTATGTCAACTCACCGATCTGCTCGCCGTCACGAGTGGCGTTGACCACAGGGCAGTACCCGCAGCGTTGGCGGATCAGCTCCTTTCTCGCGCGCCGCCAAATGAACGTGGAACGGGGGATGGCGCAGTGGCTTGATCCTGACGCACCGGTGCTGGCGAGGGAACTTCAACACAGCGGCTACGCGACGGGCCATTTCGGCAAGTGGCACATGGGGGGCCAACGCGACGTTGGTGATGCGCCGTTGATTCAGGCCTATGGGTTCGATCGCAGCTTGACCAACTTCGAAGGGCTCGGCCCCCGTGTCCTGCCGCTGAAAGATGCTTATGACGGCAAGCCGCCGCAAAAGCATGCCCTCGGCTCGGACGATCTCGGCCACGGGCCGATTCGTTGGGAGGACCGCTCGGTGATCACGGCTGCCTTTGTCGAAGACGCGCTGCACTTCATCGACCAGGCGGGCGCGACGGACCAGCCGTTCTATATCAACCTGTGGCCCGACGATGTGCATTCACCGTTTTTCCCTCCGGAAGTCTTGCGGAAGGAAACCGACGGCGGCAAGCGGGAACTGTACTACGCGGTGCTCAAGGCGATGGATCAACAACTCGGGGCGTTGTTCGATCGGGTGCGGGACGACCAGGCCTTGCGGGACAATACGCTGATCGTCGTCTGCTCCGACAACGGCCACGAACAGGGTGCCGGCCGATCAGACCCGCTCCGCGGCGGTAAGACCTGGACGTATGAGGGTGGCATCCGTTCGCCGTTGATTGTCTGGGGGCCGGGGCTCGTCGCTCCCGAGGCGGCCGGCAGCGTGAACGAGCAGTCGATCCTTTCGGCCATCGATCTGAACGTCTCGCTGTACGGAATCGCGGGAGTCGACCCGCCCCAGGGTGAATCGCTCGACGGCGAAGACCTCACCGACACGATTCTGGGTCGGGCCGAGGATAGCCGCGAGGCGCCAATTGTCTGGCGCCGTCCGCCCGACCGGCCCGGACGGGATGACGAACCAAATCCCGATCTCGCACTCCGCGATGGTAAATGGAAATATCTGGTCAACCTCGATGGGAGCGGCGAGCAACTGTATGACCTCGACGCGGACATCTCCGAGTCTCGCAACCTTGCCGATCGTCATCCCGATGTCACTGAGCGTCTGCGCCAAGCCGCGTTCGACTGGAACGCCGAGATGCCGGTTGATGCGGTCGACCCGAGCTATGAACCTGAGGACGCCGGGAGAGCTGGAGGACTCAAGGCGCTCCAGCCGGATCAGTTCGTCAATCCGATCGGCGAAGGAGCGGACCCATGGGTGATTCGCGATCCTGACGCCGATCGGTATTTGTGGTGCTTTTCCGATGGTAATCGGGCGATTGCGGTCCACACCAGCGATCGGCTGACGTCGTTGGGACGAAAGCACGTCGTTTGGCGGGCGCCTGAATCGGGCCCCTATTCCCGCCAGGTTTGGGCGCCGGAGCTCCACAAGATCGACGGACGTTGGTACATCTACTTCGCCGCCAGCGACGGAAATAACGAAAACCATCTCGCCTATGTCTTGCGGTCCGAGGGTGGTGATCCGCTCGGACCCTACGAACTGCACGGACCGATGGCGACGGGCGATGGAGACGACGGGCGCTCACCGAACGTCTGGGCCATCGACATGACGGTTTTGGAGCACGCAGACCAGCGGTACGCGCTTTGGTCCGGCTGGGACGCCCCCGGGTCCGACCAGCAATATCTCTACATCGCCCCGATGGATTCACCGATCGAGCTTGCCGGCCCCCGTGTGCGAATCTGCGACAACGAAGATCACCCGTGGGAACGGACCGAACCGGGCGAGGATGGACGCGGGCTCAACGAGGCGCCGCAGGTTTTGCGGAACGGGGACCGAACGTTCGTCACCTATTCCTGCGGCGCGTCGTGGCTGCCGAGCTACAAGGTGGGGCTACTTGCGCTGATTGGCGACGATCCGCTCAGCCCGGACGCCTGGAACAAGCGCCAGCGCCCTCGCTTCGAAAGCGGCGACCGCACGTTTGGCGTCGGGCATTCCTGCTTTGTACGCTCCCCCGATGATTCCCAGTGGTGGCATGTTTTCCATGCCAAGCGGGACCGGAGCCCCGGATGGCGGCGTGCGGTATTTGTCCAGCCGATGAAGTTCGGTCCTCGAGGCGGGCCGCAGTTTGGGACGCCCGTTCCTCCAGGCCAACCGCTGACGCGACCCTCCGGGGAGATCGCGGACCGCATCGAGTTACCCCTGCAGATCGATCTTGACCAGGAAAGCGACCTGGAGGGATGGAGCTATTACGGCCACCACCAATTCCTGCAGGCATCGGCAGAGGGACTCCATCTGGGACGCATCCCGGAGCGGCCGGTGAACGATTATCGCAGTGGAGAGAAAGTCGTGCTCCAATCTCGCTTGCCCGCCGACTTTCACGCCGAGGTCACCATCGATTTTCTGGGTGATGGCCAGTCCCGCGACGCCGGTCTGTTGTTTCGAACGACGGCTGCGTCGGTTGGTTATGACGCCCAGCGAGGCTACTTTGCCGGGTTGATCCCCCGAACCGGGTTGGCGATTTTCGGCTTGATGGATGGTCGCGATTGGACCGAGATTGCACGGGCTCCCGTGGAGTTCGATCCATCGCAGCCACAGCAGTTTGGTGTCACCGCGGTTGGCAATCGGATCACGTTATTGCTCGATGGAGATCCCATCTTGACGACCACTGAATCGACCTACTCTGAAGGCACCCTGGGGCTGCGCGTCGTCAACAGTCACGCCCGTTTTAGCGACGTGCGTTCGACCACGCCCCCGTAGTGGAATTCGTGGAAAGTGCCTGACGCTTCCAAGTCTCGATGACATCTGTTAGCACCGTTGGCTCAGGGCTTGCTGGAAAACCCTAGCACTGGTCCCCTGCGAAGGGTGCCGCTCGACGTCCGCCAACAATCCGTGACGTGCGCCAGAGCGTGCTCACGTGGCCGATGTGTTGGGCCAAGCTTGGCGTGGGGTAGTAAAGTGGAATTGAGTTTCGCACGGCCCATTTCCCAATGCAGTGATCGATCAGCGCCAAACCGTTGTCCGACTCGGTGCGATGATCAATCAGATGCGGACTGCTCAGCAGCATTCGCAGGGCGCGTGGAGAAAAGATGAACAACTGCGCTCCCCACAGCCACTGCCCTTCGAACAGGTGCCATCCCGCCGAATCTTGAGCGTACACCTGGGAGCAGAACGGCGAGACAACGCAAGGACGCTCCGTCGGCCACAACGCTGATTCCAAGTATCGCCGCAGATCCGGATGGTCGTACAGAACCACGTCGTCCTGGACCATCATGTAGGCGTCGGCGTTGGGATCGCGGTGATAGAGTTCCAACAGCGAGAGGTGGTAGTTGGGAAACGCCCCGACTGCGGAGCGATGCACGGTGCGTTCGAGGTGATCGAACTCCGGCGGCACCTCGACCGCGTCGTCGATAAATAAATGCGGCTCCCGCCAACCGCAATGCGCCAAACTTTCTAATGTGAAGTGAAGCGTGGGTAAACGGCGCGGTGCCGTGGTCACGCCAACCGCCCAGTTCTCGATTCGCTTCTCAGTGCGGTGGCGCGGTCGTGGTACGGTCTGCTCGACTGCAGGAAGCGGCGCAGTGAGGTTCGCTTGATTAGGTTCTGGAAACGCAGTGGTGTCTGGCTCATCGGCCTCCGTCAGGGGCAAGAAGCGAATCGCCCAGTCTCGCAATCGGATCGCCTGGGCGATCATTCGCTTGTCGCTTGGATCGCCGCTATTTGAATTGTTGCCATCACGCTCGTTCACCAAGCGTTGCGCGACCTGAAAGACAAGCGAAGCAATCACCGGATTGGGATCGACAGCGGTTGGTGGAAAACTTTGGCAACACGCCGTGCAAGCGTCTCGGCCCACTCGCAGCAATGCCGGATTACCGATGCCCGAGATTTGTCCGAGCAAGCCACAGCATGCCGATTCCGGATCGGTCGCGTCGACAGATCGATGGGGACATGTTTCAACGGTTCGTCCATCCCAGGTCATGACGCCCTCACCACGGATGACACCTTCTCCGTGACACCTGCAAAGTCACTGAGCGCCCCGAAGGTGCGTGGATCGAACGCCCCGGCTGCTCGAAACATTCGGATCCGACGTCGGCGTTCCTGGACCGCTTCCGCCCGCGCGTCGCTGCCCCATTCGGAATGCGGACTTTGGGTCGCGGATTCTCCGTGGACACGATAGTCAACCACGACGTCGCGGGTGATCGCGAATCGACATCCGGCGTAGTACGCACGCGCAAAGAGTTCGGTATCGACGCCAGTGCGATTTCGTTGGCGATCCCGGAAATTTGCGTATCCGCCTAACTGTCGAAACGCATCGACACGGACCATGGCGGTCGGGTTTTGCAAAAAGTATCCAATACCAGGCCGTGGGTAAACGGAGGCCTTGAATTCCGGGCACGGCCCCAGCCGCCGATCGTTGGCGTCTTCGTGCGTGGGGCAAATGATCGAGTCACTGCCGAACATTCGGCAGCGACCACCAAAGATGTCGGCCCCTGCCAACCGCAACCAATTGGCCGATTGCGACATTCGGTGGGGATGACTGACATCGTCCGCATCTTGAACCGCGGCCAAGCCGGTCTCAAAATGTTCGACCAAGTTATTGAATGAGGCGAACGGACCGATATTCTTCCGGTTTCGATAAAGCCGAACCGATGGATGTCCCCGCCACCGGGCAAAGACGTCAGAGCCCACCGGCCCGCAGTCGTCAACCAGGTGGATCAGCAGATCAACCTCCTGTTGCCGTAGCAAACCTTCAAGTGCCTGGTCGACGAAGTCGGGCCGATCAAAAAACGGCAACACGACGTCGCAGGAGGCACGTGTTTGGGTAAAACCGGCAGCATGTCCTCGTAGGGAAACATGAGACCCGACCGGACCGTATGTCGGGGAGGGGCCCAGAGAACTATTGGCTCGCGGCACCATTCGGTCTACCAATGGCAGCGAACACGAAATGATCGTTCGTGATTCAGCCTTGGCTCGATGAACCACCTCCGCATCTGGATCTGGCCGATGCTCCGCGAAGCCTCCCATATCGATCAATGAAGACCGGCGAAAGACCAACGTTTCCGACGGCAGGTAACGGCGATAACACTCGGCGGGTTGCTGAACGTCGACGATCTCGCGGCCCACCTGCAATGCCGAGCCAAAGATTTCTCCTCCTCGCTCATCCATCATCGCGATCGCGGTCGCCAACCGCTGTGGGCGACTGACCGTGGTCGGATCCTGAAGTGCGACGAACGGGGTACGAAGTTTCGGAACCAAACGCTGAAGTGTCGCCCAGGGGCCGCATGAACGCGGGTTGCGATGCACGATCACTTGCGGGTGGTGTCGATATTGGCGAAGCAGTGGTTCCGCCCCGCCGTCATCGATCAGGTGAACGACGGGAAAAACGTTCTCCTGGGCCAACACACTCTGCAGCGCCGCCTCGGCGCGGCGATCCGCCGATTGGCAGCAAACGATCACGTCACATCCATGCGTCCAATACCGCTCGGGCTGAGGTCGATCGATATGTTGTGCTGCCCATCGTCGTAAGCGGATCAGATGAGCTGGCTGGTCGACCGGGGCGCTATTGGAAGCCGATGTTTCCGCTGCAGCAGGTGAGCGGCGTGCGGCCGAATCGCAAACGTTGAAAAGCAGCGATGGAAGGACCGGATTCAGCGCGGCGCCGGGAGTTGGAAACGCCCGACAACAAACCTCGCACGCTGATCGGTCGACGGTGCACTGGGGTGAATCTAACTGCGTAATTTGCTGCAAAAGCAGACAAGTCGCGACTTCCCGACCCCGTTCCTGGCGAATGTGGCTGCGAAACAGGCAGGGGATATCCAACTCGAGCGAAGACATTGGCGGCACTCTATTCGGGCTCACTCGTTGATGCGGAATCACTCGAATCCGGCGGTTCACACACCACGGCTTTCAGTTGGCCACAAAACCGACCCTCCTCGGCTGGCGGTTGCTGTTTGCCGCCATCACGCGTGAAATCGATCGACTTGATCCACTGATTGCCGTCCCATTGCCACAGGACGTAACCGTAGGCGGCCGTTTGCCCCATGCTGTAGTTAACGGGGGACATGGACAGGAAATCGTTATAGTCACTCATGGCAAATCCTGGTCCTCAGGAAGGGTGCGAACAACCCGAAAGCCAATTGAATAGAATCGGGTGATGATGGCGTAAGCATCCTCCGCGGTCGTGCTGACCGCCTCGGCGCCTTGTTTGGAATAACCGCCCCGCAACTTGCGTCGTTCTTGATCTGCCGCATCGTTGATCCACTCCATCGAGTTGCCGTGCAGATCGAAGAGACCGAGCGAATTCGGCTTTTTCGTACCGACTGGCCAAAGCCGCATCTCCGAGTTGGCGGAATACCAAGCGTACTCGCCCAAGTGAGACAATTGCCGCCCGAAGGAATAGGGCGTTGGCTTACCAGAATTGCAGGCGAACTCCCACTCGGACGCGGTGGGGAGTCGGAATCCGAGTCGCTCAGTGATGTCGGGGTGATCGGTCAGCCGATCGGTCTCCGGGTCGACGGCATAGCACACAGCGTCTTCACCGAGGTCGGATTCCCGCGTCAGCCAGTTGCAGTAGGCCGCAGCATCAAACCACGCCAGCACATTCGCGGGACAATCGTCGGTGGGCGAGTTCGGCCGATGAGGCTCATAGTGACTGCGAAACTTCATGAATTGGTCGATTGTGGTTTCGCGATCCGAAACCGCATATCGATACCCAATATCGGAATGTGCCCGGCCGTCGACGATGACCATCAGGTGATCGTGACGATTCCGGTACCAACGCTGATCCGGTTGCCATTCGCTTTCTTTCTGTACATCGCCAGCGCTCGCGATCGTTTCGAGGTCTTCCAGTTGGCGGAGCATCCACTCGGCCGAAGCGCGGACGCCAGGATCAGGATCGCTCAGCCGAAGACCTGCCTGCTTGACGATACGCCGCCGTTGCTCGGAATCGATCTCGTCGAGTGGGTAGCTCCCCAGCGATTGCAGAATTGCCTGAATTGCATCCGAATTCGTTTCGCTCTCTAGCTGTCTGATCAGCAACGGTGGCGGAACTTTCAAGTTTGCCATGTGATGGATCAGAAACGTCTGAAGCGTCCGATCGTCTGAATCGTGCAGCAAAGGCCACACGGAATCGCCATGTCCCAAGTGAAGCAACGCGGTTGCAATTCGTGAGGCGCGTCGTGCCGCCTGCTCAGATGAGTCAGCCTTTTCGACGGTTCGTACGGTTTCGTGCAACATGGGGAGCAACTGTGCCGGAGCCTCGCTGGGGCTTTGCCGGATCGCCGAGATCAACAGCGGGAACCGTTCAGAATCGGCATCGGGGATCAGTGTCACGAGGGTTTCGACGTCACCGGCGAAATAATCGAGCAGCAGACTGGTTGCTAAGCTGTGCCGCCGAGGATCATCGTCGCGAAAGGCTGCGCGCAACGGGTTGCGAAGCGATTCGCGAATCGGTCGATAGCCGGCCGAAAACACCGTGTACTCACTCGGCGAGCGGATCAAACGGGTCAGCAGGTCTGCGGTCAACCGATCGGCGACCGCAGACCAATCTCCGTCAACGGAAATCGCCCCTTGTTTTGCGTTTCCCTGGGGTGGGTCGAAGCGGGCCAATGCATACGCGGCACGCAATCGTTGTTGTTCGTCGCCAGGGCGCTCGCGGAGTCGACGCCACATCGGTTCGACCAGCACGTCACGGTAGGGACTGAGCAGCTCGGTCAGCACGGGGAGGGCCTCGACATCGACCTCGAAGTACTGATCGGCCACGTAAGCAAGCTGGGTGGGATCGTGCTCGGCTGTTGCCAAACTGGCATGCAAACGTCCCCGCGAGCCCGCCGGTTCCTGAAGCAGCGATTTTAGAAAGGGAGCAGCGACGTCCGCCTGGGGCTTCAGTTCGTCGAGGATCGCAGGAAGCTGGGATGCGTGCGCCGATCCGAGCTTATCGACCGTCGCCTGGGCGCGGGACGTCGTCCGATAGTCGTGAGCCAACCAGGTGAGTGTCCCCGCCAGGGCGAGCAGGAGCGTCGTGGTGAGGAAGAAGCGGAGGCCAGCAAACCGCATCATCTCCCGTTGCGATGGCGACCAATCGGATCGATCCGTGAAGGTTAAGATTCGGGCCCAGGTGAGAAGTCCCGGCAGATGACGGCGCTGTCGCGTCGAGGACCAGATCGAGTGGATTTCTTTTAGTTTCAGCTCCGCCCGACCGCGCCGCGATTCCAGCTGTTTTCGGTTCAACCAACGGCGCAGCGACGGCACCAGATAATCGTGTGTGAGTTGATAATATTCACTTGCCGAATCCTCCGCCGATTGATTGTCTTGCGGATCGGTTGGTGCGACGACCCGCAATTCGCCGTTGAGGATGCGAATGAGTTCCTCGAAGGTCTTTGGATCGTGGCCATAGCCGGATGCGGCGAGCAGCTCGGCGCGGGACCGCATGTTGCCGCGAATGTCGGTCCCGACGTTCGGTAGCAAGCACTGCAGCACCGCTCGCGCGGCTCGCTGGTGCAACAGGTAGGCGGGATTGGCAGCGCGGGAGCTGAGGGTCTCCTCCAAGAATTTCACCCCCACACCGTCAGCCCCTCCGAGTTCATGAAGCGTCGACGGTGCCCAACGCTTGCCCTTGACCATTTCCGCAAACAGAGCCAGGCGAACCGAGACCACACGGCCGTCTTCCGCCAGCCCATTGCATGCGGCATCGATGAACTGCCGCTGCGCAGGGGTGAGGTCTCGGGTCCGCTTCGGCAGCGTCCCGAAGGCCTTGCCCAGCTTCGTCAGCACCGCAACGGCATGCTCGACGTCAAAGAGGTCGACGGTGGCGAAATTCACCCCTTGGGCGATCGGGATGTCGAGCGCTGCCATGAACCGCGCCGCGGCCATGGAAAAATCATCCCGCACCATCACAATCGCTTGCAATTTCCCCCCGTCGCACTGGCGCAGCGCGTTGACCAACTCACAATGATCCTGTAACCGGTGAGTGTGCAGCCACTGTTCAAATTGGTCGATGATGATGACCACCTTTCCCGACGCCTGCTGTCGCAAGCGGCGCAGCGCCTCGGACAACGAATCGTCTTCGGGCACTTCTGGGAACTGTCGGCGCAAGGCGCGAAGGATTGAACCCTCGGTGTCGTGGGGAGTGGATTCGACGAACAGGGGCTGGACGTCCTGGCTAAGCCGGGGCAGCAGTCCGGCCCTGACGAGCGATGATTTTCCACACCCCGAGGGGCCGTAGATCAGACCGACGCAAAAGGTTTTATCGGGATCGGTCTGCTCCAGGCGGCTCTTCCAGAACCGGATGCTTTCCGGCAGCCCCTCTCGATCGCGCGGTCCGGGAAGCAAATCGAGAAAGAACCCGGCGTCTTCCGCGTCGAAGCAACGCAGGCCCCGGGGAACCACTTGCAAGGAATCGGGCTCCGCATCCGCATCGACCGTCCGCGAAACGTCATCAACCGGGGGCAGTGGCGCCGGCGAGTTCGCCCCAGCCGCCTCCGCCGGGGTCCAACGCTCCAGTTCGGAACAAAAGTGCCGCAGATCCTCGGCGAAGTCCAATGCCGTGGCATAGCGTTCACTCGCCCGCTTCGAAAGCGCCTTCAAACAGATCCGCTCGAGCTCTCGGGGGATGGAATCGTCGATCTGTCGAACCGGTTTGACCTCATGGGTCGAGATTTGCTCGAGCAATTCCGCTTCCGACTTCGCTTGAAAAGTCAGTTTTCCGGTCAAGAGCTCATACAACACCGTGCCGAGGCTGTAGACATCGCTGCGCCCATCGACGCGGTGTCCTTCGCCCCGAGCTTGCTCGGGACTCATGTACGCGGGGGTTCCAACATAACGTGCCCCACTGCCCGAATCCGATTCCTGGAGCGCCAAACCGAAGTCGGTTAGATAAGGGCGGTCGCTCTCGTCGATCAGGATGTTGCCCGGCTTGATGTCGCGGTGCACCACCCCGCGGCGGTGGGCATAGTCCAATGCTTCCGCGAGTGTGGCGACCAGTTCCCCGATCCGCGTCCACTGCCGCTGGTAGGTTCCAAAGTGAGCCTGCAGCGTCGTGCCCTGGATGAATTTCGCCACGAAATAACAGGGAGCGTGCTGGTCGCTCCCGATGTCATAGACCGGAACAATATTCGGGTGGTCGAGACCGGCCACCATGCGGGGCTCGGAGAGGTAGCGAAGTAAATTCTCCGGCGTTTGCACGTGATAGGGATGGGGGACCTTGACCGCGACGGGTCGACGCAACTCCTCATCGGTGGCAAGGAAGACCGTCCCGAAACCCCCACGTCCCAGAACCTTTTCGATTCGATAGCGGCCGATGTGAGCGGGGTAAGCGCCGTCAGCAACCACAGTGGAGTGGGCCAAATCGCGTGGGTTGTGTGGGCCCTCATCCAGGTACCGTGTTGCGTCGTCGGTGTTCGTATCGCCCATCTCTACTTCCTCTGCGATGTTCCTTGAAAAGTCCACCGTTCAAGTCAACGACCGCGACATACGATCAATACACTCAAAGCGTGGCAGACGATTCCTCATCACGGTCGAGCCGTCCGAAAAGAGTTGGCTCCAGCCATTCTCCCTCGCCATGTTCGCGGATGTGAAACAGAAGATTGCCGGCGACAGCGACGAGCTCCATCCGAGCACCGAAGGAGCTCTCAATCAACGAGGCGGCGTCAAATACACCGTGACATGCGGCGAAATGATCTGCATGGTGCCACATTGGGGTTGTCGCATCGTTGTCGCGATAGAAGTGGCACAGCCCGCCGTCGCAGGAGGGAACGACCACCTCGAAATTTCCCCGCGTGCCGCGGCGGCTCTGAATGAATCCCGGTGTTCCGCAGACCCCCTCGGCAACCACCGCAGGGCCGTGCCAAACACGGCTTGCATCTCGGCGGTAATGCAAGAGCCGGGTGCCCACGGTGGCCACCACTTCGAGCTGTACTCCGTAATTACTCTGAATCAACGCAGCGGCAGAGAAATGTCCCTCGTCGGCCGCGAACGAGTCTGCCTCGGACCACCGCCGAGACAGTGCATCATTGTCGCGGTAAAAATGCCTCAATCCATTCCCTGTCGATGGCGCCACCACTTCAAAGTTACCCCGCTGTCCAAAGCGGCTCTGGATCAAGGCAGGGCTTCCTGAGACGCCCAATCCCACGTCAACAAAACGTCGCCACTGATATTCCGAGTCACGGTAGGTGTGAAGCAGCGTATTGCCCAACACGGCGACAAGGTCGAAGTTGTTGCCAAAATTACTGTGAATGAAGGAGAGCGCGCGGTAGTGCTGCAGCCGGTCACCTCGGGCAAAATGCCGCTGAAACACCCACTCAGAATCCGACTTGTCATTGCTCCGCCAGAAGTGAAGCAGTCCACTGGCGGAATGGGGCACGATGACTTCGAAATTCCCCCGCTCGCCAAATCGGCCCTGGATCAAAAAGCCTGAATGATCACTCGCAGATGAAAAAGCCGCCGACGCAACAGTGGCTGACGGTGCGGCTGCATTCGATGATTCCATCGGGATTTCCCAATACGTCGCCGAAGAACTCCAGACAGCACTGCCGGATTGCCAACAGGCACGTCTCATTGACAAGGGGGTATTGTATCATCCCCCAGAGACGACTGCGGCCAATTTTCAGCCCAACACGATTTTCAGCTCAACACGGAGAAATCGGCGAAGGCTGCGTAGATCGCGAGCACGGTCAGGATCAGGGCGATGCCGGCCAGCCGGGCGTGCCGCCAAGGGGTCATGTCGACGGCCCTGACATCCTCTTGAATCCACTCGCTCTGCCGTGGGCGAAGCGCTCCGATGACCAGCATCGCAACCACCAGCCAGCCGAACACCGTGCCGACGAAGTAATAGGTCGTCATCGAATCGGCGACCGACTTGAACGGCTCGACAAAGTAGCCGATCGCGATCACCCCGACGCCGCCAAGAAGACCGACCTTGGCCGCCAACGGCGGGACGCGCCCGGTCAACATGCCGACCAGCACCACAGCAAAGATCGGGATGAAGTACATCGCGTTCATCGCTTGCAAGTAACCGAAGATGCTCTCGTACTTGTCCAGCCAGGGGGCGATCATCATCGCCACAACTGCGATGACCCACCCGAAAATCTTGCCCGTTCGGACCACCTCCGCCTCGCTCGCCTCCGGCCGCAACCACGACTTGAACACGCCCAGGCTGAACAGTGTGCAGGAACTGTTGAGCGCCGAGTTGAAACTCGACAAGATCGCCCCGATCATCGCAGCGGCGAAGAAGCCGTTGAGCGGATCGGGCAGGACATTGTTGACCAATACACCGTAGGCCCGGTTCGGCTTATCGATCTGGTCGGCGAACATGGCGAAGGCGATGATCCCGGGCAACACCAGATAGACCGGTCCCAGCAACTTCAGGGCGCCGGTCAACAATACCCCCTTTTGGCCTTCCGCCAGGCTGCTGGCGCCAAAGGTCCGTTGGATGATCTGCTGGTTGGTCGTCCAATAGAACAGGTTCAACAGGAAGATCCCGGAAAAGATCGCCCCGACCGGAACCGAGCTCTCGGTGCTCCCGATCGAATTGAACCGTTCGCCGTGGTCCTCGATCAAGCGACCCGCCCCGCCGGCGATCCCGGCGTCGCCTCCATACTGCGAGAGGGCGAACCCGGTGATCAGGAAACCGCCGACAAGCAACCCGATGCCGTTCAAGGTGTCCGAGACGGCGACTGTGCGGAGCCCGCCGAACAACGCGTAGATCGAGCCGATCACGCCGACCAGCCAGACGATCAACCAGAGCGAAACAACGTCGGAATCGAGCCCGATCAAGGTCTGGAGGTCGAGGATGTCGATCATCCCGCGAGCCCCGCTGAACAAAATCACCGGCAGCAGAATGCCGACATAGGCCCCGAGGAAAATCAGATTGCAGATCCGCTGGGTCGTTTCATCAAAGCGAATTCGCAGGAAATCGGGGACGGTGGCGACGCCGCTTTTCAGAAACCGGGGCAGGAAGAACCACGCCATGAACACCAACGCGATCACCGCCACGACCTCCCACACCATCACCGCCAAGCCATCTTGATAGGCGTCCCCGTTGAGCCCCACCATCTGCTCGGTCGACAGGTTGGTCAGTAGCAACGAACCGGCGATCAGGGGAAACGTCAGCGTCCGGCCGGCCAAAAAGTAACCTTGCGTGCTGGCGTGATCGTCCCGCCGCGTGATCCACCAGGTGAGCAGCCCGACCAAGCCGGTGAAGAACAGGAAAGAGACGATCGTGACGGCTTCGGACATCGGCGCGATCCGGAATCAGGGGAAGCGGAGAGAGAGCCGGCCGGGAGGGCCGGTGGTACACGGTTGGTCAGGGCGTGACCGGTTGGCCGCCGGCGATCTCGCTGCGGCGGCAGGCATCCAAAATTCGTTGCGTTTTCACCGCGATGTCGGGATAGCGGTCATCGAGCTGGCCCTGCAATGCGATCTCGCTCAGCCGCCGCACCATGTGGACCTCCTGCGCGTTCGCCTCGCCCGAGGCGTACTCGCAGACGCCGCGAATTCGGTAGTGCCGACCGAAATTCCAGCGGCAGTTGTCGACCTCCAAGGCGTGCGTGTTCTCCCGCCATTGCAATTCCGCGTCATAGAACGGCAGGACAAAGTCGTCCAACGTCACAAAGCCGCGGTCGCCGGAGAGCGTTGCCGTTTGCTGGTTGCTCGTCAGGAAGGAACAGTAGAACGCGGCGGAAATGCCATCGGCAAACCGAAGTTCTGCGGAGAACTCCGCCGGCACGGCGCCATCCGATTCACCACCCTCGATCGCCGTGAGCGTCCGCGCCGAGACCTCCTCCGGCAACCGATCGTCCATCGCCCAGAGAGTGAAGCGGATGCAGTACCAGCCCAGGTCGCCGAGGCAGCCGTGCGGTTCGAGCTGCCGTTGGGCGCGGATGTTCGACGCGACGAACGATTCGTCGCTGGCAAAAGAAAAGTGCGTCTGGATCCGACGCAGCCGACCGAAGCGTTCCGAATCCTGCAAGGACTCGCGGACACCGGTCAGGCGGGCGCTGTGGTCGAACATCACGCCGTCCATGAACTGGACACCCGACGCTCGGCAGGCTTCGACCATTTCCACCGCGTCATCGGTGTTGACCGCCACGGGCTTTTCGCACAGCACATGCTTGCCGGCGGCGGCGGCCCTCAACACCCATTCCTTTCGCAGTCCGGTCGGCAAGGGAATGTAGACCGCATCGATGTCGTCGCGAGCGAGCAACTCGTCATAGTCCACCGCGTCCACGGCGGCCCCCATCGGAACCTCCCCCTGGCACTCCTCGACGAATTGCTGAGCACGCTCCACCGTGCGGCTGGCGACGGCGACCACCCGGCCGTTGCCGCTCAATCGAATCGCCTTCCAGTTCTTCCTGGCGATCGCGGCGGTACTCAAAAACCCCCAACGACAAACCGTTTCACTCATCAATCTTGCTCGTGGTCATAGGAACGTGTTTCGGCAGGCCAGAGAATACCAAACACGCTCCTGCGGAGCATCAGGCCGCCGAGCGGACCGAATCCGCCGAAGCAGCCTCACCGGGATCGTGACGGCGTTCCAGTTCGCGGAGTTCCCTTTCGATTCGCCGCGAGAACGCCTCCAGCGATTCTCCGGGATTGGGAAACATCGTCGCACCGGCATGCAGATCGATGCGGGTGAAGGGCAGAGGAATTTGCAGCCGGTCCCAGGTCTTGGTTAAGAACCGCCGCCGCGAGGCGATAACTGCCATCGGGATTACGGCGGCCCCTGTTTTCGCCGACAGCAGTGCAATGCCAGGGCGGACGTGTCCCCGCGGGCCGACCGGACCATCGACCGTGAGGACCGCTGGGTGGCCGGCGTCGACGTACTTGATCATGCGGGTCATCGCCGGGCCTCCCCCCTTGCCCTTGCCCCTGCCGCCGCCGGAGCCGCGAACGGCGATGCAGCCGCAAACCTGCAGGGTGGGCAGGGCGATGTCGCCATCCTTGGATCGCGACACCATCACCACCAATCCCCGCTCGGCCACCAGCAGGGCGGTGAGGTGATGGGCATGCAGAATCGCATAGACGTAATGGACGCCCGCGGCGCGCAACGCGATCCGAGGGTCGTTGTCGATCCGCACCCGGCAAGACCATCGCACGACCCCAACGGCAGCGGCCACCAACCAAGACAGGAGTGGTTTCATCCTTGCTCGATTCGCTCGCGGGCAGGCAGCCTCCTTGTCGCCGCCGTCTGGATTCACTGGGACGAAGAACCGCAGAACCGTACGCAATGATGAGCGAGGGGGTAAAGGCGAATTCGCATAGCATTTGGCACGGCCATTGCCGTACAATCGACCGATGATCGCTCATCCGATCGTCACTGACCGATGTAAATCCCTACCGACGCACAAGGAGAGCAACGTGGATAAACAAGCGACCATTGATCATCTCAACGAGATTTTGAAACACGAGTGGACGGGCGTGGCCCAGTACTCGCAGGCCGGTTTCATCGTGGAAGGCTATTGGCGGGAGGTCTACGCGGAAAAATTCTTGGACGACGCCAAGGAATCATTTGGGCACGCCCGCTTGGTCGGCGACAAGATCGTCGCTTTGGGGGGTGTCCCGGTGGTGACCAGGAACGACGTCAAACAGTCACGCGACCTGAAAGATGTCCTGGAATTCAGCCTCGCGTTTGAAACCAAGGCGGTCGAAATGTATCAGCGGGCGATCGGCATGGCCGAAGAACTCAACGACCGGGCGCTGGTCGTGTTCCTGGAAGATATTCTGAAGGAGGAGCAAGAGGGGGTTGACGAGTACACCAAGCTGCTTCGCTCAACCGCCGGCGCCGGGGCGCAATCCGGTTCCGGCCGCATGACCGCGGGCGCCTGAGTATGACCGCAGGCGAAAGGACGTGACGGAGGAGCACCCGTGTCCAGAAGCCCCTGCGATGTCGACGACGAGACCTTATACCAGGCTTAGACGAACGTGTCGTGGAACCGTTTTTCCGATTCCGCGTCGCCGATCACGATCAGCTCCGAGCCGGGGACCAGGACTCGATCCGGCGCCGGGTTGCTGTCCATCATGCCGTTATAAAAGATGGCGATCACGTTGCAGCCGGTGTCGTGACGGATGGAGCTTTGAGCCAGCGGCTTTCCGTGCAGCGACCTCGGTGTCGGCAAACGGAAAGCGTGAAGCCCCTCGGCGATCAGCAACACGTCGGATCGCTTGAGCAGATTGAACAGCCCGGTTGCCCCGATGGCGGCGTAGGACAAAACGAAATCGGCTCCGGCGCGGTGTAACGTCGAGACGTTCCGGTCCAAGTTGGAGCGGCCGATAATCTGCACGTCCGGCCGCAACTTGCGGCAGTAAAGGGTCAAGAAGACATTCACATCGTCGTCATGGGTGGTGACCACCACGGAGGAACAGTGATCGATGCCAGCCGTCTTCAAGACATCCAGGTCGGCCGCGTCGCCGATCACGTAGCGGGCAGGGTCACGGTTTCGCGACGCTTGGCGTTCCACGATCTGGTAGTCGATACCCTGTTCGGTCAGCGCACCGGCCACGCCACGCCCAACCCGGCCTGCCCCGATGATCAAGACGGGGGCCGAGGATATTTTGTAGATGCAGAAAAGCGTGTCGAACTGTTCTAGCTGCGCCGGAGTCCCGGCCAGCACCAAAACGCTGTTTTCATGGATCATCGTCTCCGGACCTGCGATCCGAAAGCGACCTCGTTCCCAGACACCGACGACGTTGACGTTGGCATGGGAGCGGAGATTGATGTCGCGGAGACTGCGGCCGATCAGTGGGGTTCCCGCCACGGAAGCTTCCGCGATCAACAGTTCATCGAAGCGTCCGATCTCGTGGCTCTTAGCGTCCCGTCCGAGCACCCGGCGGGCCAGTGCCCTGCCCAGGCTTTCGCCCATCTGCATGACACGGGTCGAGCCGGCCATTTCCAGAATATCGACCGACGCCACGCTGTGTGCCGTCGCGACCACCGTCACCGACTCGCTCATCTCCCGTACAGTGAAGGCGACATTTGTGTTCCGAGTGTCGCTGAGCGTGGTGGCGACTAGTGCCGCCTGTTCTGCACGCGCCCATCGGTAAGTCTCCTGGTCATCCAGCGGACCGACCATCACCCGGTAGCCGCGATCATGCAGGTCCAATGCCTCGTTCAGTTCCTCGACCAGAATGACGTACTCGATATGCGATTGGTCCAGCTTTCGGATCAGGGCTTCTTCAACGGCGGCCAGATTCGTCAAGATCACATGCCCGCTGGTCGTCTCCGCCAGCGACGTCGGTGCTCTCGCTGCCTTGTGCGCCTCCATCAGGGGGATGAAGAAAAACTGGATCACGGTGAACGGCAGTAGCACCAGCATAAACAGCGTGCCGGTTAGCAGAACCAGCAGCGAAAACATCCGTCCGGAGTCGGACTCAAACGTGATGTCACCGAACCCCAGCGTCGACATGGTGACGATGGTCCAGTAGATCGCCGTCGGCCAGGAATGTGATTGACCCTCCCGTTCCATGAGGAAATGAAAGATCACACTGAAGATGACCAGAAGGATGGCAAATGCGAGCAGCAACCAGCCCAGCACGGTCAGGTTGCGACGCTGTTCCTTGCTGGCCAAGTAGGACGCGAGAATGGCAAAGTAGAATTTCATGGAGCGGTCGCGACTTCCCTTCCTTCAAACTCCCTGCCTTCATGGGAGGGGTTGGGTGGTTGGCGGTCCGGCCCGGCGGGACGGACGTACGACGGTCCTTCAGTCCTGTGAAAATATTGGCGCTGACTCGGCGGAACCCTTCTGGTTATGATCATGGAATAAGGAAGTTTTCGTCCAATCCATGGAGTGTCGCGGTGGTCATCCGCTCTGCTCAACCGCTGACGGCGATTTTAGCCTGCGCCGTGCTGATATTACAGCCGATGATGACGTCGCGCTCCGCCTGCGGTTGCCAGCGGGCGGAAGACGTAACCACTTCGTCCGGATGCTGCGGCAACAGTCCCACCAGCTGCGGCGACAGTATCGAACAAGGCAATGATGTTTCCCGCGCCGGGCAGCGTTCCAGTTGTTGTGACCAGGGGGGGGGCCATGCCTCCGGTCGATTGACGCCGTCGCCAGGGATGTCCGACGTGCACGGGTCGAGCGGGACTCAGTGCCGTTCAGCCGAAACGCAGTCGTGTCATTGCGGCCAAACGAACTGTCCGTGCGGTGAATTGACCGACAGTCCTCCGACGCCCTTGCCCAACGCCGCCACGGTCGAACGAAGGGTCGCTTCGGACGTCGACCGGACCACCTGCTGGGTTGGGTGGCGTCCTGCCGAGCCCACGGCAGCTCGTTCGTCGGCCCGCCGGATAACGCCACCGGCGGCCGTCTCTTCTCAGGCGATTCTCTGTCGCTGGTTGATTTGATCCCGCCGCGCGCCTCCACGGCGCGCCGCCCCTCTAGCTGCTTTGCTCGATAGCGTTCGCTCCATCCGCGTCCGTCGTGATCAACGTCTGTCTCGACCTCCGTTCATACCGCTCCTGCCCCCCGGAGAGGTTGAAGGACGCTGGGTGGTCGGTCGAGCAAAAGCCTTCCGAACCGACATTTCTCACTGCGCGTGAATCATGAATTCAGAGACCCCATTGAGTCCGAACGAACTCCCCGCCGCTGATCCGATGGCTTCCGAACCCACGTCGGCTGAGCCAGAGTCCCCGAATCGAGAGTCCCCGAATCGAGAGTCCCCGAATCGAGAGTCCCCGAATCCGGCGCCTGCCGCGGAAGGGGCGCACTGCTCAGGGACACCGCTCTCCCCGGGGACGAGCTGGCATTGGTGGGTACGTCTGGTTGTCCAGCCGTTGCTGTTTTGCACCTTCATCGTCCTGTTCGTGATCGGCTTGGGGCTGGTCCAACGACTCGGATGGATGTCGGCCGACGGCGGAGGGACAGAGGGCGCGGGGCAGGACGCCGGAGAGACGCAGTACATCTGTCCGATGATGTGTACGCCACCCCAGAACGAACCGGGACGTTGCCCGGTGTGCGGCATGGAACTGGTTCCGTCGACCAACCAAGGTGGCGGGGGAGACAGTGACGGGATTGTGGTCGACTCGGTGGCCCGGCGGATCGCGGGGATCGAAACGGCGGAGGTCGAGTCGGCCGCCCTGGTCCGGCAACTGCGGGCGGTCGGCAAACTGACCTACAACCAAGGCGGATTGAAAACCCTTGCAGCCTATGTCGACGGCCGGATCGAACGCCTGTTCGCCGACTATACCGGTGTCGAGGTGAACGAGGGCGACCGTCTGGCTGTGGTCTATTCCCCCGAACTTTACTCGGCCCAGATCGAATACCTGTCGGCCCGCAAGAATGACGTCTCCCGTCGCGGGAGGGTCACTTCGGAATTGAACGGCAGGCTCCGGGAGAGTGCTCGGGAGCGGTTGGTCGAACTCGGGATGCGCCCCAGCCAGATCGATCAACTCGAGGCGACGGGGGAGGCACGCAAACGGCTCGATCTGCACGCGGAGATCACCGGGACCGTGATTGAGAAACTGGCGACCGAGGGCGACTACGTCACCACCGGCCAACCCATCTACCGGCTGGCCGATCTGACCAGCGTCTGGCTGATGCTCGAACTGTTTCCCGAAGATGCCGCCCACATCCGCTACGGCCAACAAGTCGAGGCGGAGGTCCAGTCACTGGCCGGGGAAACGTTCCTGGGCCGGGTCGCCTTCGTCGATCGGTCGGTCGATCCGCAGACGCGAACCGTTGGCGTGCGCGTGGTGATTCCCAATCCGGAGGAGCGACTTCGCGTCGGCGATTTCGCCACCGCACACATCGAAATCCCGATCGACCGTTCTGGTGCGTCGGCGGAGCAGGTCTTCGATCCAGAACTGGCTGGGAAATGGATCAGCCCGCGGCATCCCCACTTCGTTTCCCACGAACCTGGACATTGTGAAGTCTGTGGGATCGAAATGGTCGCAGCCGACGATCTTGGGTTTCAACCGCACCCGGTTGATCGCGGTGAGGCGCTCCGTGTTCCGCGACGGAGTGTCTTGCACGCTGGCAAAACGAGTTTGGTCTATGTCGAGA
Source organism: uncultured Pirellulaceae bacterium (assembly GCA_964462125.1). Taxonomy (GTDB): domain Bacteria; phylum Planctomycetota; class Planctomycetia; order Pirellulales; family Pirellulaceae; genus JAWLFY01. The sequence continues at coordinate 26,791 of CAYWXT010000004.1, read as the reverse complement.
CGGAGCCGGGCCGGTTTGAACCGCGTCGCGTCACTTTGGGCCCGAACATCGGTGACTCCGTCGTCGTGATGAAAGGGCTTCAAGCGGGCGAGCGGGTGGCCGTCGCTGGAAACTTTCTGATCGATTCCCAGATGCAGTTGGCCGGCAACCCCTCGCTGATCGACCCCAGCCGCATCGACGGGGATCACTTGCCGCACCAACACGAATTTACCCCCGAGCAGCTGGCACAACTGAAGGAGCTCGACGAGTCGGACCAGGCCCTCGCCCAGCAACAACGAATCTGCCCCGTGACGCAAATGCCACTCGGTTCGATGGGCCAACCGAAAGTGGTTGAGGTCGACCGACGGCGAACGCTGATCTGCTGTGAAGGCTGCCGCCAACCACTGTTGGACGCCCCGGAGGAGCACATCGCCTTGTTGGACGAGCAGCAGGCGGAACTCGAGGACGAAGCGCCGGCGAAGGAGTCAGACAACGGGGACCTGCCGCCGATCGCGGCGCCGTCACCAATTTCGCCCGGGGAAGTGGGGAGAGCGGCCAACGAGGAGGGAGCCCGATGAGCAAGTTACTCGATTTCGTCATCCACGAGCGATTGGTGGTGTCGATCGCACTGATTGCTGTGCTGTTCTTCGGCTGGAGAGCGATCCATGAGGTCCCGCTCGACGCGATCCCGAATGTTGCCGAAAACCAAGTCATCCTGCTGTCGACCTGGCCCGGCCGCTCTCCAAAGGACATCGAAGACCAGGTGACCTATCCGCTGTCGGTGGCGCTGCAAGCGGTCCCCGGGGCGAAGAGTGTCCGTGGCAAGAGCATGTTCGGCTTCAGCTTCGTCCAGGTTACCTTCGAGGACGGGGTCGATTTCTATTGGGCCCGCTCGCGCGTCGCGGAACAGCTCGGCACCGTCGCCGACGACTTGCCTGACGAGGTCACCCCGCAGCTCGCTCCCGATGCAACGCCGCTCGGTCAGATCTACTACTACGTTCTTCAGCCGCCGGCGGGGATGGATCTGGCGGAGCTCCGCAGCCGCCAAGACTTTTTCATCAAGTACGCGCTGCAGTCAGTCCCGGGCGTCGCGGAAGTCGCCTCCATTGGCGGCTACGTAAAGCAGTATCAGGTGGAGGTGGATCCGGACCGCTTGCGGTACCACGACGTCACGCTTCGTCAGTTGATCGATGCCGTCGACGCTTCCAATATCGATGTCGGCGCCAAAACGGTCGAATCGGGCGGAATGGAGTTCATCGTTCGCGGGAAAGGGTTCATCGGAGCTGGCAAGAGCGAACCCGAGACGATCGAGCAGATCGAAAACACGGTGATCACCTCCCGCGACGGGGTGCCGGTACAGCTTCGTGATGTGGCGGCCGTCCAACTCGGCCCGGCCTTTCGCCGTGGAGCGCTCGACTTCAACGGGTCCGAAGCGGTCGGCGGCGTCGTCGTGATGCGGTACGGAGAGAATCCGCGCGAGGTGATCGACCGTGTCAAAGAAAAAATCGATGCCCTGGAGCCGCAGTTGGAAGGGATCAAGATCCAGGGAATCTATGACCGCACGCAGTTGATCAACGAGACGGTGACGACGTTGACGGGGGCACTGACTCAACAGATCGTTATCACGATCGTGGTCGTGTTGTTGTTCTTGCTGCACATCCGTGCGAGCCTCGTCGTTGCGATCACATTGCCGATGGCGGTCCTGATGTCATTCATTGCCATGCGGCTATTCTCGGTCGATGCAAATATCATGTCGCTCGCGGGGATCGCGATCGCCGTCGGGACCATGGTCGATGTCTCGATCATCGTGTCGGAGAATGTCTACTCCCACTTGGCGACGTGGGAGAGTGACGGTTCGCGGGGGGGCCGGACTGAGCGGTTGAAGGTGATTCGCGAGGCGGCGCTCGAGGTGGTGCCAGCGGTGATCACGGCGGTGACGACCACGGTGGTGAGCTTCCTGCCCGTGTTCCTTCTCACTGGCCGGGATTATCGGTTGTTTGCCCCCCTGGCCTGGACGAAAACGTTTGCCCTGGTCGCCAGCTTGATCGTCGCCGTGGTTCTCGTGCCGCTACTCTGCCGCGTGTTGCTCAAACGCGGCGGGGCGATGGGAAAGGGGGCGTGGAGCGGGCGCGGCCGATCGTCGCTCAGCGGCCTCGGCGTCGCCACGTTGGCAGCTGGCACCGCGGCAGGCTTGTGGGGCGCGGAACTGGCCCAGCTGTTGGGATGGTCCTGGGGCATGGTCGTTGGCGTCTCGGCACTGGTCGGATTCGCCGCCGGTTACTGGATCAGCCGGGAACGGATCGTGCCGATTGAATCGAGCCCGCTGAGCCGGGTCGTCCGGGCCGCCTATGAGCCGACGCTGCGGTGGGTGCTGGCGCACCGGCCGGCGTTCTTCGTGATTCCAGGATTGATTTGCCTCCTGGGACTCGGCGGCTGGCTGGGGTTGCCGCGACTGCTGCAGCCGTTGGAACGGGTGGCCTCGCGACTGGGGGCCGACCTGAATGCGATCCCCGGCTATGCCGATGCCAAACACCTGTTGCCCGGCTTGGAATCGGATGACTGGATCGCCCTTGATGAGGGGAGTTGGTTTTACATGCCGAGCCTCTATCCGGCGGCGAGTTTCAATCAGGCGATGGAGGTGCTGCAGACCCAGGACACGATGATCAAGCAGATCCCGGAGGTCGAAAACGTGCTGGGCAAGATCGGGCGTGTCGAATCGGCGCTCGACCCCGCCCCGGCGGCGATGATTGAAACCTACGTGATGCTCAAGCCGAAAGAAGCGTGGCGGGAAGGGATGACCGAGCGGGCGATCTGGGACGAGATCAACCGCGTCGCGACGCTGCCCGGGATCACGCCCGCCTCACCGCTGCAGCCGATCGAGGGCCGCGTGGTGATGCTGCAAAGCGGCATCAAGGCGTCGATGGCGGTACGGATCTACGGCGACACGTTGGAAGGTCTCTCCAAAGCCGCCGGTCGCGTCGCCGATCAACTGAAGCAGATTCCGCTGGTCGACGACCGCTCGGTCAACCCCGACATCGTGATGGGCAAGCCGTACTTCGAATTCGATGTCGATCGCGAAGAATCCTCCCGCTATGGCATGACCACGATGGCGGTCAACCAAATCATCGCCGCGGGACTCGGCGGGCTCGATGTCACCACGACCGTCGAGGGCCGGGAGCGGTTTCCGATCCAGGTCCGCTTTCATCGCGACGTTCGGGGCCAGATCGACAGACTCGGCGAAATCCCCGTCGTGACCCACGGGGGCGAAATCGTGCCGCTTGATCGATTGGCCGATCTGTCCACCTCGTGGGGCCCGGGAATGATCAACAGTGAAGACGCCCGCCTGGTCGCCCACATTTCGTTCTCTCCCGCCGGAATGAAGGGAGACTTGGAAACCGTCGACGGCGTCATGGCCGCGCTGGCCGCCGCCCGCCAGCGCGGCGAACTCTCCTTTCCCGACGGCAACTTCGAACTCGAAGCGGTCGGCTCGTTCCGCAATCAAGTCGAAGCCAATCAGCGGCTGATGTGGGTGGTCCCGGTCGTCATTTTGATCAATCTGTTGATCATCTATTTCCAGTTTCGCCAGCTCTCCCTATCCCTGGCGGTATTCACCGGCATTCCGGTCGCCTTTGGCGGCGGAATGATCCTGCTGGCGATCACGGCAACGGAGATGAACACCGCGATCTGGATCGGCTTCATCGCCTTGTTCGGGATCGCCGTCGATGACGGGGTCGTGATCGCGACCTATCTGAAACAAGCCTTCCAGAAGCGACAGCCGAATTCGATTGCCGCGATTCGCGAGGCGACCGTCGAGGCGGGTCTGCGGCGAATTCGCCCCTGCTTGATGACCACGGGCACGACGTTGGTCGCATTGGTGCCCGTGCTGCTGGCCACCGGACGCGGGGCCGATGTTGCCCGCGCGATGGCGTTACCTGTATTCGGTGGGATGTGCGTTGAGTTGGTCACCCTGCTTGTCGTTCCCGCTGTGTTTTGTGCGACCCAAGAAGTTGCCCTCCGGGCGGGCATGGGACCGGCGGATGAAGCTGCCGCTGAATTTCCTCGCCAAGCCGCCTGAGTGCGGTCGATCCGTTCGTCGTGTGTTTTGTGTTTCGTTGAAATCTCAATTGGAGAACTGCTATGAATTTGTACTGGAAAATCCTTTCCCTGATGGTCGTGTTCCTCTCGGCACCCGCTTGGGTAGCGGCGGTTGAACCTGGTGGCGAAACGCCGCAAGAGTTGCAAGCGAAGCGTGACCAGCTGCGGATGTCGGTCCAGAAAATCTGTCCGGTGACGGGGAACGAACTGGGAACCCACGGTGAACCGGTCAAAGCGAAAGTCGGCAAGTTGACCCTGCACTTCTGCTGTGAGGGTTGCCTGGACGGTCAGGTCGATCGGGAGCACTGGGCGACCGTCCATCAAAACTTCATCAAAGGACAGCGGATTTGTCCCGTGATGGAGAACGAACTTCCCAGCGAACCGAAATGGACGATCGTGGAAGGCCAGGTCTTTTACGTCTGCTGCCCCCCCTGCATTGAAAAGATCGAAGCGAACCCGGAGGCATCGCTGGCCCAGCTGGATAAACTTCACCAGGCGTCACTCAAAGCCGCCAAGCCGAGGTGACCGAACCGACGTAGCACAGGCTGCCAGCCTGTCGACTCACATTGCCGCCACCGAATCTGCGAATTCCGGCTTGGTTTCCATCAGAATCTCGAAGATCTTGCGACGGTCGGTCTTCGAGAGGTGGTCGAAATCGGAGGAGTCGTCATCGCCCTGCAGGATCGCTGCGAGGCGACTCAATACCCGGCCGCGGACCTCGTCGGGTAAACCGTCGAAGGCGGGGGAGTGGATCAGGTAGCTGCAAGGATAGCGAAACAGCCGTCGCTGCAGATCCAGCTCGCGCAGGGATCGCCCTCGAGAATCCTGAATTCCCCGGCCGGCGAACTCCTCGGCAAACCCGCTGGTGCCCGAAACGGGGTCGGTGAGTTCAAACTCGTCGCACATTAGCAAGTAACGCAGGACCCGATCGGCCGAGGCGTCGATACGCCGCTCGGCGCTGTCGCTGATCGTGCCCGGCTCACGCTCCAACAACTCGTTCATCTGAGATGATTGGTGCAGTGCCTCCCGGGTCTCGTAGTTCGCTGCGGCAATCGCGTTGTGCATCTGCGTCTGGTGCTCCAACACCATCAAGGCGACCAGATCGCTGTGGGGGGTGAGATAGGGGTCGGTGTTGACGATCTCCTCCAACGACTCGCGGTTAGCCCCCGCTTTGCGATCGGTCAGCAGCTCCCGCCCCTCCTCGCGGCTGGTCACGTTTCCCATGTGCCGCATCTGGCCGTGCTGTCCGGTCACGTACCAACCCCCCCAGCGCTCGTCGAACGGGCTGGTGTGGTCGGTCGTGTAGGTGTGAGTCCCCAGCATCGCGTGACCTGCTGCATCGACAAAGACGCTGCGGATCACATAGCCAGGAACCCCCTGGGTCCGACTCGAGGCGTGACAGCTCAAGCATTGACCGCGGTCCCGGACCAGCCGCGGTGATTCCTCTTGGGACTGCTCCAGTGTGTAGAACGTCGCCCCCTGCTCGGGATCGGTTGCCGCCAACTCCAACACGTCTCCGTTCTGGCACCAGCCGACATAGACGTCGACGTTGAAGTAGAGCGCCCGTGGCCGCCGCGGTGAAATGCGATGCAGTTGCAAACTCGTCTTGGAAAAGACCAGCACCTGCGAACTTTTGGGAATCTCCAACGCCGCCAGAACCGCTGGCAAATACCCGTGGTCCGCGTCGTAATCCAGCTCCAGCTGACCCTCCTCCATCTGCGTCGAAAGCTGGGCCACCCGGTCATGCACCTCGGCGCCGAGATAGTCGATCGGGGGCCGCTCGTACGAAGCCGACTGGGACCACGCGAAGGAGCCCGCGCCGATTCCAAGCAACACCATGGTGACGAACAAGGGACATCGCGGTCCCGGAGCAAACGCGTCGTTCATCGGTTCGATCAACCTCACATCAAGGTCGCGGCTGCGAAAACGCGGCCGCGCCCCGCGGCGCGGCCAGCCCCCCATTGCAAACGAACTTTTAAACTATCGCTGTCAATTATGGATGTCAAGGTCCTGTTTTGTCCGCCTCCGGTGACCGGAGCGATGCCTCAGGAGACCCACCGTATCATCGGGGGTGCAGGCATCCGATGGCGATGAAGACAGCGTGGCCCGCCGGCCCGCGATCGTCTATTCTGGACGCCGATGAACGGCACGTGATGTCGATGGTACCGCAACCTCGGACGAGTATCGGATGTGGATGATGAACAGTGAGCGACGAAGGCATGTGGGGTCGGGCAGGCTTGCCGTCCCGTTTCTGACGGCGGTATCGAGACGGCGCGAATGGGGCCGAGGGTTACTGGTCGGGATCGCGCTTGCGCTCGGTGGGTCTTCGCTGGCGGAGGTCAACGCTGCGGACGACTCCCCTCCCAACGTCGTGTTGATCGTCGCCGATGATCTCGGCTACCGGGAAGTCGGCAGCTATGGTCAGACAAAGATCCGGACGCCGCGGTTGGATGCACTGGCTCGCCAGGGCGTCCGGATGACGCAGCATTACGCGGGGAGTCCGGTGTGTGCCCCGTCGCGATGTGTCTTGATGACCGGCAAAGATCCGGGGCACGCTTACGTTCGCAGCAATCGATCGACACCGCCCGAGGGGCAATGGCCGATCCCGGAGAGTGAAGTCACGGTGGCGGAGTTGATGCGCGATCAAGGCTACGTGACCGGGGCGTTCGGCAAATGGGGGCTTGGCGGTCCCGACTCCTCCGGCGAACCATTGTCGCAAGGCGTCGACCGCTTCTTCGGCTACAACTGTCAGGCACACGCTCACAGTTATTACCCCGATTACCTCTGGGACGATGACGAGCGAACGCCGTTGAACAACCAACCGCCGGTTCCGGGACACGCTTCGCTCCCCGACGGGGCCGATCCGTCCGATCCGCAGAGCTATGACGTGTTCAAAGGCGAGGACTACGCCCCGGACCACATCAACGCCCAAGCCTTGGAGTTCATTCAGGAGAACCAGGACCGGCCTTTCTTCCTTTACTATCCATCGATCATCCCGCATGTGGCGTTACACGTCCCGGACGAGGAGCTTGAGCCGTATCTGGATCTCGGTTGGCACGACCCACCGTTCACCCGCGCCAGCGGCCGGGGATACACGCCCCACTTCACCCCACGGGCGGCTTACGCAGCGATGATCACGCGGCTGGACCGCAACATCGGCAACGTCCTTGATCTGCTGGATGAACTCGGGCTGAGCGACAACACGCTGGTGATCTTCAGCTCCGATAATGGTACGACCCATCTGGAGGAAGAGGTCGATTACGAGTTCTTTGAAAGCGTCGGAGAGCTGCGTGGATTGAAGGGATCATTGTACGAAGGGGGCGTCCGCGTCCCAACCATCGTTCGCTGGCCAGGCAAGGTTTCCGCCGGGACAACGAGCGACTACGTCAGCGGTTTCGAAGACTGGCTTCCGACTATTCTGGACGCGGTGGGAGCGGCGTCCGAGGTGCCCGAGGAGGTCAACGGACTCAGCCTGCTGCCGGCGTTGCAGGGAGAGCGACAGGAGTCACGGAGCTATCTGTACCGGGAATTTCCCGCTTACGGAGGCCAGCAATCGATTCGGGTCGGTGACTGGAAAGCGATCCGACAAAACATGAATCGCGGCGACCTGACGATCGAGCTTTACAATTTGGCCGAGGACGTCGGGGAGCAGAACGACGTTGCGGAGGATCATCCCGAGATTGTCGAGCGGCTGGCGACGATGATGGAGCAGAACCGAGAGCCGTCGGAATCGTTCCCATTGATCCCGCTCGATGCTCCCCCCAAGGGCAAAAATCGCTGATCCTAGGGCCTCGGGATTTGCTTATCGGTCTACCAGAGGTACTCGGCACCGAAGGTCACACCCTGGATCACCAGGCGGTCGTGAACCAAGTCCGGTTCGGGCGCTGGCCCCTCTTGGACAAAGCCGCGAACGGTTTGGGCATCCGCTGTGCCGACCGCGACATCCTCGATCGCCAACAGGTAGTACGAGGAGCGCAAGGACCAGGAGTGGCTCAGCCGATAGACCGCGGTCGCTTCCAGTTCCCCCGCGACCGTGCTGTCGCTGCCGCCGCTGGTGACCGATTCCTCTCCTGCCCCGCCGGCGTCGATCGAGTTGGCGGTCAAGGTGGTGCGGCGGTCGATGTCGTTGTTCAGCCAAGCCCCTTTGGCGCCGACACCCAGATTGACCCCGGGGATCACGTTCCACCACAGGTCGCCGCCAATCTGAGCCCCGGCCAGGTCGTTCTTGACCACGTCATTCGTTGAGAAGAAACGCGGCAGGTCCTCATTGACCGTGTTGTCCTCTTCGCCCAGGGCGGCGTAGAGCAAGCCGTTGTCGTAGCGAAGGTATCTCAGCCCGACAAGCCAGGAGGCCTGGAATCGGCAGTTGGGGCCGACGGTCCGGCGGCGGTAATTGACCTCGCCGCTGTGAAAGGTGCTTTCCATGTCGAGGCTTTGACGCAGCGAGCGGTCCGTGTCGTCGAAACCATTGAGCGGCGCGGTCCCGAACTCGCTGATGAAGGAGAACAGGCCGGCATCGGGATCCGTCACGGCGGCCCGTTGATGCCAATCGTTGTTCCCGATGTAGGTGACCTCCAGGTTTCCGCCGGGGCCGAAGATCATCGCCGCCGAAAGCCGGAAGCCCGCTTCGAGGTCAGTCGAACCGACATCGGCAAGGTTCAGCACCGGGTTATCGAGTCCAGTTCCCAGTGTCGTTACCGTGCGGCTGGGGCCGAGCCGGTTGTGTCCCAGATATGTTGCTTCCGCCGAAACGTCGTACCAACGCTGGGCACATTGGCCCGCTTCGCTGTAGGGAAGCAGCGCTCGCAGCGTCATCGGGACGCCGCCGAACAGATAACACAGATCGTCGAAACCACTTTTGTAGTGAAGACTGCGTAAACGACTGCGGATGCCGCCACCACCGAGCAGACCGCAACCGCCGCCACCGAGCAGACCGCAACCGCCACCACCGGCACAGCTGCAATCGCCCGTGCCGCCGTATTGGCCGCTATCAAAGCACCCACCGTCACATCCACTCATGTACCCGGCCGGGGCGACCCCAGAGTCGTCCATGCCAGGCGACAGCGGGTAGGGCCCAGAGGATGGAACCTGCGGTCCGGCCGACGGATACTGCTCGGGCGATACCATGCCGGCTGGGACGACGTATCCACTTGCCTCAAAGTCGGGCGAGGCCTGGGCCCCGTGCGGTGGCAGGGATTGTGCTGCTGCTGGTACGGCAGCCGCCAACACAGCCGACAAGGCGGCGAACGCCCAAGGCAGTCGGTGACTCGGACCACCGATTCGCTGGCGCTGACAACTGTTTCGAAACTGAGTCATTTGGTGCATCGCAAACGTCTCCGCGGCCGCTGCCGCCTCACAATGGGCCGATCATCTATATGGTCTTCAAGACTTCAAAGCGAATGCTCCCCAGCAATTTGCCGACCGCTGCTACGATCGGGCGCTGCCGAACAACCGCTTCAGGCGGACTTATCGGCACAAGACAACGAGCGGGTTTGATCATTCCACCAGATACGGGTGGTAAAAGTTTGACGAATGCTCCCGTTCCAGCACTCCGGCGTCGATACACTCATCCCACCTCCCCCCAACTAACAGACTGACCCTTTATGAACGCAGCGACGCAAGCCGCCCGGCCCCGAGCGTAGGTTTCCCGCAAAACGCCGGGCGGCTTGCGCTGCACCGTTGCGAACATCCAGCGACGCGAGAAACGCGTTGCACTTCGCGGATCAAGAATGCACGACCATGCGTCTACCGCTGCCAGCTCGTCTGGCAGGTACGGGAGTATCGCCGCCGGGCGAGTCATCCAGACGGCCAGCAAAGAGACTGACTCCGTTCAGCGCTGAGAGGTTGCCCCGCCGCGCTTTTACTCCTCACCGGGCATCGTAAAGCCGCTGGGAAGTGAGTGCGAGGTCCCCGTCTTTGGAGCCGTCACGACCGGTACCGCAGGATTCGGCGAAGCCGACTCAGCGGCCGCCGGTGAGGCCGTTTGCGGCGGAGCGATCCGTTGTGGAGTCGCTTGCTGTGGAGTCGCTTGTTGTGGAGTCGACGGTTGCCGTTGGGCAGCGATCGACTCATCGGCGCTCAGCTGGGCGGGGTTGGGGCCATTGCCATCAAGCTGTTGAAGCATCTGGCGAGAGCGGTCGACGGCGCGTTTGACCGCTGCGTCACTCGCCGCCAACGCCTCGAATTCCAGCGTCTCATTCAGGTGCTTTCGCGCGGCATCGGTCTGTCCTTGCTTGACATGCAGGTAGGCCATGTTGAAGTGGGCCACCGCTGGCTTGTTGTTGTTCTGAAGCACGTCAAACGCCACTTCCCGATTCCCCGCTTCGAACTGGACGGTGGCCAGATTGTTTGCGTAGCGGGAATTCCCAGGCGACATCTGCAGGGCCTTCGAAAGTGTTTGAATCGCGGGCTCATTTTGACCCAACTTGCTCAGGGTCAGCCCGAGGTCGTGAAACAATTCTGGATCATCGGGTTGCTGCTCAATCGCCTTCTGGAAGAACGACGCTGCTTGGCGGTGGTTGCCCTGACGATAGTGGAGCCGCGCGATATTGGTCATCGCCGGGACGTGGTTGGCTTGTTGGTCGAGCGCCTTGCTGTAGCTCTCCATCGCCTTGCCGAAGTTGCCCGTGGACTCCCACAGTTGGCCATTGGCCACGAACACTTGTGGGTCGACTTTGCTGGGGCTGTTGTCAAGCCGCAGCGGATCGTCTTCGGCGACTGAGCTGTTGCCGGAGTTGTTCTTGTTGCGTGAAAACATTCCCGTGACCGAGCTGGTCGATTTGACGACCGCCTCCTTGGTCTTGGCACCGAAGGAGGCGAGTTGGTTGCCGGTTGATGGTTGATTTTCAGCAAGCGCTTCGGTGACGGCCGGGTCGAGCGTCTCCGGAGCGTTGGCGGCCGGCTTCGAGAGCGGATTGAGTGACGCCAGCGACATCCCCCCGCCGGAACATCCAACGGTCCCGCCGACCACCGACCCGGTGAGCAACACGGCGAGCAACGCGCGGCGGGTGTGAGTCGACTTGTTCATGCTCCGATTCCCTCTGACGGTCGAACCAGCGGCCGTTCGGGAAGCCGGTTCGAAAGATACGAGTTGGTTCGATCTCTCCGGTTAGGAGAATCGACCGAATTGGAGGGAAACTTCAACCCGTTCGGCGACAGTCGGGGGCGGGAATCAAAATTCGGCGCAAGGTGTGTCTCGAACCATCGTGGGGACGAAAAAAGGGCTGCTCTCGAAACCGAGAGCAGCCCTTATTGATCGCGGGGCCGGACGGCTCGCGCCGTACCGTTACAAAGTGGATGGCATGGGGCGAACGCCGTCAGCTCAGGATTTTGAGACAGAGCCTAGTTGGATCCGCCGCTGGGGGATGACGCACCGACCTGGCCGGAGGAGCTGCTGGAGGGCAGCCGGGGCGACGGCATCTGGTTGAGCGCATCCCGATTGACTTTCGTCGCCCAGGCACCGGGCGATGTCGTCGGTTCGCTCTCGGTGACGAAGATTTGGGCTTCCGGACCACTCGTGTACATCTTGGTCAATGCTTTCTCGACCGACGCAACCCGAGCCTCGGTTTCCTCCTCCGAGCGGCCGCGAAGGACATAGATTTCCCGTCGGGCCACGGGAGACTGCGTGGCGATCCACTGCACACGGGTGTGCCCGGCGGTCAGGAGCGCACCGTCACCCTCGCGGAACAGTTCGTGGCCGATCGTGTTGTGCACCCGCCAGCCGTTGTGCTTCATGATTTCGAACGGTTGGACAACTTGCGTTGCGTCGGCTTCATTGAACGGATCGGGCCAAGCATTGTTGCGATGAAAACCGATTCGGACACCGTGCCAGAATTCGTGCCAATCGGCCGAGACGGCTTGGGTCCCGGCGGCGACGATCAGCATCGAGATCAGGGCTCGGCCGGGGAAGAGGAGACATTTCATAACGGGCAATTCCTTCCGCCGCTGGCGTTCGACGGCATCGCGTGACGGTTCGTCCATGCTCCCGTCAGATCGGCGAAGCGGCACCCAAGACTTGCCCTGCTCCGGCCGGCGCCGAGAAGACGACGCAACCGGCAAAGTCGCCCCGGTCCTCCTAGGTTTCTGCGGTGACGACCAAATCGTGTTCAAGCCACTGCACACGATCGCCGAGGGCGAGCTGCTTGCGGCGACGCGTTTCGATCTCGCCGTTGACGCGGACCTCCCCTCCTTGGATCCGAATTTTCGCCTCTCCCCCCGTCCCCACCAAGCCGCGGCGTTTGAGAAAGTCGTCCAACCGGATGACATAGGGTGGCCGATCGTGCATCGGTCCCTGTTCGGTCAATGGGGGCGTCCTTCGGATCCAGGCTAATTCTTGGTGTCTTCCGCCTTCTTCACCTTCTTTTTCTTTTTCAGAGAGACCTTGACGACGCGGACCTTGGGCATCCCGATGATGCTCGCATTCTCGTCAAATCGGTCCAGCTCTTGCAAACGGGCAACCCGTTCGGCACGCGTCAGCACATTCCGCGGCTTGATGGCGCCGGCCGCGACTTTCAGGCTGCGATCCATGGTCATGGTGTTCTACTCAGTCCACGCGAATGAAGGGGGGAAAGAAATGGGGCTTTACATGGCAGCCACGCAGAATAGGAACTCCCCCTCGGTTTGACAAGGTTGCCGTTGGAAAGAGGGGATTCGGTGACTATTCTTCGGCGATGATCCGAGACCCCAAACGGCTCGCGCTGACCGCCGCCAAGTTCGCCCTGCCGGTGCTGATCCTGGGATACCTGCTGGGGTGGCAAATCAGCCCTGAGCAATGGCACGCGTTGGCGGAGCAACCGAAAGACTATCCGCTTCTGGCGACCGCCCTGGGCGTCGCGATGGTGGCGCTCAGCCTCTCGTTCGTTCGCTGGTGCCTACTCGTTCGGGCCCAGGGCATCGAGCTGTCGATGCTGGAAGCGTTTCGGCTCGGCTCGATCAGCTTTCTCCTGAACTTCGTCTCCGCCGGCAGCGTGGGGGGGGACCTGTTCAAAGCTGTCTTCCTGGCCCGCCGCCGCCCAGGGAAGCGCATCGAGGCGGTGGCTTCAGTCCTGGCCGACCGCGGCTGCGGCCTGTATGGATTGCTGCTCCTGGTGGGGTTCACCTTTGCCCTGACCGACCTGGGCACGATCAACCGCGGCGCTGATGACGCCACGGACCCCGCCGCGGCCCGGGCGTTGGATCTGGATGCCGTCCGGGTGGCCGTCACCGCGCTGGTCGGCATCGGCACCGCAGCTCTCGCTGCGCTGGTGCTCGGGGGCCGAGGCGTCGACCGGCTGGTTCGCTGGGGAGGCAGCTGGCCGGTCATCGGCGGGACCATCGAGCGGGTGGGAAAACCGCTTCGAATGTTTCACGAGCGCCCGCTCGCCTTGGCGGCGGCGGTCTTGTTGAGCGTCGGCGTCCAGGCGATGCTGGCGACCAGCATTTATTTGGTCGCTCGCGGCTTGTACGGATCCCCTCCAACACTGGCCGAGCACTTCGTCATCGTCCCGGTCGCAATGCTGGCCTCGGCCCTTCCGATCTCGCCTGCCGGCGTGGGCGTGTTGGAAGCGGCGATGGAGTCGCTGTATCGGTTGCTGCCCGCCGACCCGACGGCCGCCTCCGGAACGCTGGTCGCCCTCGTGTTTGAACTGGTCAAACTGGCGATGGCGGGGATCGGAACGCTGTTTTACTGGACGGCGGCACCGGAGGTTCGCGAGAGTCTGCAACGGGCTGACGCGGGCGTCACTGGCCCAACTGATCCGCCAGCGACGACGCCTCATAGATCGAGCGCAACGCTTCCTTGATCCCGGCCGCGGAGACGCTCACCGCACGGGCTTGGTCATCCGAGTAGAGATAGTCGGCGGTCAGACTATAAATGTTCCCATCGAAGATCAGGCCGACCAGGTCTCCGTCGCGGTTGACGACCGGCGAGCCGCTGTTGCCACCGATGATGTCGGCGGTACAGACGAAGTTCAGCTGGGTCTGCAGCGACAACTGATCCTTTGCCTCGTGCCAGGAATCGGGCAGGTCAAAGTCGTCTTGGCCCTCGTGAACCTGGGCGTGTTCAAAGGCGCCGGCGAAATCGGTTGCGTGTGGGATCGACTCACCGTCCTCTTCATAGCCCTTGACGGCCCCGAAGGCGAGCCGCAGGGTGAACGTCGCATCGGGATACCCCCCGGTCCCTTCGATCGCCGTAACGGCCTGGGTGATCCGTGCATAGGCTTGACGTTCACGTTCACTCAGCTCGTCGTTGATTTTGCGGATCCGGCGGTACTCGGGCTCCAGCATCGAGGCCAATCGGATCAGCGGGTCGTCCGAGGCCTGAACCGCCTCGATCCCGCCATCGATCAGCTGGCGGCGGATCTCGACGTCGTCAAGTTTCGTTCCCGAGATGAGCTCAGCCGCCCGGTCACGCGGCCCCTTGCCGTCGAAGACCTCCGTGACCAACGGATCCTCGCCGCCGCGAAGTTCGGCCAACCGCGAGAGTTCATCCGCCAGTTTGGCCAGTTCCAGATCCCGGTAGATCGGGGCGGTGCTCAGCAACTGCTGCAGCAACGATTCCCGGCCGCTGTCGGTGTACTCGGGTAAGCGTTCCTGGTTGGGCAGTTCGTCTTCGGCGGCCAGCAACACGATCTGCAATGCAAACTCGAACAGCGAACTGCGGAACCGGACCGTCTGGCCGATCATCTCCGCCTTTTCCTCTTGGATCTGTGCGATCTCATCCCAGGCACCGGCCAAGTCTTTGAGGTCGGCGGTTTGCTGCACTTGATCCAACAACCAGGCTTCGCGTTCCCGTTTGGCCGCGATGGTGCTCGGGTTTTGCAACCCCGCCAGCATGCCGGTGTAGGCCTTGCGGGCGTTCTGGATGCCGAACAGGTCGTCGCGAGCCCGCCGTTCCGGCTCCTTGCCCTCCAAACTGAACTGCTGCAACATGACCTCTTTGCGGCGCAGGTAGTGGAGGATGTAGGGGAAATAGCGGTCGCGAAGATGCTGCAAGGCCGCCACCGTGTAGATCCGCTGCGTCCGCCCGGGATTTCCGCTGACGAAGACCAATTCCCCGGCCTCGAGCGGATCATCGTGCCATCCCAAAAAGTGGTCGATCTCGGCGGGCTCGCCGTCTTCGTAGACACGCATCAATGTGGCGTCGAGATTGAATCGTGGGTATTCAAAATTGTCGGCATCGCCGCCAAAAAATGCAGCTGCGGTTTCCGGCGCCCAGACCAACCGCACGTCGGTGTACTTCTTGTAGCGGTAAAGGTGGTACTTCGCGCCGCCAAACAAGGTCACGACGTCGCTCCGCAGCCCCGTCGCGTCGAGCGATTCCTTCTCGATCTCGGCAATAACGGCGTTCCGCTGCTTGACTGCTTCCTCTGCCGACGCCTCCGAATCGACCGCCGCGGTCACCCGCTCGGTCACGTCGTCGATCGACACCAACTGATTCAGCTCCAAATCGGGTGCCTTGAGTTCCTCCTCGAAGCTGTCGGCCAAAAACCCGTCATCGACCAGGTTCCGTTCCGAGGAACTCAGCTTGTGCAAGGTGTCGCTGGCGACGTGATGGTTGGTCAGCACCAAACCATTGCTGGAGACAAGGGATCCCGAACCACCACTATTGAATCGGACCGAGGCCAGACGCAAGTGATCGGCCCACTGGTCGGTTGGCTCAAAGTCGTATTTCTCGCGGAGCAACTCTCGGGGCAAGTCGTTGAACAGGTACATGCCCTCGTCGCCCCGCAACAGCGGAGTGGAGGAGAACGATAGTAGCGCAAACATGACGATGGAGGGGACGGGAAATCGGTTCATGAGGGTTCGACTCGCTGATCTGCCGGGTGTCGCGGAAGCGGGGGATCGATGGCGGTCAAGGGCCCAATTCGGTGGACCGACCCATCCTACCGTGGATCGACCCTGCGATCCCCGCATGAGTGTCTCAATTCAGCTGGCCGAATGCCAGGGGACCGAATGCCAGGGGACCGAATGCCAGGGGACCGAATGCCAGGGGACCGACTCTAACCGCGGGTTGACCATCCCTGGGGTTGACGGGTACACCTTTCAGGGTCCCGCAACGCATCCACCGCTGGACGCGTCACCGCCGGCGGTCTCCTGTTTTCCTCTCCCGCGATAGAAATCGAAATCCCGTGCCCGACGTCGTCCCGGTTCGCAACGCGCTGATCAGCGTCAGTGACAAATTAGGGCTCGCCGATTTGGCGGCCGGTCTGCAACGGGCAGGCGTCACGATCTACAGCACCGGTGGTACCCGCCGCCATCTGGAGCAGTGCGGGGTTCGGGTGTTGGATGTAGCCGAGTACACCGGCTTTCCGGAAATGCTCGACGGCCGGCTGAAGACGCTACACCCCAAGATTTTCGGTGGGATCTTGGCGATTCGTGATCGCGGGGACCACATGGATGCCTTGGAAGATCACGACATCGAACCGTTCGATCTGGTTGTGGTCAACCTCTATCCTTTCGCCGCAACGGCGGCCCGGTCGGGGGTGACCCGCGAGGAATGCGTCGAACAGATCGACATTGGCGGACCGAGCCTGGTTCGCGCCGCCGCCAAGAACCATGCTGATGTCGTGGTCGCCACCAGCCCGGAGCAGTACGGCGAGATTCTAGAACAGCTGGACTCCTCGGGAGGGACCACGGCTGAACTGCGGATGCAGCTGGCCGGCGACGCCTTCGACCATACCGCCGCCTATGACCGGGCGATCGCGGACTACCTTCGCGGCGACTCGATTGCCGGCGAGTTCCCCAGCTCGCTCAACCTCGCCTTCCGCCGCAAGTCGCATCTCCGCTACGGCGAAAACCCCCACCAACGCGCGGCCGTTTACGTCGATCCGACCATCCGGACGGCCAACCTGGTTTCCGCACGTCAGGTCACCGGCAAGGACCTCTCCTACAACAACCTGCTCGATCTGGATGCGGCGTTGGAGATCGTGCGGGGATTTGCCAGCCCGGCGGCCTCAGTGATCAAGCACAACAATCCTTGCGGCGCCGCGATCGACGACAATCTCGCCTCGGCCTGCAACAAGGCACTGACCGGGGACCCGCTGAGCGCCTTTGGGTCGGTCCTTGGGTTCAATCGAACCGTCGATTTGGCCACTGCGGAAGCATTATGCGAACCGGGGCTGTTCATCGAAGCGATCGTTGCCCCGGACTATGAAGCTGGCGCCGTCGGGCTGCTGACAAGCCGGCCCCGGTGGCGCGAGAACGTGCGACTGATGCAGGTCGGGCGATTGGGCGACCCGCCGCCGGTGATCCAGCGACGCTTCATCAGCGGCGGCCTGTTGGTTCAGGATGCCGATCGGATGACCAGCGTGCCGCTACAGTGGCAAACCGCGACCGAAACTGAAGTCGACGATGAACTGTGGGATGACCTCGCGTTCGCCTGGGAAATGGTCAGACACGTCAAGAGCAACGCCATTGTGCTGGCCAAAGAAACCTCCCTGATCGGAGTCGGTGCGGGCCAGATGAGCCGCGTGGACAGCGTCGAGATCGCGATCGAAAAGGCGGGGGACCGTGCCCCCGGTTCGGTCCTCGCCTCCGACGCCTTCTTCCCCTTCCCCGACTCGATCGAGGCGGCCGCCGATGCCGGCGTCGTGGCGATCATCCAGCCCGGCGGCTCGCGCCGGGACCAGGAAGTCGTCGACGCCTGTGACGAATACGACCTTCCGATGGTGCTGACCGGCCGACGCCATTTCAAACATTGATGACCATCCTCGACGATATCCTGGTCCAGACGCGGGCGACGATCGAAACCGACCGCGCCAAGGTCGCCGAAGCCGAACTCAAGGCCGCGATTCGAGACCTGCCCCCCTGCCGTGACTTCCACGCCGCGCTGGCAACCGGCAACGAGGTTCGGCTGATCGCCGAGGTCAAACGGGCCAGCCCCTCCGCAGGCCGGATCCGCGATGAGTTTGACCCGGTCGCAGTCGCCCGCTGCTACCAGCAAGCCGGCGCCGCTTGCGTCAGTGTCCTTACCGACCAACCCTTCTTCCAAGGTTCCCTCGAGTACCTGCGCGAGATCCGCCAGGCGATCGATCTGCCGCTGCTGCGGAAAGACTTTCTCGTCGACCCCTATCAACTGTTGCAAGCCCGCGCCGCCGGTGCCGACTGCGTCTTGTTGATCGCGGAATGTCTCGATCCCGAATCGCTGCGCCAGCTGCATGATCAAGCCCTCGAGTTGGGGCTGCAAACCCTGATCGAACTGTTCGAGGAGAAACACCTCGACGCCGTCCTGGCGACAGGGACCCGCATGGTCGGTATCAACAACCGCAACCTCAAAACCTTTCACACCAACCTCGAGCATACATTACGCCTGCGACCGAGAATCCCCGCCGATCGGCTGGTCATCGGCGAGAGCGGCATCCGAACCCACGACGATCTGCTACGGTTGAAAGCCGGCGGCGTCAAAGCGGTCTTGGTGGGTGAATCCCTGATGCGGCAGCCCGACATCACCGCCGCCACCGGCCGCCTGCTTGGCAAGCCAGAGTAACGCACGCCGCCCCCCTCGCGTGTCGTCGGCGACGCTACCGGCCCGCAGGATCTCTCCTTGCGGCGTCATCTTGATCACCGTCCGCTTGCCGTGACGGGTGATGTATCCGTTGCCTTCAACACCGACTGCGGCCGCGTGTCCTGGGAAAACCGAAAAGGCTCGCCGCCGAGGATCTGTTCGCTCGTTACGGTCGGACAAACGAATCGTTCGATGTGCGCGATGACCAAGTCGTTGCCGGTGAAATGGGAGACGTAAGGCCACCGCTGGGGGTTGTACATGGCGTCGGTCATGTCGCGCATCAGGACCACTTTCTTTCCGTTACGAACCATCTGCCGCAGACCGAACGGTCGGCCCAGGACACACATGTTGACGTGCACGCCGGTCAGAATGACGTTCTCGATGCCGCGGCTTTCGAGCAGGCTCCAGATTTCATCGCCGCGGTCGGAGATGTAGTCGCGATCAGCATCGATGGTGATCAATTCCGACTGCTGTTGCCAGGGACGTTGCGGATCGCGGCCCATCGATTCCAGCTTCTTCATCCACGCGGCATGCTCGTCCGGGTCGTCGTCCTCGCCCCCCTCGGACTGATCGATTGGGTAGACGCCCTGCTCCTCGGATGGGATCTGGTAACACCACGCGTTGATTTCCTCGGGAAGCTGGTTCGCCTTTGGTACCTGCATCGCCCGGGCCCGCGCCGGGTGATCCTCATACGCGGCCATGCAGCCGCTCGGGGCATGAACGATCGTCGCGCCCCGCTTGCGGGCTTCCTGCAGCACCTCATCGAGCCGCGGTGCGAACTCCTCGAGTCTCCGCACGGCATTGAGACAGTGGTGAGAGTCCCATACGTCACACACAATCACGGCGGTCTTTTCCGGACGCCACTGTTCGCTCTGCTCGACGAAGTGGAATTGCCCACTCTCGGGCGAGGTTTCCTGTTGGGAACGAAGCGTAAGAGCGAGTTGGTCGTCCTGCGACGGCGCGGTGTCGGCCTCCGGCTTCGACCGCTTCGTCTCCCCCGTCGGCATTGGAATCGAAAGCAACGCTTCGCCAGTGGCCGGCTTCGAAAGCGACGGGTCCCCGTCCAACAAACCTTGCGTGGCCAGAAACCGATCCGCGGCGATCAAGCTCAACTCGCGCCAGGGCGAACGGTTGAAAAAGCCGTGCCCTTCCCCTTGTGCCAGCAACGTTTCCGTCGTCGTGTTGCCGAGAGAACGCAGCCGCTGGTGGACCGCATCACAGCCCGACTTCCAGTTCCGATCTTCGGTGCCGAAGAAAACGATCGCGGGTGCCAGCTCCTTCGTCAGGTGCTCCATCACGTTGACTTCCGGGTCTTTCTCGTCGTCCGCTGAAAAGGCTGGATTGAACAGCAGGTAGGCAGCGACTGAGGCGTCGATGTCGTCGGGATCGCCGGGATCGTCGAGGCCGTCTTGAAGCGTCGCCAGCACCGAGACATGGCCTCCCGCCGACCCGCCGCCGGTGATCACCCGGTCGGGATCGATGCCGAGCTCCGAGGACTGCTGCTTGAACCAACGGATCGCACTCTTGGCGTCGGTGATGCAAACCCGCTTGCGGCTCTCGCCCGCCGGCAGCTTTTCAACAGCTTCCTTGGACAGCATCTGATAGTTGGCAGTCGCGGCAACCAGGCCACGGCTGGCGAAGTAGCCGCAGGCGGTGCGAAACTGCGCCAGACTACCGCCTCGCCAGCCGCCTCCGTGGAAAAGAATCACCCCCGGCACGCGATCCGTTGCTGCATCATGCCCTGGGGGAAAATAAATCTCCATCTGGCGCTGCTGGCCGCCGGAATGTTTGTAAACGTATGTCTTCCCCTGGGAAGCCTGGGCGGGCGGTTCCTCTGCAGCCAATCGCGAGCCGGGCCCAACCAACGATAACCCGACCAACAATAACCCGAGCAGCAATAAGGGGGCGAGTGCGGAAAGAGCGAACTTCATGGGACAGACTCGCGAGCGGAGACAGCACGGATAGGGACTTCGAACAGTCTAACCGACACGCCCCGCGCTTACAGCAACCGCGGGGGTGCTCACGTGAAGCCCTCCACCCGGGTGATGCATCGCGGGCCACTGCGGGCGTCCACGGCCGGACCAAGAATCTTGCGGCTCGCGGTAATGTAGAATCACGGCTCGGCGTGTGCGGACGAATTCTGTCCCCGCCTGCTTCATTTCCTGCCTGCTTCATGACTCACCGCAAGGGCCCATCAACCATGCGAAATATTCTGCTCACGCTGCTCGCTGCCCTTTGGTTTGCAGCCGGCACGCCCGCCGATGAATTGACATGCCTGACCGAGGACCAGCGGGCCGAGGCCCAGTTGTACGCCCAGCTCCAACAACACGCTTACACGGCGCTCGATCGGCGCAAGGAAGCCTATGAGGAACTGGAAACCCCGGAACAGATTCGCGCCTACCAGCAAGAGCGGCGGGACTTTTTCGTGACTCAACTGGGCGGGTTTCCAGAACGCACGCCGCTGAACGCGAAAACCGTCGGAACGATCGCCGAGGACGGCTACCGCATCGAAAAAGTGATCTTCGAAAGCCAGCCGAACCATCGCATCACGGCAAACCTGTATCTGCCCGACTCTGAAACACCGGTCCCGGGCGTCGTCGTTTCCAGTGGTCACAGCCGCACCGCGAAAACGGCGGATTACAACCAACGGTTCGGCATCATGATGGCCAAACATAAAATGGCGGCCCTCTGTTTTGATCCGATCGGGCAAGGCGAGCGGTCGCAGATTCTCGATGAGCAGGGCGAACCGAAATTCAGCGGGACAACCACCGAACATTCGTTGATCGGCGTCGGGTCGATTCTTGTCGGACGCAACACTGCCCGCTATCGGGTTTGGGACGCGATCCGCTCGATCGATTATCTGGCAAGCCGTCCGGAAGTGGACGCGGATCGAATCGGATTCACCGGCTGTTCCGGGGGCGGAACGCTGACCAGTTACGTGATGGCACTCGACGACCGGGTGGCCTGCGCCGCGCCGGCTTGTTACCTAACGACCTTTCGACGGCTGATCGAAACGATCGGTCCGCAAGACGCCGAACAGAACATCTTCGGCCAATTGGCGTTTGGACTCGACCAACCCGACTACGTGCTCCTGCGGGCTCCGCGTCCCACTTTAATCAGCTCCACCACGGACGACTTCTTTGACATTCAAGGCAGCTGGGACAATTTTCGCCAGGCCAAGCGGGTTTATGGAAAGCTCGGCTTTCCGGAACGCGTCGATCTGGTGGAGGTCGAAGGGACTCACGGAGTCAAACCACAGGGTCTAGCGACGATTGCTCATTGGATGCAGCGTTGGTTACTCGACCGCGACGAGCCTGTCGCCGCTGTAGAACTGGGGACGCGCGCGCCGGAGGAGCTGATGTGCACCGAATCGGGTCAGGTCCTGACCTCGTCCGGCGAACAATCGGTCTTTGATTTGAATGCGGCACGCGAAACCGAGCTCGCCAAGCAGCGCGAGGACCAGTGGAGCGGCGCGCCGCGGGATGCTCTTGCCACGGAGATCAACACGCTGATCGGGCGTCCGGACGGAAAACCGAGACGGCCGACGTCGAAAAGCGTGGGACGGGTTGAGCGAGATGATTATGCGATCGAAAAGCACGTGATCCGAACCGATTCCGAGGCTTGGTTGCCAGCGCTTACGTTCCTTCCTTCGACTCCGTCCGGCGAGGTTTACCTGTACCTGCACGAGGAGGGCAAGGCAGGCGACACCGACCCCGGCGGTCCCGTTGAAGAGATTGTCAAGGCGGGACACGTGGTCCTCACCGTCGATCTCCGGGGACAGGGCGAGACGTCTGCCGGCGAGCGGGATGCGCTGCTGCCGGATTGGAAGACCTACTTTCTGGGTTACCTGCTCGGAAAACCGCTCGTCGGCATGCGGGTGACCGACGCGTTGGATGCTGCCACGCTGGCGGCTGATGATCTGCAGGAAGGAAGCGATGCGGGAGGTGTACACTTGGTGGGGGTCGGCCACGGGGGGATCGTCGCCCTGCACGCCGCTGCGTTGGTTCCGGAGCGATTTGCCTCGGTCACGTTGCGCGACACGCCGCGCGATTGGGCGTCGATCGTCCGTGACGACGTGCCGTCAGGGCAGCTCGACAGCAGCGTGCATGGGGCGCTCGAGGTGTACGACCTGCCCGACCTGGTTCGCCTGGCGGGCGAGGACACCGTTCGCTATGAGGAATGAACGGCCGCCTGAGGTCAGAGGAACTCGCGCCGCGTTGAACTCGTCCCCGCCTTGAACTTGCCATCCGGTTTCAGAAAGCTAGGCGTCTCGGTGACTTTGGCGACTCGGTGACGCCGGCTCCGACGTGTGACGGTTCGGAAGTTCAACGCGTCTGCAACGACTCTCGCTGGGATCGTGCGTACGTCTCGAAGCCGGAACGGACTGCATCCGGCGCTGATTTCAAGAGCGACTGGGCGGGTTCGCCGCGGATCCGCTCGCCCGCCTCAACCCAGTGGTGTGCCGCGAAGGCGGCGGTCGCCTGGTCGAATCGGCGGAGTTGTTGCAAGAGGGCGGCGAAATCACCGCCCGCCGCGTCGACGGCGCGCCGCGCGTAATCGTTGGCCGATGTCCAATCGCCGTCGCCCTCAGCGTCAACGAAGACCGCGCCGCTGGAACCGAACACGTAGGATTCCCAAGTGCGCGAGGTCGGTTGGTAGGGTTTGGCGATCGGCCAGTGGAGCCCGGTCACACCGGGACCGCGGGCGAGGGCCACCAGATGCAGATCGTGGGTTGGGGCATCGAGCCGCCAAGTGATCTCGGCTTTGACACCCGCCGCGGCGCCCTGGCTCGGCGCGATCTCTACTGAACGAACTCGCTGGCCGTTGGCATACAGTTCGACCTGATCTGCCGTGACCCAACCTGGGCCCTGGACTTTCACGGCAACGTCGATGCCGTCGCCAGTCGCTGGCGTCGTCTCCCCCGCCCCGGCGCTCGCGTCGACGGTTAGCTCCGTCAGCAGTCCCAGGCTGACGAGAACGCGCCCTTCGACGAAGCTATCAACGGCCGCGGGCACATCGATGGTGCCGGGGTCGTGATCGTCCACCTTCACATAGGACCGACCTTGGCCGACGATCTTGCGCGATACCTCGTGCGAATCGCTGGAACCGATCGCGGTCAACGACCGGCCTCGGTTGAGTTGCGTGAGCCAATCGTGAAACACCACCATCGGATCCGACTGCAGGGCCGCCGAGTTGATCAGCTCAATCGCATTGGCCTGCAGCGTCCGGCCGTCGAGCCGGTGGCCGACGGCGGCGATCACGTTTTCGGGTCCAAACGGGGTGAAGCCGTAATGCACATCGCGGGGGTGATTGAGGATGGCGACGCGAATGTCCGGCGTCTGATAGATGCTCTCGAACAGCTCCTCCCACGTCTCCGCCTGATGATGGGGAGGATCCGCGCCGGGTGCGGCGGGGAAGACATTGAAGTGGCCATTTCGTGTCGTGACCTCGTTCCCAATGATCGGCGTGAGGTACCGCTTCACCCCGATTCGTTCCAGGTGTGGGCGGTAATCGACGAACACGTTGTGATCCGTCGCGACGGCCAGTTCGACCCCCTCGCCAGCGAGCGTGATCATCCGTTCGTCCAGGGAAGCGTCACCGTGGCGTGAAATTTCAAAAGTGTGCACATGGGTATCGCAGGCGGCCCATCCCTCGGTGTCGACTTCGCGGCGAAGCTCGAATTCCTGGGCTGCTTGATCCCCTGGGACCACTTCGATCTCCTCCCGTTCCAGACTGTATTCGAACCCCCGGCCACAAAGGATTGTGTAGCGGCCCGCGGCCAGGCCGAGCGTTGCGCTCCCGGTCGCGGTGTAGACAACACCGCTTCGCACCGCTAATTGATCGTCCGATTCGGCACCGACCGCCGAGAGCGACCCGCGGTCATTCAGAATCGTGAACCGGCAGGGCGTCAAATGCCCGTCGTCGTTGTGGGCTGTCAGGTTCAGCTGTGCCTCGCCAAAAACCTCGTCCCGAGGGCGGGGATCAAGCCAGATTTCGCCGATCAAGACATCGTCGACACGGTCATCGATCGCTTCGACCACCAGTTCGTTGGTGCCGTCGCGGAGCGCATCCGGCTCCAGCTGCCACACTTCGTCCTGGTCGTTCTCGTCACTGAACAGCTGCCCCAGCGTTTGCCCGTTGAGTTTGACTCGCCAGCCATGCTTGACGTCAACGCGGCGGAGCCCGAGGGTCTGGGGGCTTTGGCTGACCGTGGCCTCAAACGCCACGCGGAGCGAGTCACCGCTGGCTTGCTCGGGAAAATGGCTCCATTCTCGCGCCTCGCCGCTCCTCAAATGGGTCATTTCCGAGTGCAGCATTCGCCGCTCGGCGTGGCTAAATTCCGAAACAATCCCCGTCACGCCCACAAGCGTGATGACAGTAATCAGTAGCCGTGACATTCGAAATCCCATGTAGAAGGTGCTTTTGCGAGATTCTAATCGCGTGCACTGCGAGGGGGTACTCGCACTCAAGGTGGACGATGGTGGAATTCGAATCGATCCGGTCCAAGTCCCGGCACCAGATGCGGTAAACTGCTTGGAGGAAGCAGCGGCGGCAAGCATTACCCAAGACAATCGAAGGTTTCGCACGTGAAAGTCGGCAGCGGCGGCGGGTTTCGAGCCATTCTCTACACCCTGAAAAAGGGCCGGGAGGCGGGAGGCATATGGAAACTCTACAAGGCGATGCGGAGCCGTAACGCCTGCAAGACCTGTGCCCTCGGCATGGGGGGGCAAAAAGGGGGCATGGTCAACGAATCGGGAGCGTTCCCGGAGGTCTGCAAGAAGAGTCTGCAGGCGATGGTCGCCGACCTGCAGCCGGGGATTCCACCGACGTTCTGGGCGGAGCATTCGATCGAGGACCTGCGGCGGCTCTCGCCACGGGAGTTGGAACATCTGGGGCGGCTCGTTCACCCCATCCGTTACCGCCGCGGTGCGACCCACTACGAGCCGATCAGTTGGAGCCAGGCCTTTGACGCGATCACGGAGAAACTGCAAGCAACCCCGGCGGACCAGACGTTCTGGTACTTCAGCGGTCGGAGCAGCAACGAGGCGGGCTTTCTGCTGCAGTTGCTCGCCCGCCTGTTCGGAACCAACAACGTCAACAACTGCAGCTACTACTGCCACCAGGCCAGCGGGGTTGGATTGCAGTCGAGCGTCGGCAGCGGGACGGCCACGGTGGTGCTCGACGATTTGGAGAACGCCGATTGTGTTTTCCTGATCGGCGGCAACCCGGCGAGCAACCATCCGCGGCTGATGACCAGCCTGATGCATCTCCGCCGCCGCAAGGGAAAGGTGATCGTGATCAACCCGGTTCGCGAAACGGGGCTCGTCAAGTTCCGTGTCCCCAGCGATCCGATCTCGTTGCTCGCCGGGACGAAGATCGCGAGCCATTATGTGATGCCGCACATCGGCGGTGACTTGGCGCTGCTATGGGGAATCGCCAAGGCGGTGGGGGAATTCGGTGCGTGGGACGAACGATTCTTGCAGGACCATTGCCGTGACGCCGACCGTTGGCGGGAGGCGGTCCAACAACTTGGCTGGGATGAAATCGAGGCCAGGTCAGGGGTGGCGCGTGACGAGATCGAATCGATCGCCAAGGTCTATGCCGAATCGCAGCGGTGCGTGTTCTCCTGGACCATGGGGATCACCCACCACACGCACGGCGTCGAGAATGTTCAAGCGATCGCGAACTTGGCGCTGTGCCGCGGCATGGTCGGGCGTTCCGGCAGCGGCCTGATGCCGATTCGCGGTCACAGCAATGTTCAGGGAATCGGCTCGGTCGGGGTGACCCCAAAGTTGAAAGATCAGATCTTCCAGTCGCTGCAGGAGAAGTTCGGGTTGCAGCTGCCGACCACACCCGGCATGGACACGCTGGGGTGCATCGAGGCGGCTCAGCGCGGCGAGGTCAAGGTCGGGTTTTGTCTCGGAGGTAACCTGTTTGGATCCAACCCCGACGCCACCTTTGCCGACGAGGCGCTCTCCAAGTTGGAGCTGAACGTGCAGCTGAGCACGACGATGAACAGCGGTCACGTCAACGGCATGTCGGAGGACAAGATCATCTTGCCGGTGCTGGCACGCGATGAGGAGCCGGAGCCGACGACGCAGGAATCGATGTTCAATTATGTGCGGCTCAGCGATGGTGGGGCCCGCCGGTTGCCCGGACCGCGAAGCGAAGTCGAAGTCATCGCGACCCTCGGTGAGCAGCTGGTGAGCACCGCTGGCGTCGATTGGAAAGCAA
>CAYWXT010000003.1:45115-64063 GCA_964462125.1 uncultured Pirellulaceae bacterium | reverse complement strand
CTCGCGGCGTGCGATCTGGCGGCGCGACGCGTTCTCCGCAGCGCCGATCTGCGACGCCCTTCGGGGTCGGCGGCGCGCGGGGCGCGGCGCGTTCCGGCGGTGCGCTGCGCGACCGCCGGCTACCATCTTGAAACCCCTTCGGGGTAAAGACCCATGGCGCCGGATACGATCTGGGAACGTATTCGGGGTAATATACCCAGCCCGCCGGCTACCATCTTGCAACCCCTTCGGGGTAAAAAACCGGGACGTCGGCCACTGTGCAAAAAGCTTCCTCGCTTGGAAACCTGGAGATGCGAAAGTCGGAGCGTGCCGCTGTGATTCAACAGCGGCTACAGGAGCTCTATCCCGACCCGCCGATCCCGCTGGATCACCGCGACCCGTTCACCCTGCTGGTGGCGGTCCTGCTGAGCGCCCAGTGCACCGACAAGAAGGTCAACCAGGTGACCCCTGCACTGTTTCGCCTCGCGGGCACGCCAGAGTCGATGGCGGAGCTCGGCGAAGAACGCATCTTGGAGCTCATCCGCCCGTTGGGACTTTCCAAGCAGAAAGCGAAGGCGCTGGCGAGGCTCTCGGAAATCCTGGTACGAGACTACGGCGGCGGGGTGCCGCAAAGTCTGGATGCGCTGGAGGAGCTTCCTGGAGTGGGTCACAAGACGGCCAGTGTCGTGATGGCCCAGGCGTTCGGCGCCCCGGCGTTTCCCATCGACACCCACATCCACCGGTTGGCCCAACGTTGGGGGCTGTCCGACGGACGCAGTGTCCGTCAAACGGAGGCGGATCTGAAGAAGGCGTTTCCCCAATCGGTGTGGAACCAGCTGCATCTGCAGATCATCTATTACGGCCGGGAGCATTGCACCGCGCGCGGTTGCGACGGGACAAAGTGCGGCCTTTGCCGAGAGCTCTATCCGCGCCGCCGAAAACCGGTGCAATGGGTCCGGCCCTAGGCGATCGCAGCGAACAATGAGGGTCTCGGGGCCGCACGGCTCGCGCCGTGGCGTTACAAAACGGACGTGGCAGCCGCAGTGGCAAAAAAGGTGTCCGACACGTCACCTGAGCGAGGTCAATCCTCGGGGAGGGGGCGAACGACCAGATTGTTGCGGTGGACAACATTTTCGTGGGGTCGATGGCCGAGAATCTCGGCGATCCGGTCACTCGGTTGGCCAGCGATCCGCCGCACCTCGTCGGCTGGATAGTTGCACAGACCGCGAGCAATCTCTCGCCCCTGGGGGTCCTCCAGAACCACAACGGCGCCTTGCTTGAAATCGCCTTCGACCGCCGTGATGCCGACCGCGAGCAGACTGCGGCCTTGTTGGCGGACCGCGGCGGTGGCCCCGGCGTCGAGGCGCAATCGGCCGTTGACGTCGGCGTTGCTGCCGATCCAGCGTCGGCGGCCACGGATGGAACTCTTGCTCGGAACGAACAGCGTCCCGACCGAATCCCCCTGGATGATGCGGTCGAGCACGTTGTCGTCATGGCCGGGAGCGATGATGGTCGGGTGTCCGTAGGAGGTGGCGATCCGGGCCGCGGCCAGCTTGCTCGCCATGCCCCCCTTGCTGAACAAGCCGCGATGTTCCTGGGCCAGGGCGAGGACCGCGTCATCGAGCTCCCGCACCAACGGGATCCGGCGACTGTGCGGGTCCTTCGGGTGGCCATCGTACAAGCCGTCGACATCGGAGAGGATGACCAGCAGCGTGTCGCTGAGCAGCCCCGCGACATGGGCGGCCAAGCGGTCGTTGTCGCCGAAGGTCGTCTGCAATTCGGCGACCGCCACCGAGTCATTTTCATTGACGATCGCGATGGCGCCGAGGTCGTGGATACCGTTGAGCGCGTTGCGGACGTGGAGGTAGGCGCTGCGGCGGCGGAGGTCCGACTTGGTGAGCAGCACCTGGGCGGCGTGCCGTCCCTGCGTGGCAAAGGCCGATTCATAGGCTTCGATCAACCCTGCCTGACCGATCGCCGCGACGGCTTGCAGGTGGGCCACTCCGGAGGGGCGTTTGTCCAGTCCCAGCTTCCCGATGCCGGCTCCAACCGCGCCGCTGCTGACCATGATCACCTGGCGTCCCGAATCGGCGATCTGGCATAGCTGTCCCGAGAGGACCCTGATCCGGCTGCGGTCGAGCCGCCCGTCCGCGTCGGTCAGCACGCGGGTACCGACTTTCACCACGACAGCTTTGGCGCCGTCGATCGCCGCCCGCCGCAGCAGCAGCTCTGAACCGGCCAATTCGGGGATCGACTCGTGGGGTTGGGGCATCGAATCGCGACTGGACAGGGGGGAAAGTAACAATGAGCCTGGGTGATTGTCGTCGCTTGCCCCGCAAACGCAACGCGGCGTCGCGGGGGCGTTGCACCAATGCCGTCCACTTTGTCGCTACCGGAGGGATGTTTAGCAGCGGTGGGGGCTTTCACCTAACGATCTGCGGCGCGACCGCGTACAATGGGAACATCGGCAGCGAAGGATCGCTTTCGAAAACCGCTCGCCTCCACAGTCCAGGGCCCTTAACTGCCATCATGAGCGAATTGCATCACGAGTGCGGTGTCGCGGCGATTTATCACCTCTCCGGCCGCGGCCGCAGCCCGATGTGCACCGAGCATGGGCCGAGACAGATCTCGCGATTGCTGCCGCGAATGTTGCTCGACATCCAGAACCGCGGGCAGCTTGCCGCGGGGATGACCAGCTTCGATCCCGACCGGTCGTCTCTGCTGAAAACCCACCGCGACGTGGGGACGGTGAGCGAGGTCTTTCGGCTCAACCATCGCGCCAAGGCGGAGGCGATGATGCGGCACCTGGCCGGCCGGGCCGCGATCGGTCACTGCCGCTATGCGACCTGTGGCCAGGACGACCGCAGCTATGCCCAACCGTTCGAGCGGACACACATCCACAAGCGGAAGTGGTTCAGCCTCTGTTTCAACGGCCAGTTATCCAATTACGAGATCCTCAAGAAACGCTTGCTGGCCGACGGCGACCATCATCTGTCGCTCAACACCGACACCGAGATCCTGCTGCACGAATTCGCCAAGGTGCTCAGCGAGGCCCCCGACCGGGTGCAGTGGATCGATGTCATCCGCCAAGCCACCGCGCAGTTCGACGGCGCCTACAGCATCGCGGTGTTGACGGCCGAAGGGGAGATGATCGTCGCCCGCGACCCGCTGGGCATCAAACCGATGTGCTACGTGTGCGAAGGCCCCCTGTTTGCCGCTGCCAGTGAAAGCGTGGCGCTGCTCAATCTGGGCTTCGAAAACGACCAGATCCGATCGCTGCCGCCGGGACATGCGATCGTCGTCGACCCTCAAGATGGATTCCGCATGGAGCAATTTGCCGAACCCGCCTCACCCGCCCACTGCTTTTTCGAATGGATCTACTTCGCGAACGTCGCCAGCACCCTGGATGACCGCAGCGTCTACGTGACGCGGACTCGGTTGGGGGAGGAACTCGCCGAGGCGGAACGCAAACTCGGACAAATCCCGCTGGAGGACCCCGAGACGATCATCGTGCCGGTTCCCGACACCAGCAAAGCGGCAGCCGATGCGATGGCGTATCAACTCTCGATCCCCTGCCGCGAAGGTCTGATTCGCAACCGTTATGCCGGGCGGACCTTCATCGAAGGGGGTCGGGCCCGGAAAGCCAAGGCGTCGACCAAATACACGCCGTTGCGGGAGGTGCTGGAGGGGAAACGGGTGATCCTGGTCGAGGACTCGATTGTCCGCAGCACCACGATGAACGTGTTGCTCGACCGCATTCGGGATGTGGGCGGGGCCCGGGAGATCCACGTCCGCGTCGCCTGTCCCCCGATCATCGCCCCCTGTTTCTACGGGATCGACATGAGCACGATCGATCAACTGATCGCGCCCAAGTACTTTTCCGTCAACGGAGAGCTAACCGACGACGCTCAACAAAAACTAGCGGACGATCTCGGTGCCGATTCGCTGCGGTATCTCCCGGTGGAGGCGATTGCCAGAGCGGTCGATCTGCCCGCGGACCACCTCTGCCGCGCCTGCGTCACCGGCCGCTATCCCACCCCCTGTGGCCAGCACCTGTACCAGATCGCATTGGACAACCGCGGCACAAAAATCGACAACCAACGCACCTACGAGCGACTCTCCGCGGCCCTTGCCGAACCGAGCTAGGCTCTGTCAGAAAAAGCGAACGACGCTCGCGAAGCGACAATCATCACCCTCCCGCTCGCGGGAGGGACGAACGGGCGCCGGGAAGTGCAGAGCGGTGGCGAGCGGTGGCGAGATCGGTAGACTCAGACGCGCCCCCGGTGCTGCCAGCGCTGTGCTGGCCCCGCGATCGCTTATCGCCACAACGTTCCTTCTGGCGAGCCCTCGACACTGTGAATGTCACCGAGTTTCTCGACGATCACTTTCGCCACTTCAACGCCCGCGAGTTGCTGGCCGCTGCCCGCGCCTATCGCCAGTTCGTCGAGCCTGCCGCGGCGCGGGGCGAACCTTCTGGCCAGATGATGGTCACCCTGGCGGGGGCCATGAGCACGGGCGAGCTGGGGTTGTCGCTGGCCGAGATGATCCGTTGCGGCAAGGTGCACGCGATCACCTGCACCGCCGCGAATCTGGAAGAGGACATCTTCAACCTGGTGGCGCACGACGAATATCGGATCGTCGAGGACTGGCGGGCGTTGTCGGTCGAGGATGAGGTCAAGCTTCGGGACCAGGGCTTGAACCGCGTCACCGATACCTGCATCCCGGAGACGGTGATGCGACACATCGAGAAGCGGCTTACCGTTCTCTGGCAGCGAGCCGCCGAGAGGGGTCAGGCCAAGACGCCGGCGCAATTCATGTTCGAGCTGCTTGACGACCAGGACCTCGTTCAGCACTACCAGGTGCCTCGGGAGAACAGTTGGCTCGCCGCGGCCAAGGACGCCGGGATCCCCGTCTTTGTCCCAGGTTTCGAAGACTCCACCCTGGGCAACATCTTTGCCGCCCGCGTTTACGATGGGACCATAGCGAACCACCAGGCGGTGATCGGCGGGACCGAGCAGATGACGCAGTTGATCGACTGGTATCGCACCACCTCGGCCGACTCGCCGGTGGGGTTCTTCCAGATCGGCGGCGGAATCGCGGGCGACTTCCCGATCTGCGTCGTGCCGCTGATGGTCCAAGACCTGCGGCTCAAGTTGCCGCTGTGGGCTTATTTCTGTCAGATCAGCGATGCGGTGACGAGTTATGGGGGGTATAGCGGCGCGGTGCCGAACGAAAAGATCACCTGGTACAAGCTCGCCCCGGAGTCACCCAAATTCATGATTCAGAGCGACGCTTCGATCGTCGCTCCGCTGATCTTTGCCTACGTTCTGCGGTGGTAATCTCCGTCGCGAGCCCACCCCCGTTGGTGTTCCGAGCCGGTCCGTTCAAGGGTGAGCATAAATCGCGCCAGATTATCGGGGTTGCCCTTTTCGCTCGTCGGGGAATCTGGTACGGTTTGGTGGTGATCCTCGGCCCGATGTTGCGTCCTGCGTCCTTTTGCTCCGCCTTTACCGCCCGGCTTTCGCCATGCCGCGACGGCTCCCGGCCCTTTCTAGCCATGCCGAACCAGCTTCTGTCGCTGACGGTTCGCGCTGAACGTACCGACGTTGAACGCATCGATCCGGGCTGACGGGCAACCGCTGTCAGCATCTTCAAGCTAACGCCAGCATCAAAAAATCGGCTTTCGAAGGAGCAGATCCCCACGATGGCAATTACGACCCAGCGTCGCCTCGAACCCACCAACGTCCGCAACTTTGGAACCGGGTTGGGCACTTTTGACCTGCCCGACCTGACCGCCCTGCAAACCATCTCTTATGCCGCATTCCTCCAGGAGGGCGCGGCGCCGAAGTCCCGCAAGGACCATGGGATGGAAGGGGTGCTCCGCGAGATTTTTCCGATCACCAGCTACGATGGGAACACGTCGCTGGAGTATCTGCACTATGAATTGGGCAAGCCCCGCTACACGAGCCAGGAATGCCGCCAGCTGCGGCTGACCTACGGGCGGCCGCTGCGGATCTGGTTGCGGCTGAACCGGGAAGAGCCGATCGAGGAGGAGGTCTACTTGGGAGACCTTCCGATCATGATGGGGGGCGGGGAATTCATCATCAACGGCGCCGAGCGGGTGGTGGTGAGCCAGCTGCACCGCAGCCCCGGTGTCGACTTTGTGCTCGAGCAGGACACGACGACCGATCGCAAGCTGCCCAGCTGCCGGGTGATCCCGGAACGGGGTTCGTGGATCGAGGTCAACGTGACCAAGAAGGATTCGTTGACGGTCCGGATCGACCAGAGCGGGAAGTTTGCGGCCACCACACTGCTCCGCGCCATGGATCCCCGGATGTCGACCGATGCGGACATCCTGAGCGCCTTCTACGAAACCAAGTCGCTCAAGATCACCGACGGCCGCACCGCTGCGAAGATTGAAGGCAAAATCGCGGTCGACGACGTGGTCTACCCCAGCGGCAGCGACCGAGCGGGGGAGATCATCGTCGAGGCGGGGCACAAGATCACCAAGGAGGTGGCCGAGACGGTTTGTACCGCCGGGGTCAAGAGCATCGATGTGCTGGAGGTCCCGAAGGTCCCGCTGATCTTCAATACGCTGGCCGAGGACAACACCAGCAGCCACGAAGAGGCGTTGTTGCGGATCTACCAGCGGCTGCGGCCGGGGAACCCGCCGCAGCTGGAGAAGGCAAAGACGCTGTTCGACGAAAAGTTCTACGACGACAACCGTTATCGGCTGGGAAAGGTGGGCCGGTTCCGGCTCAACCGCAAACTCGGCTTGGAGGTCCCCGAGTCGGTGATGACGCTCCGGCTGGACGACATGGTCTCGGCGATCAAGTACCTGATCGATCTGTTTGACCCCGACAGCGACGCGGAGATCGACGACATCGACCACCTGGGCAACCGCCGCCTGCGGACGATCGACGAGCTGGCTTCC
This sequence comes from uncultured Pirellulaceae bacterium, assembly GCA_964462125.1. Lineage (GTDB taxonomy): Bacteria > Planctomycetota > Planctomycetia > Pirellulales > Pirellulaceae > JAWLFY01. The sequence goes on along the minus strand of CAYWXT010000003.1, from coordinate 57,150 downwards.
GAAGAGCTTCGCAAGGGATTCTTGAAGCTCCGCCGCACGGTCCAGGAGCGGATGAGCGTCAAGGACGCCCAAGACATGACGCCGCGGTCGCTGATCAACCCCAAGAGTGTCTCCGCGGCGATCGATTATTTCTTCGGCCGTGGCGAGCTCTCCCAGGTGGTCGACCAGACCAATCCACTCAGTCAACTGACGCACGAGCGGCGACTGTCGGCTCTCGGCCCCGGCGGCTTGAACCGCAAACGGGCCGGGTTCGAGGTGCGGGACGTCCACATTTCCCACTACGGCCGGATCTGTCCGATCGAGACGCCGGAAGGAACGAACATTGGCCTGATCAGCTCGTTGGCGATCTTCGCCAACGTCGACGACTACGGCTTCCTGGTGACCCCGTTCCGGAAGATCAAGAATGGCAAAGTGACCGAAGAGGTGGTCTGGTTGCGGGCCGACGAGGAGAGCGAGTCGCACGTCGCCCCGGCGGACACCGAGGTCAAGGAGGGTGCCCTGGTGCCGGGGCCGAACCTGATCGCCCGCTTCCGGAGCGATTTTGAGATCGTGATGCCGGACCAGGTCAGTTACATGGACGTAGCGCCGAGCCAAATGGTCGGCGTCTCGGCCGGTTTGATCCCGTTTTTGGAGCATGACGACGCCAACCGCGCCCTGATGGGCTCCAACATGCAGCGGCAGGCGGTGCCGCTGCTGGTCGCTGAACCCCCGATCGTCGCCACCGGAATGGAGCGCGAAGTCGCCAAGAACAGTGCGATGGTGATCCGCGCCCGCCGGGCCGGGAAGGTGACCTACGCCGACGCGACCCGCATCGAAGTCGGCAACGATCGCTATGAGTTGAAAAAATACCAGGGCCTCAACGAGCGGACGTGCCAGAACCAGCGTCCGCTGGTGCGGATCGGGGACAAGGTCGAAAAGGACCAGATCATCGCCGACGGAGGGGCGACCCAGGACGGTGAATTGGCACTCGGCCGCAACCTGCTGGTCGGTTTCATGGCCTTCGACGGCTTCAACTACGAAGACGCGATCATCATCAGCGAAGAACTGGTCCGAAACGACACCCTGACCTCAATCCACATCGAAGAGTTCGACGTCGAAATCCGCGAAACGAAGCTGGGCCGCGAGGAGTTCACGCGGGACATCCCCAACGTCTCCGAAAAGGCGCTGCGGAATCTCGACGAGACCGGCATCGTCCAGGTCGGGACCTATGTCCGCCCCGGCGACATCCTGGTGGGCAAGGTCAGCCCCAAGAGCAAGACAGAGCTGACGCCGGAGGAAAAGCTGTTGCACGCGATCTTCGGCCGGGCTGGAGAAGACGTGAAGAACGATTCCCTGGAGGTTCCCTCGGGAATCGAAGGGATCGTGATCGACACCCAGAAGTTCTCGCGCCGGATGAGCCTGACCGAAGAGGAACGCAAGCTGTTTGAAAAGCAGCTCAAGGAGATCGAGAACGAAGGGAATGCCGACATCGCGAGCAAGTTCGAGACGTTCGTCCGCGAACTGGAATCGGCCGGCGGCGTGAAATTGAAAGATCCCACAGGAACTCCCCTGGCCGACGGCCAAGACCCCAAGTTTATCGCCGAGCGGGCCACCACCTTCCGCCTCGAACATGTGCTCGACCAGGTCCAAACCCCGGAGAAGAAGAAAGAGGTCGAAAAGGCTTGCAAGACGCAGTGGGAAGACGTCGAAATGGCAATCGACGCGCGGGACCGCAAACTCAACAGCATGAAGCGGGGGGACGAACTCCGCAGTGGCGTGCTGCAGATGGTCAAGATCTACATCGCCTCCAAGCGAGTCATCGGCGTCGGCGACAAGATGGCCGGCCGGCACGGGAACAAGGGGGTCATCGCCAAGATCTTGCCGATGGCCGATATGCCCTTTTTGCCCGACGGGACCCCGATCCAAATCATGCTCAATCCGCTGGGGGTCCCCAGCCGGATGAACGTCGGCCAGATCCTCGAGACCCACCTCGGCTGGGCCGGGGCGAAACTCGGCTTTCAGGCCGTCACCCCCGTGTTCGACGGCGCCAACGAGGAGGACATCAATCAGTGTCTGGCCGAAGCTGGCTTGCCGGCCCACGGCAAAGTGCGGCTGATCGACGGCCGCACCGGAGAGCCGATGGAGCAGGAGACGACGGTCGGCTACATGTACATCCTCAAACTCCACCACCTGGTCGACGACAAGGTCCACGCGCGGAGCACCGGTCCCTATTCGTTGATCACCCAGCAGCCCCTCGGCGGCAAGGCCCGCTTCGGCGGACAACGGTTCGGGGAGATGGAGGTCTGGGCACTGGAGGCCTACGGTGCCGCCTACATTCTCCAGGAACTGCTGACCGTCAAGAGCGACGACGTCGAAGGCCGCACCAAGATTTACGAATCGATGGTCAAAGGCGAGAACACCCTCGAGGCGGGAACGCCGGCGAGCTTCGACGTCCTGACCAACGAAATCCGCGGCCTGGCATTGAATATGCAACTTGAAAAGCGACCGATCTGACGCGCCTCCCGCTTCCGGAGAGGCGAGCATCTTCGTTAGCAGTCCCGTCCGATTCCTTTCATCCCGTTGCCCCCTGCAAGTCTTCCCCCTGCAAGTCTTCCCCCTGCAAGTCTTCCCCCTGCAAGCCTTCACCCCGGAACCGGCTCCCGCGAGCCGCTACCGCCCAGGAGCGTCCTAAATATGTCGATTGGCGAAACCAGCAATTACGATCGCATTAACGATTACGCGTCGGTTCGCATCTCATTGGCCCGCCCGCAGGACATCAAGAGCTGGTCCTTCGGCGAGGTCAAGAAACCGGAAACGATCAACTATCGAACCTACCGTCCCGAAAAGGACGGTCTGTTCTGCGAACGCATCTTCGGCCCCGAAAAAGACTGGGAGTGCGCCTGCGGCAAGTACCGCGGAATGAAATACAAGGGGATGATCTGCGACCGCTGCGGGGTCAAGGTCACCCACAGTCGCGTCCGCCGCAAACGGATGGGTCACATCGAGCTGGCGGCTCCCATCGTGCATATCTGGTTCTTCAAAGCGATGCCCTCCCGGCTCGGGAACCTGTTGAGCATGAAGACCAGTTCCCTTGAAAAGGTGATCTACTTCCAAGACTACGTGGTGATCGATCCAGGCACCACCGATCTGGAACCGATGCAGCTGTTGACCGAGGAGGAGTATCGCGCCGCCCGCACCCAGCACGGCCCCGGCTCGTTCGAAGCTGACATGGGGGCCGAGGCGGTCCGCAAGCTGCTCAACCGACTCGACCTGGTCCAGCTCTCGGAAAAGCTGCGGGTCGACCTGCACGAGACCGGCAGCAAACAAAAGAAGAAGGACCTGATCAACCGGCTGAAGATCGTCGAGTCGATCCGCGACAGCGACAACCGCCCCGAATGGATGATCCTTGATGTGATCCCGGTGATCCCCCCCGACCTGCGACCGCTGGTGCTGCTCGACAGCGGCAATTTCGCCACCAGCGACCTGAATGATCTGTACCGGCGGATCATCAACCGTAACAACCGCTTGCGGAAGCTGGTCGACTTGAACGCCCCGGAGGTGATCATCCGCAACGAGAAGCGGATGCTGCAACAATCGGTCGATGCGCTGTTCGACAATAATCGCTGCAAACGGCCCGTGCTGGGGTCGTCCAACCGGCCCCTGAAGTCGCTGACCGACATGATCAAGGGGAAGCAGGGCCGGTTCCGCGAGAACCTGCTCGGCAAACGGGTCGACTACTCCGCCCGTAGCGTGATCGTCGTCGGGCCGCGGCTGAAACTGCACCAATGCGGTTTGCCCAAGAAGATCGCGCTGGAATTGTACCAGCCCTTCATCATTCGCCGGCTCAAAGAGCTCGGGCACGCCGACACGATCAAGTCGGCCAAGAAGATGCTCGAGCGGAAGGACGAGGAGGTCTGGGACATTCTCGAGCAGGTGATCACCAACCATCCCGTGCTGCTCAATCGAGCCCCCACCCTGCACCGGATGGGGATTCAAGCCTTCGAACCGGTGTTGGTCGAAGGCAACGCGATCCATCTGCATCCACTCGTCTGCCGCGGCTTCAACGCCGATTTCGACGGCGACCAAATGGCGGTTCACCTGCCGCTGTCGATTGAGGCCCAGGTCGAGGCGCACACCTTGATGATGAGCACCCACAATGTGTTTGCCCCCTCCAACGGCAAACCGATCATGAGCCCCTCGCAAGACATCGTGATGGGGTGCTACTACGCCACCTTGGAACTGCCCGATCGCAAGGGGGAAGGGATGACCTTCTCCGGCTACGACGAACTCGAAATGGCGCTCGCCCAAGGGATCGTCGAGCTGCACACCAAAGTCAAGTTGCGGCTGCCCAAGTTCCAGCGGGTCAAGACCGACAACGACAGCGGTGAGTACGGGGCGGTCATCGAAACCTCCCCCGGCCGCGTGCGGTTCAACGAAATGCTCCCGCAAGGGATGGACTTTTACAACCGGCCGATGCGCTCCGGTGACCTCTCGGGGGTGATCAGTGACTGCTACCAGCGGCTCGGCCGCCGGGCCACGATCAATCTGCTCGACGACATGATGCAGTTCGGCTTCCGCGAGTCGACCCGCAGCGGTTTGTCGTTCGCCACCGACGACCTGGTGACCCCAGACTCGAAGACGCAGTTCATCAAGGACGCCGAGAAGGAGGTCATGAAGCACAAGAAGGCTTATGACCGCGGCCTGATGACGGGCAAAGAACGCTACAACCTCGTCCTGGACGCCTGGACCCACGCCCGGGAAGCGATCACCGCTGACATGATGACGGCGATGGAAACCGATGTCCGCGAAGGTGGCTGGTACGTCAATCCGGTCTACCTGATGTCCCACTCCGGGGCCCGGGGCGGTGTGGAGCAAATCCGCCAGCTCGCCGGCATGCGGGGATTGATGGCTAAGCCGACCGGCGACATCATCGAAACGCCGATCAAAGCCAATTTCCGCGAAGGGCTCTCGGTGCTGGAGTACTTCAGCTCCACCCACGGAGCCCGTAAGGGACTCGCCGACACCGCCCTGAAGACCGCCGACAGCGGCTACCTGACGCGGAAACTCGCCGACGTCGCCCAGAACGTCGTCGTCACGATGGAAGACTGCGGCACGACCCAAGGCATCACCAAGGGGGTCGTCTACCGGGGTGAGAAAGTCGAGCTTCGCTTGGCCGACTCGATCACCGGTCGGGTCAGCCTGAAATCGATCGTGAACCCGGTTTCCGACGAAGTGATCGTCGATGCGGGCGAAATGATCTCCCTCGAAATCGCACGCGAGATCGAAGCGATGGGGCTGGAAAAGATCCAGGTCCGCTCGGCGATGACCTGCGATGCGCCCCTCGGCGTCTGCCGCCGCTGCTACGGCATGGACATGTCCACCGGCTCGATGGTCGAAGAAGGAATGGCCGTCGGGATCATCGCCGCCCAGTCGATCGGGGAGCCCGGGACCCAGCTGACGATGCGGACCTTCCACATCGGCGGCTCGGTCAGCAAGCAGGTCGAAGAGTCCGACATCAAGAGCAAGCGAGCTGGCGAGGTCAAACTGACACGGATGCGGGTCGTGACCAACAAGGAAGGCCATGACATCGTCCTCACCCGGAACGGCGAAATCTTGCTCGTCGACGAACGCGGCCGCGAGATCGAGACCTACAGCGTCCCCACCGGGGCCACCCTGATGGTCAAGGACGGGGACCAGGTCAAAGAGGGCCAGGTCCTCTGCGAGTGGAACCCCTACTCCATCCCGATCCTCTCCGAAGTCGACGGCAAGGTCCGCCTGGAAGATGTCGTCGAAGGCGATACGATGCGGACCGAGCGCGAAGCGAGTGGCAACATCCGCATGGTGATCGTCGACCACAAGGGCGACCTGCACCCCCAGATCGTCATCGAGGACACCGAGGGAAAACCACTCGATGTGCAGTACCTCCCCGAACGCGCCATGATCACCGTCCAGGAAGGATCCCCGATCACCCCAGGGACCGTGATCGCCGAAATGCCCCGCGAAGCCGGCGGCGTCTCCGACATCACCGGCGGTCTGCCGCGGGTCACCGAGATCTTCGAGGCCCGCAAACCGAAAGATCCCGCCGTGATCGCCGAAGTCGACGGCGAAGTCGAAATCTTGACCGAACGGAAACGGGGCAAACGCTCCATCGTCGTCCGCAGCAAGTCGGGCATCGAACGCGAACACCTGGTCCCCCACGGGAAACACTTCCTGGTCCACACCGGCGACATCGTCAAAGCGGGCCAGGCCCTGGTCGATGGGCCGCTGGTGCCCCACGACATCCTGCGGGTCTCCGGCGAAGAAGCGGTGCAGCAATACCTGCTGCACGAAATTCAGCAGGTCTATCGGTCGCAGCGCGTCGAGATCAACGACAAGCACCCGGAGATCATCATCGCCCGCATGCTGCGGAAGGTGAAAATCGAAAACCCCGGCGACACCAACCTGCTCCCCGGACTGGTGATGGACCGGTTCCAGTTCCGCCAGGTCAATCGGGAGATGGCCAAGTGCATCAAGGTCGCCGATCCCGGCGACAGTGACTACCGCGAAGGGGCGATCGTGCCCAAAGAAGCGTTTGAGCAAACCAACGCGCAAATCGAAACCTTGGGCGGCACGCCGGCCAAGGGAAAGAAACCAAAGAGCGCCACAGCGAGCACCCAGTTGCTCGGGATCACCAAGGCGGCCGTGCAGTCCAACAGCTTCATCAGCGCCGCGTCGTTCCAGGAAACGACCAAGGTCCTGACCGAAGCTGCCCTGGCCGGCAAGGTCGACCGCTTGGTCGGGCTCAAGGAAAACGTGATCCTCGGCCACCTGATCCCCGCCGGAACTGGCTTCCGAATCTTCCAGGACGCTGAGGTCAACTACCGCCGAGAAGCCCTCGAAGAGTTGGCCGGCGCCGCCGCGAACCGGCTGGAGGAAAGCTTCCCACTGCTCAGCGGCGATGAGTCGCCTGCCAGCGAGGAAGCGATCGACAGCATGCACGGCGGCCAAGACTGAGCCGCCGCGCCGTCAATCGCGCCCGGCCACGATCCCGATGGGATCACAGATGGCGGCGCCGGAACGGTTGCTGGCGGCGTCAGGCGTTCTGCGCGGCGCCGATCTTTTTTCAGCGAGGCGGCTGCGTGAGGGATTCCGCTGATGGTGGCGTACGGATTGCGGTGGCTGACCATGGCTCGGTCAGCGCCCCGAGATCGAGTTGCAAGCGAATTGGTTTTTGGCTGTCGGCGAATTCCGAGAGCGGCTCGTCGTGTTTCCAGTCCAACGCAAGATGCCGGAGTGTTCGCCGAATGCGGTCGAGATCCCAAACGTGCGTGGTGTGCTGGTCGCCGCCGCCACTGATCAGATAGCGTCCGTCGCCGGAGAACCGAATCGACGCGACCAGTTCATTCTCAGCGACTTGAAAGCTTGCCAAGGGAGTAAAGCTTTCACTGTCGATCAGTTCAATCCGTGAGCCCATTTCCAGAGCGATGATTTGGCCATCGGCAGAAAATGCGATGCTGCTGGGCCAGATTCCACCCGCGATCGATTGAACTTGATGCACGGGCTGCCAATCTTCGGTTCCGTAAAACGTGAACCTCCCGCTTTCCGCGACGACCAGCAACGAGCCGTCAGGACTGAACCAAGGAGCGGCCGTCCCAGCGGGCAGGGTTCTCACCCGCTGCCCCGTTTCCGTGTCGAAGATCCTCACGCCGCTCGACTTCATCGTCCCCGTCGCGGCAAGGCGGCCGTCGGGTGACAAGTCACACCAAAACGTATAAGGGTGGCTGCCCAGTGCCGCTTGCTTTTCGCCCGATCGCAGGTTCAAAACCTGAGTCGGTTGCAGATAGGGCGTCAGCAATAGACGTTGTCCCGTGATCGCGAATGGTCCTGCGGGAAGCGGAGAGAGTGACTCTGGTGGTCCGATCCGGAGTATCGATTCTTGTGGTGTCTCCTCGCGCGCGATCGGCAGGCGGCAAAATCCAGCCACCTGCGATGCCGCATACATGTACTTGCCGCGTCGGCCGAAGCGAAACCAACAGGCGGGCACGTTGACATCAGCGAGGGCCGTGTCCGTTGCCAAATCGCGAAACACCGCGTGAAAAAAATTCTGGCCGACCACGAGGCTGGAGCCGGGAAGCGTGTCCCAGTAGTCGATTTCGGAGGTCACCTGACCACGCGGATAGAAACCGAGATCGATGGGCAGGGGAACTGGCGCATCCGATTGAGCGAACCTTCGATACGAATGGCTCAGCTGCACTCGTAATCTCCCCCCTTCGGTTCCCAACCAACGGCCATCGCGGCTGAAGTTGGTGCATTTTTCATCGACAGCCAACAGGGGCTGCTGGCTTCGCAGATCCCACAACACCGTTTTGCCATCCATGGCGCCGCTGGCCAAGAGAGGCTGTGAAGGATGCCAAGCAAGTCGAACCACCATCGCGGAGTGACCGTCCAGAATCATTCGGGGCGTTGTGGCGTCACCGAGCTTGGGAATTCGACGATCGGCATCGGATCGTGGCGGAGCCGAAGGCAGCTCATAAAACCGAATCTTTCCATCCCGACACCCAGCCGCTAGGAAGCGACCATCCGGAGAGAACTCCATGGCATACGCGTATGAAGGGCAGTCGAAGGCACCGGTCCGTTCGCGGGACTCGACCTGATACAACTCAATGGTTGCGTCATGAAAGATGGCCAGCGTATCCCCGTCGGCGGAAATCACCAGAGTTTGGGCACCAGATTCCAATTGCCATTTCGGTAGTTTTTCGAATGAAGGCAACCGGAAAAGATCGACGGAATTATCGGGTTGGGCGGCGACGACGAGCGATCCATTCGGTGAGAAATCGGCTGCTTGACCAAAACCGCTGATCACCGTGTCGCCCAGCGTGCGACCGTCTGACAATTCCCAGATTCGCATCCGTTGCTTTTCGTCGCGAGATTCGTACCTCGCGCCTAGCCGTGAACCGTCGCGGCTGAAGCGGAAGCCGATCAGTCTCGCCAAGTCGTTCGGCATCGCAAGCGACCTTTCCACGCGACCGTCATCCAATCGGCGCAAGCAAACGTCCTTGCCGTCCGGTTCGACACAGGCGTAGAGCTCGCAATCGGGATCGGTGGCCAAGAACACATCTCCGGCGATGTCGACTGACCAGCTACGGTCAGAGACCAAATCGGACTTGGCAAGACCTACAATCACCGCGTTTCGCAACCGTTGCCGCCTGTCCTCCGGCAATGACACCTCGCTCGCCAATTCCGCCGCCCGCCGTAGGGCCACCAAACTTCGTTCCCGCTGTCCTGAACTTCCCGCCACCTGGACCGCTTCGGCGAAGGCCAGTTGTGCATCCAACTCACTTCGAGTCGCCTGCTGTTTGGCGCGCAACGCATCGGCGAGCGAACGCGTGGTCTTTCCTTGGGCGATCCCGAGTTGAATTGACATCACGGTCGCACCGATCGCCAATAGCACAACGGAGGCGGCTAGTCCGGCGACCAGTGGATTGCGGCAACACCAGCGGGAGAACCGCTCGAGGCGATGAATCGATCTCGCCCGAACCGGCTCGCCCGCCTGGAATCGTCCTAGATCATCCGCGAGGGCTGCGGCGGACGGATAGCGATGCCGCGGGGACTTCTCTAAACATTTGAGCGTGATCGCTTCGAGGTCGCGAGGGATCGCGGCGTCAATCTGATGAGGACCGATCGGTTCTTGGGAACGGATTGCATCGAGCGTGGCCAGTGGGGTTGCACCGCGAAACGGCGGCCGCCCGCAGAGCAGCTCATACAGGATGATCCCCAGGGCGAAGATATCGGATTCTGGTCCCACATCGGCCGACCCGCGTTCCAGCTGTTCCGGTGACATGTAGCACGGGGTACCCAATACGTCACCCGTCTGAGTCGTCGAATCAGGAGACGGCAAACTAGCGAGGCCGAAATCGATGATCTGAACGCAATCAGCCAGGCATACGGATCGGTCTTGTTCACCTGAACGCGATTGCTCCGATCGGTCAGGCGTTGTGGTACCCTGAGGGTCGTCACTTTCCGCTTCCTCCTGCTGCAACAAGACGTTCGCCGGTTTCAGGTCACGGTGAACGACGCCGCGGCGGTGGGCGTGTTCGATCGCGTCAGCAAGCCGAGCGACGATTGCGGCGGCCGTCGACGGCGTTGCCGACCGTCCGTGCTGCTCAAGCCACTGGGCAAGGGTCACCCCCGGGCAATAGGCCGCCGCGATAAACGCGACACCCTCGAACTCACCCACTTCAAAGACGGGGACGATGTGGGGATGATTCAGTGCTGCGGCTGCATTTCCTTCCCGGATGAAACGCCGTATCGTGGATGCGGACGCCAGCACCTGGGGTTTGGGGATCTTGATAGCAACGAGGCGGTCAAGCTTCGTGTCGCGTGCCAGATAGACCAAGCCAAATCCACCTTCTCCCAACAACCGAACGACTTCGAATCGTCCGATTCGTCGCAGTGAGGGTGCCGCAAGTCGACCGACCCGTTGCTCGGTACTTCGCGCCCGGTGAATCAGCCGCAGCACATCCGTCGCCGCAGTCAATTTTGCCTCGCCCTGCAATTGTGTCGCCGCGGAGTCTGGCCGATCACCGGTCGTCGCTTCGCCACCGGCTAATATCCTCGCCTCCTGCTGCTCCAACTCGAGAGCGAACCGGTCTTCAGCTTGAGAGTCGTCTGACATGCGTGGAAGATTCACCCGAATTCAATAGTCGCTGCAACTGTAACACGGCTCGGGACCAAAGCTTTCGCGCCGCATCGGGACTCCGCTCCATCCGGACTCCGATCTCCTCGAAGGAAAGATCGAGCCAGTTCCTAAGATGTAGCACCTGAAAATGCTCCGGATTTAGCAGATCCATCGCCGCACGCAACGACTCAGCTTCCTCTTTTCGCAACGCTTGTTCGTCGGGGGCTGTTTCCTCTTGAGTGATCGCCACAAGGGAATTGCAGGAGCGAGCTTGATCGGAAAGGGGAATCTCTCGTTGGACCTGTCGCTTGGTGGTGGCGTGAAACGAACGCCGGGTTTTTTGAAGGTCGTTGATCAGAATATGGCGAAGCCACCGGCGAAGGTCGCTTTCGGACTGACCGCGGAAATCGGTGATCGAACGGTGGGCGGCGCAACACGTTTCCTGAACCACGTCCGAGGCACCAACTTTTGGCCGCACGTCAGCATCGAGATCCTGGTTCGCGATCAACAGTAAATAAGTGCGAAACCGCTCCACCAGCACACCGGTCGACTCACGGCACCCATTCTTCGCAGCTGCCAACAACTCACGAAAACCGGGCTTCTCGTCGAGCTCCTGGAGGGGACGCGATGATTGACAAGGATCAGGCGGCATCGATGCGACACTCCTCGGAGCAATCCCTTGTTCCTGGATGGGGGGTGAAAGCCGACGAAAACCCAGGCTACCACGCCATCCCCCCAATAGGAAACAAAATCGCATAAATTCTGCGTCCGGTTTCGCGGAAAAGCGGATCGTGGAGACCATCGTGGCCTTGTTCATTCGCGGCCCTCGTTCATTTGCGGCCCTCGTTCATTTGCGGCCCTCGTTCATTTGCAGATCGGGGCGACGGGAGCGCTGCTTTCATTTGAGGAATTCTCGATGGTCTTTCCTTCCTTCTCACGGACACGACGCAAACGACCGACGCGGATCCAGAGCCGGCGGACGACGAGCGGAACGAGACGACGCCATGCCCTTTGGCAGCGTCGTGTGCTGATGGAACATCTCGAAGACCGTCGTGTTCTTGCCACGATCGTCTGGGACGGTGGCGGGGCCAGCAGCAATTGGCACGACGAGGCCAATTGGTTTGACGCGACCAACCAAGTCGACAACGTTCTTCCCACGGCAGAGGACGATGTGGAAATTTCGGCGGAGTTCACCGACCTGACCATCTCGGTGGACGACGATGCGACGGTGAATCGCCTTCACAGCGCTGCTGGGTTGACAATTCCTTCCAACGTGGATTTCTCGCTCAACGCCGCCTCACAGCTCGACGGCCCGGTGAAACTGATGGGGCAACTGGACGGCAGCGGTACGCTGACGGTGACCGACAGCATGACCTGGACCGACGGCGACATGGGGGGC
>CAYWXT010000003.1:0-45015 GCA_964462125.1 uncultured Pirellulaceae bacterium | reverse complement strand
CGAGGGAACGCTCCGCAAATCGGGCGGCGGTGGTACCAGCGAACTCCGGATGCGATTGGACAATACCGGAACGGTTCAGGTCGAGCGTGGCACGCTGGCCTTGGCTCGCGGCGGGGTCAGTACGGGCCACCTGTCCTTCGACGCGGGTACCACCCTGGAGTTCATGGACAATAGCGCTCAGGGCGGGAGCTTGTTCGTCATCTCGCTGGATGACGGCGGCAGCCTCGTTGGCGAGGGCCGGTTTTTGGTCGACGCCCGCGAAGGGGTTTTCATCGAAGGCGATGGGTTGATGGACGTGGTAATGGTCGAAACGGTCGGCCATCGCGGCCGTCTACACCTGAATCGTGACGCTTCGATCCCCGAGGTGCTGATTTCCGGCGGCCGGCTCCTTGGATCCGGTACGCTGACGGTGACCGACAGCATGACCTGGACCGACGGCGACATGGGGGGCGATGGGACGACCGTGATCGCCGATGGGGCCACGCTGACCGTCGATGGCAACGTCCATGTCAGCGATGGCCTCTCCGAGAGCCCGACGCGAACAATCGACAACTACGGCACGGTCGAGTGGGTCAGCGGCAACATTGGCGCGACCGACCCGCTCACGCTTCACAACCGTCCCGGGGCGTTGATCGATGTCCAATCCAACGGCCGGCTCGGCACCAACAATAGCGGACGTGTCCTGATCAACGAGGGAACGCTCCGCAAATCGGGCGGCGGTGGTACCAGCGAACTCCGGATGCGACTGGACAATACCGGAACGGTTCAGGTCGAGCGTGGCACCCTGGCGTTTACCCGCGGCGGGGTCAGCACGGGCGACGTGGTCATCGATGAAGGGACCACGTTGAAGACGGCGGGCAATCACGAGACGCCGCCGCTGACCTTCACCCTGGGACCTGACGCCAGCGTGATCGGCCAAGGGCGGATCCTGGTCGGCCGTGAACTGATCATCGAGGGAGACGGAAATCTCGACATCCAGACGATCCAGATCGACGGCAGTCGTCTGCGACTCAACCAGGACGCTTCGATCCCCGAGGTGCTGATTTCCGGCGGCCGACTGCTCGGCAACGGCACGCTGACCGTGACCGAAAGCATGGACTGGAACGACGGCGACATGGGAGGGGCAGGGACGACTGTGATCGCCGAAGGGGCGACGTTGACCGTCAACGATAACGTCAATATCACCGATGGCGTCTCCGAGAGCCCCACGCGAACGATCGACAATTTCGGCACGATCGAGTGGGTGGATGGGAATTTCAACAACAGCGATCCATTTACATTGCACAACCGACCAGGAGCGTTGGTCAATCTTCGATCGGATGGCCACTTCGGCCGGGACGACAGCGAGCGTCTTTTTATCAACGAGGGAACGCTGCGCAAGTCCGCCGGCGGGACCAGCGAGTTTCGGATGCAGTTGGACAATGCCGGACAGATTGAACTCTTGGATGACCGAGAACTGGTTGTCACTCGCAGTGCCACGCAAACCGGCGGCACCACACGAATCGAAAGCGGAACGTTCGAAGTGATCCAAGGACTGGCACTCGAAGGCGGCGTGCTCCAGGGCAGCGGTACCGTCCAGGGCGACGTCACCCAGAGCGGCGGCAGCATTCAGCCGGGCCTTTCGCCCGGAATATTGACCATCGACGGCGACTACACGGCCAGCGATGGCGAACTGGTGGTGGAAATTGCGGGGCCGCTTACTGACGGCGACGGCAACGACTTGGCCGGAACCACGTACGACCGGCTCCACGTCACCGGCAGCGCCAGTCTGAACCACGTGAATATCCACATTGCCGACGACTTCCTGCCTGTAGTGGATGACCGTTATCAGGTCGTGACCGCTTCCTCCATCAATGGCCCGGAATCCTCCAATGCCGATGATGTCCGAATGGCGGTCGAAGCGAGCGCCGAAGACATCAGCCTGGTCGTTCAGACGCCGGTCGGCGATGAGTTGCGAGAACAATTCAATGCCGGGATCGCGGCGCTGGCCGAGGCGCTACCTGAGTGGGGCAAGCTGTTCGATCTCGACAGCGTCGAACTGCCCGTCGCCGTCGACACCCTCGACTCGTTGTTCGGGTTTTCGGGGGACACCGGCCTGCTCGTCGATGTCGCCGACAACAATCTTCCGACGGCTACCGCTCCGGCCGACTCGCTGCAAGACCTGGCCGAACAGATCGAAACGCTCGACGGGTTCACCGTGCTTGCCGTCAGCGGTGATCCCGAGGCCGAACCTGACGACCAATTGCTGGTGCGTTTCGACCACTCGATGGTCGGCTTGGAACAACTCGCAGATTTCGACGATGGGACGCATCCGTTTTTGGCACAGCTCGCCGCCGCTGCCGACCTCGACGGCTCGCTCGATTACGCGGCCGACCTTCATCTCGAACTGATACTCGGACTCGACGCGTCGGGCTTCTTCGTGCAAGGGGACAGTTCGGTCCGGCTGGAGCTGTCGGCCGACGGCGCCGTGGCAAGCTCGTTTGACCTGCAGGTTCCCGGACTGGGCCTGAGTACCTTGCCGAGCAGTCAGGCGGCGGCTGATCTCGACGTGACGCTGTCCGGCGGTGAACCGACACGACGAGTGCGAATCGGCGATCTTGCGGATCCGGCAAGCTTTCTCGAACCGACCGCTGACGGCACCGCCACGATCGGCCTCCAGCTGAACCTTGATGTGCAGGATACCGCCAGCGAGCTGGATTTCATGGCCGACTGGCTCATTCCAATCGACGGCGGACAGATCGGCGATGTCGCGACGCAGATCGATTATCCGTCGATCGACGATCTATCGCATGCGCTATTGCCGATCGTTACCAGCGGGTTTCCCACTCTGTTCGGCGACGCCTGGTCGGACCTGCTTGACGCAGTGCCGCTGCCGCTGAGTGAAGAACAGCCTGAAGAGGAAACCGACAGCTGGTGGTCGGACTTCCTCGACACCGCGGGCGACTGGTTCGCTGACGTCGATCTGGACGGCGCCAAGAGAGGGCTTGAACTGCTGGAGGATTTGGTCGATGTCGAATCGACCATCGGCACCGATCAGATCCCGGATCTCTTTGCCGGCGACCTCGACGCTGGGACCGATCTGTTGCGACTTCGATTTGTTTCCGACGCGGAGAACGTTCCGGTGCTGGAGCGTTCGTTCGACTTCGGCTTTAGCATGGGCGAGCTTGGCGCCCTCGGCGCGACGGAACCGCAAGGCAATGTCGCCGGAGTGTTGCAGCCGCTGGCGAACGTCGGCTTCGGGATCGATACGGACGGCTTCTTCTTCACCGGCGACAGCCGCATTGCCGGCCAGATCGATGGCAGTGCCGCCGCGACCGGCGCGCTGAACGAGTTTGAAGTGCAGCTGGCGGGCGAGTTCCAGCTGTCGCCGTCCGCAGAGTTCGCCGGTACGGTCGGGGAGAAGATTTGGCTACCGGATCTGCTGGACCATCTGGTCGACGACATCGAGCTCGCGCTCGGCAATGTCACCGGCTCAGCCACCGCCGACCTCCTCGTCGAGCTGTTCGATTACGTGGACGTCGACGGCGACCCGACGAACAATACGGTCCATGGCGGCGATGTCTTCACGGTTCGCGGCGCCGCGGAACTGGCGGCGGACATGGGGACAATCGACCCGGCCGAGCTGGAAGCGTTTCGGTACGAGTTCGGCCAACTGGATGTGCTCAATCCGGACATCGATCAGGACGAGGAGGAAGATTTTACGCTCGCCGTGTTGAGCGCGAACGTGATCGCGTTGGCGAAGTCGGTGGTACGAGGCGAGCGGACTGTATTTGGTCAGGATTTTTCGGCGGCGCTGAATTCCACCGATGCGCCGTTGACGGACAATCCGCTGAGCCAGACGCTGGGGATCGAAGAGACTCTTCAATCCTTGTTCGCGGCGGACTCGGATGACGGTGATGATCTCATCGAAGTTCTTCATACCGCCGACTTCCCTTTCTTTCAGTCAATGCTCAATGACGGCCTGGCGGATACACCTCCGGCCGGATCGACGCAAATCAACGTCAACATGGCCGGCGGCGGCGGCAACCCGATGACTCCCGAAGAGACCGCTGGGGCGCCAGGCGTTCACGACGACCACTGGAACAACTTGTCGGGCGATTCCGATAGCGGCGTCATGATCAATCTTTTTGATGGGAAGGGCGACCCCATCGACGGGGCGACGGCGACTTACACGACGGCGGGAAGGGGAAGCACTGTCAACGATGGTAGTGGAAGCAACGACGGACACTTTTTCAGCAGCAACTTCGACGCCCGAAACTACCCTGATATCACGGTCGAAGTTAACAATATCCCGTATGCGGAATACGACGTGTATGCGTATCATTCAGGGGATTCCCCGGCGGGGCTGTCGCGAGTGGCGCGCTTCACTGTCGGCGATACCGATTTGTACGCGCGACGGCCAACGGAGTCGGGTTATATTCGCTCCTCCGCCACGCAGGACCAAGGTATCGATACGGAGCCGGGCACCTATGTTGTATTTGACGGCGTTTCAGGCTCAAACTTTGAATTGACGGTTGGCGGTGGTTCTGCCTCCGACGGCTTTCCTCGGG
Organism: uncultured Pirellulaceae bacterium; assembly: GCA_964462125.1. Taxonomy (GTDB): domain Bacteria; phylum Planctomycetota; class Planctomycetia; order Pirellulales; family Pirellulaceae; genus JAWLFY01. Next base: position 40,465 of record CAYWXT010000003.1, on the reverse strand, counting down.
CCCGCTTCGCTGGACTGCAAATCGTCGAGACCACCAACTCGGATTCCCCGGCTTTGGACATTGCCGAGCTGGCGCGATTCAAGGTCAATCTCGATCAGATCCCGTTGGATTTCATCGATGATTCATTGACGTTCGATCTGTCGAACGTGCTGCCCGATAGGAGCGACGTCACTGGCCGCGCCGGCATCGAGGACGCCCATCTTCGCGGCGATCTCCTCTTCGGAATTGATACGGACGCGAATCCGCTTTACATGCTCACGGCACCGGACGAATTAACGCCGGACGGAGCGACGACGCTGGGCGGCGGATTCGATCTGTTCGTCAACGCCAGCGGGGAGCCGCTCGGTGGCGGCCTGCTCACGCTCGACGGCGCCGAGATGCGGATGTCGCCGGAGATCTCGATGGACTTTTCGGACATGGGGGTGGACAAGCTCCGGATCGGTCCCGATTTGGCACTGCTGCAAGACACGGACGTGACGCTCAGCGGGCACACGGCACTGAACCTGAAGGCCGAGGAAGCGTCCCTGACGCCCGGCCCGCTGACGCTTGCCGCGGAAGATGATGACCCGCTTGATGAGCTGGACGGTATCAGCGGCACGCTGGACGTCGCCAGCGGTGCGATTGACGCCGAATTCCGCCGCGTGACTGCCGCCTTGGACGGTTTGGCACAGCTCACCGCAGAGCCGGCCGCCGATGGGACGGCTGCGGTTCAGTTATCGTTCGATCCGAATGCGGCGGGGACCGATGAGCTGCTGGTGGTCAATCAGATAAGTGGTGCGATTGATGCGTTAACCCTCAACGGCGTCACACCTGAGTTCTCTCTGTCGTCGCTGAAGGTCTTCCACGACGCCACGGTGGAGGTGCCGCCGGTTACCGTCGAGTTCGAGGACGGGCTCGGCGAGTACATTGGGATTGGCGGCGTGCTTCCGTTTGACATCTCGCGGCTGACGTTGGCCTTCCCCGACCCGTCTGACCTGGAAACGTTGGTTCTGGGTGTCGAAGGCGAATTCGATTTCGAATCACTTGACTTGCCGTTTGACGCGCAGGTCTCGGTCGATGGCAACCCGCTCGACGGCCCATTCCAGGTCGAGCTCGATTTGGGCAGTGCCCGCGAGGGCCTGTTCCGGCCGATCGACTTCGGACCGATGACGGTCGCGATCAGCAACTTCGTGGTGCCCGATACCGATGTCACGTTGGCTGGCGAATTGCAGATCGGGCGTCTCGATGCGAATGGCGATCCGCAACCGCTGCCCGGAAGATCGGAAGAGATCGCCGGCTCGTTCGAGGTCGTGAGCGGTAACGACGTGTTCCCCGCGGAGCTAATGATTGACATCGCCGGTACGCTCGATTTTCGTCGGGACGGCTCCTCGACACTTGACGCGGTCGGCAACGCGTTGCTCGGTAGCGACGACTTTGGTGAGGTTGCGGCCCGCTTCTCACTGAGGATGGAAGCCCGCCGCACAACCGACTCGCCGTTGTTCTTCGATTTGGACGTCCAGTCGCGATTGCTGGAAGTCACCCTCGCCGACCTCGAGTGGGATCTGAGTCCGGTCGCGATTGTGCGGGTCGGACAAGTGCAGTATCTCGACGAACCGGGCCCGGATGAGGAAGTCGCCGAGTTGATTGATCTGGAAGTGGAACTCTTACCCGGAGACGATGATCCACTGGCGAGTTTCACCATCGCCAGAGCCATCGGGTTTGCTGAGAACGGTGACGCACTCTCGATTGACAGTTTCCGCATCGAAGATGCATCGATCGCGTTTGAAGAACTCGTCGTGGGCGACTCGTCGCATGCACTGCTAACGCTGAAAGACCTAGTGATCAGCATGCCGGAGTTGAGCAACGAAGGCGACACGCTGAGCGGACAGATCGAGGTCGACGCCGAGAGCATCAAGCTTCTCCCCGACAATGAAGATAGCTTCCAAGCATCGACAGCCGGGCTGAGCGGTTCCGTCGATCTCGTCACGGGAGAGCTCGAGCTTGCCGCCGATTCTGCCGACGTGAGTGTTGGTGAATCGATCTGGATGACGACCGAAGACGCAGCGGTGCATTGGCCTGCCACGGACGGACCGTTGGCTGAGTTCGGTGGTGCGACATTATCATTCCCCGCCTACCCGGATTTCCCGACGACGGAGCTGAGCGGATTGGCGATTCGTCGCGACGGCTTTTCGCTCGAGGAGTTCGTGATCGACGTGCCGCCACCGGACGACAGGTTCGGGATCGGCGACCTGCTCGAACTCGAGGATTTGGCGATCACCGGCAGCGGACTCGATGTCGCGGTCGGCCCAGGGGGCGCGTCGGTTGCAGGCACATTGGGAGTCCATGCCGACAGCGCGAGACTGTTCCCCGACGCCAACACGCCGGACCTTGACGGCATCGTCTCCGTCGACGGCTTCGACGGCACGATCGATTTGACCAGCGGTGCGATGGTTCTGACCGCCGCTGAAGCGACGGCCACCGTCGATGGGATTGTTACCATCAGTGCATCGGCCGACGTTGATGACGAGGGAGAAGTCGTCGAGCCGGGAATCTTGCTTGAGTGGAATCCGGGGGAGACCTCCGTCGATGCCCCGCTCGCCACGATTCGGAATCTGAACTTGATTCTGCCGTCGCTGCCGGGCTTGCCGGACGAGTTGATGACGCTCGACGTGATCACGGTCCGCCGCAACGGCTTTGATATCGTGACAGACGCAGGTGGCACAGGCACGAACGTCACGATCGGATCGTCGCCAGAGCTGCTCGCGGTGAGCGATTTGCGGCTGATGTCGGACCTGAGCGTGATCTTTGACAGCGAAGATGGAAGCAGTCCTTCGGCGGCGCGGCTAGAGGGTTGGTTTGAGCTCGAAGCCACATCAGCAACGCTGCTGCCCGGCGGGTCGGTGACTGCCGCGATCACCGACGACGATCCAGACGATGGTGTTCCAGCACTCTCGGGACTGCTGAATCTCGACACGCAGACGTTCGAGATCACCGCCGACCGGCTGGCAGCAGAGATCGATGGCGGGCCGCAGGTTGACGTCGACGACGGCACGCTTTTGTTGCAGGCGAACCCGTCGAATGATGACGCTCTGTTCATTGCCGCTTCGTCCACAATGACGCTCCCGATGCTCGGCGAAACGGAGGTCGCAGTGACCGCCAATGACCTACAGATTGACAACGGCGGCGTGGCGACCATCACGTCTGCCGAGGCGATCATCGGAGAAGGTTTAAACGCTTCGCTCGGGCTGGCGGGGATTCTGCCGTTGGACCTGACGCGGGTGGCGATCGAAGCGATCGATGAGCCGATCTCGCTGAGCAACTTCGACAGCGACATCACCGTAGAAGGGTTCTTCGATCTTTCGATGTTCGAGGGGACCGGTTTCGAGCCCACCGTTTCGATCGGCGGGGTGGAGCGGCCGCAAGGCTCCGAGAACACCTTCGATATGACGTTTCGGCTGACCGACGGCGTGATCGCACCGTGGAATGCCGAGGACATTCGACTTGGGTTCAATACCGTCCTCTTCAGTGAAAATTTCCAGCTCGATGGCCATCTGATCCTGGGAGGTTACGAAAGTGGTCAGTGGCAACCCGATCTGTCGGGAGAGCTGACCGCCGAATTGACGCTCGACGGGGGAGGCACCGCTAGAGGACAAATCGAGATTCGTGAGGGGAGTTCGCTCACCATCGAGCAAGGCACCCTGATCCTCGACGGCGTGATCCACTTCGACGGTGACGTGTCGGGCTCGTTCGGCGGCGTCTCCATCGACGGGGGGTCCCTGGCGTTCCAGAGCGTTCTGGATGTTGACCCGATCGACGTCTCACCATTCTTCGAGATGGCGCCGTTCGAGGTCACCTTCGGCGATCTGACGATTGACGAGGTCACGCTCGAATTGGCGGATCTGTTTACGCTCACCGCAACAGAGCTGGAGTTCTTCGGTACGCCCCCGGACGACGGTGCCCTGGCGAACGTCGGGGAGGTCAGCCTGGAGGTCAGTCCCGACTCGCCGCTGGAGGGTTTGACTCAGGCATCGGTGACCGTAACCGACGCTCGACTGTTTGAGGACCGGATCATTTTTTCGGATGTCACATTCGTGCTGGGTGGCATGCTCAGCGCAGGCGATACGGACCTGCTGTATGTCGACGGCGCATCGCTCAGCTTTACGGATGTGGAGCTGACCTTTGGCGACTTCGATCCGCTGGCCGGCGAGCAGGTGGGCATTCCCACGGGCGGCCCGTTGGGCGCGGCAGTCGACGGAATGGCGTTCTCGCTGGACGATGGCGTGTTGCTTCCCGAGAACGCCGACGAAGGGGATCCGCCTGACGGCTTTGCCACAGTCGAAGGCCTGAACGGCAGTTTCGACTCCGACGCGACGCTCGAGATCAGCGTTGTCGAAGCATCGGCCGACCTGGATCTGCTGGCCGTCTCATTCGCCGACAGCGTGCTGAAGTTTGGACCTGAGGTTCTTGGCGAGCCGTTGTTCTCGGCCGGCGAGATCGAGGTCACGATACCGCTGGTCGACGACAAATCCGTGGCGCTGAAGGCCGAGGGCCTGGAGGTATCCCGCGATGGGCAGGTGACGCTGCTGGCGGCCGAAGCCGCGGCAGATGACGGATTTCTCAGCACGATCGGCCTGAGCGGTTTGCTGCCTGTCGACCTGACCAAGGTCAGGATCGCCGGCATCGACTCCAACGACGATGGCGAGCCGGACGAGCCGCTGCTGTTGCACGACCCGTTGGGCAACACCGAGTTCGACATCACCATTGGCGGCGTGATCGATCTGTCACCGTTTGATGACCTCCCGGTTCAGCCGATCGTCGTGATTGGCGCGGATCCGGAGACTCCCAACTCCGCGGACAACCCGTTTGAGTTCACGCTCCGCTATCAGAACAACCACGTCCAGTTCTGGGACGTGCCGCGGGTCGAGTTGGGGCTGGAGGTCGAACTGTCCGAACTGGGCAGCGGCGTGACGCTGGCCGGATCGGTCTACCTGGGAGATGAAGAGGACGGAATCGTCAAGGACGGTGAGTCCACCGACAAAGTCGGCGGGTCCCTGGAATTCAGCGGCGGGACCGAAGAAAGCGACGAAGGCGATCAGGTCTACGCGCACGCCACGCTCGCGGTGGACGGAACGATCGACGTCGAGCAGACCGATGACTCGGTCGTGACGACCTTCGACGCCGACATTACCGGCACGCTCAGCGGCCGGATCGGTGACGTGCTGGAGGTGAGCGATGACGAGCCGGCTGAAGTGACCGTCAATATGGCATTTCAGAATACGGCGACGGACGATGGACCGTTCAAGCTCTCCACCTTCCATCAAGAGGGCGAGGACGAGACTGAACCCGCCCCGTTGTTCCGGTTCCAGAACTTCAACACCGGCCAGATCACGATCAACTTTGGCGACTACATCTACCTCACGGGTCAAGCGGAGATCGACTTCACGGCCGAGGCTGACGAACCGAAGTACATTCTGCATTCGGCAGGTGGTGGGTTCGCGGAAGAGACGGGGCCGCTGGCGGGACTGGGGTTGGAGGCGGGCGGGTTCGCGCTCAGCGCTGACGGCGGCACCGTGTTCGTCTTGGCCGGCGCGTCCATTGAACTGAGTCTGTCAGACGGGGAATCGGGACCAAGCGGTTCGACCTTTGGCTTACCCGAGTGGCTGCCGCTGGAGATCAGTGCCATCGGCTTGCGATTTCAGGGCATTCCCGACGAGGATGGCAATCCCCAGGACCGGGACCTGGACGATCTGGCTCTGACGCTCCAGGACACAGTCGACGAAACCGCCGCGCAGTTCGCGCCGCTGTTGAATCCCGAAAACCTCTCGCTGCTGATCTCCGGCGGTATCCAGGGATCGAGCCAGTTGATGCCGATCACCGCGCAGGTCGAGCGGCTGGAAGTTCATTTGGGCAAATTGGTCGACCTGGTCAGGAAGGCGGCGGAGAACGCGGGGTTGGTCGACGACAAGGGGGATGTGCAACTAGACGAACTCCACCAGATCGAACCATGGCAGCTGTTCACTGCAGTCAGGGGCAGCGACAGCTTCCCGATCACGAACCTGGACGCGGTCAACTTCGGCATCGAACCGGTCCAGATTGGACCGTTGCGTATCGCTGGCGGCGTGGGCTTTGGAATGTTGACCGTCGACGGCAACCCTGACGACGACATCGAGGAGGACGAGCAGGTCTTCTTTCTGCGCGTCGAGGGCGAGTTGGGCGTTTCCAAGGTCGGCCTGGGCGCCGAGGTGATCATCACCGAGTACGGCCCGGTGGTGGCCCGAATGTTCGCCGGGGTCCCGATCCCGATCGGCACGATCGTCGGCAGCGTCGTCCCCGTATTGGGAACAGCGATCGGCACGGCCAGCGGGTTCCTGCTCACGGGCCTTCAGGGAGGGATCGCTTTTGGCGGCGATCCGTTGCCGGTGGTCCAGGAGCCGACCGAGATCTTCGATGAAGACAAGATCCGACAGCCGCTCGACGTTTCGTTGGGTGACATACGGGAAGTGATCGAGCCGCTCGTGCAGAAGAATCCATCGTTCAGCGAATTGATTGCCACGGTGAGCGATGCCACCGAGACTTCCTTGGGCGAGGTGAGCCAGAAGCCGTTCCCCGAGTTGATCGTCGAATACGTCCAGAGTGTTGTCGAGGCCGGCAGCGAGTTTCTCGATCCGGAGTTGGGGGAAGCTGAGATCATCGCGGCGGTTCTCAGCGGCAGGATTCCGGGCTTGGATCTGACGTTCACCTGGAATAACGGATTCCGTGTGGCGGTCAGCGGCGTGCTGACCAATAAATACGTCAAAGGGATGGTCGGCGCCCGAGTGACGCTCGGTGCCAACGTCGGTTACGACTTCGACCAGCTGGTCTACGGGTTTGTGGACCCGGACGATCCGGACGCCCCACCGCAGCCGTTGGTCGATGACGACGGCTATGCGCTCAACCCCGACGGCAGCCGGAAGCTCGACGAGGATGGCGAAGAGATTCGTTTCGACCCTGACGGCAACCGGATTGACGCCAGCGGCAGCCCGCTGGTCAATCAGGCGGCCAGCTCGCTGCTCAATGCGTTCGACGCCTTTGGGTTCCAGCTTTACGGTTTCGCCGACGTCGACGTGATGGGAATGAGCCTGGCGGGTGTCGGCCTCATGATGGACTACGCCGACGCGCTGAACCCGAAAATCAACCTGGCCGCCAGTCTCCCTGGCGAGCCCAGCCTGCTGTCGCTGGCCCTTCCGGCCCAAGGTGACCTTGGCTTGCAACTCGATTCGCAGGGACTGAACGAAGGCTCTCTGGTGGCGACGATCGCCTTCTTCGAGTCACTGATCAACGGAACGGCCAGCGAGGCGGGAAACTTCTTCGATGCGGCCTTGGATCGCGTCGCTGCGGGGATGGAGGCCAACCGCCGCGTGGCCGTGGCACTGGGGTTGGACGACTTGCCACTGAGCGACGACTTCGTGCCCGATCTGACCAATCCGCTATGGGTGAAACTGCTCGACCGCAATCGCGACGACGAGGTGTCGGCGAGTGAGCAGAACGTCGAAATCACACGCGAGTTGCTGCGGGATTGGTTGTCCGAGACGACGACACTGCGGGCGGATGAAGATCCCCGGCGACGGTTCTCTTGGGAGGAATTGAATGTCGACCAGGAACTGCTCGAATTGCTCTCCGCTGACTTCCGACCCGATCCGCTTGATCCGCTGTGGATGATCTTTCTGGACACCGACTCCGACAACGACACCGACTCCGACAACGCGATCACGGAAGTAGAGATCGATCAGGAGATCGACGCATCGTTCTTGAAGAACCGATTGATGGGCGTCGGTGTCCCGGGGCTGCTGCCGACGATCGGCGACATCGGTGACCTCGCCAATGGCTCGCTGCAGCTCGACCCGACCGCCGGTTTGTCGCTAACGAGTTTTGATCACGACGATCTTTCGAACAACTTGCCGAACTTGATTCTGCTGGCTAACCGCCTGCTGCCGCTGGTGACGGCGGCCGCGGGCGAGCAATTGACCGCCGATCCCGGGGACGATCCGCTTGGCATCGATGGGAATCCGTTGCTGGAACCTTTGGAGGCTTATCTCGAAAGCAGCTACACCGCGTTGGAATCGTCGGTTCCGCAAGGAACGTTGGAGTCCGCCAAGAACGCCGCGGTCAACTCCGTGAAGATCGGTCTGGCGCTGGGCGAAGTGATACTGGGCGCGGGCGAAACGGCACTGGAAAAGTTCTTCGAAGTGATCGATCCCAAGCTCCGGGTCGAGGGTAAGTTGCAGCCGACAATCTTTGGCTTCCCCATCGGTAAACCGAAGGAAGAAGTTGACGTCACAATCAGCAAACACGAGCTGACGATTCAGGCCCGTGTGGGGTTGATCGAGAAGCTGCTGGCGGCTTCTCCCATCCCGCTGCCGATCACCTCGGAAGAGATGGTCGATATCCACTTCCCGTTTGAAAACCTGCTTTTGGACTTGGCCCAGGGCAAGCTCCCACGGCTCGATCCGCTGGGCGGCGACTGGCGTGTGGGACTCGGCAGCACGATCGGCATTTTCGGGCTGGATATCGGCCGAGTGGTTGGCTATCTGTTCCCGCCGGGGGCCGAGGAGCTGCTGATCACGGGACGGTTCGACGAGGATGGGAACGAACTCGAATCGCCGATTTTGCAGATCTACGACCCAAGCATTGGTCCCGAGGATGACGATTTCGAAGAGTATGATCCCGCACGCATTCTGGTTCACGAGCAGTTCCAGGATCGCATGCTCGAGCAAGGGGGCATGCTGGCCGACGGCCGGCTCACGCTGCCGCGGTTCATCACCGACCCACTGGAGCTGTTCGGCGAGATCCACGACAAGATCGACGCCATCCGTCACGACGACGAGGGCGAAGAGCTGTGCGACGATGTTCTCAGTTGCATCCTGGCCGACCCGGGCGGCGTGTTCGACTTCCTGGTGAACCTGCCCGGCGATATCACTGCCATCGAGGAAGTCGCGCAGCTTCAACTGTTCGTGCCGAACTTCATGGATGAGGTGATCGACAGTCTGCAGGAGGATCTCACGAGCCTGGTCCATTCCGACACGCTGGAGCAGTTGTTCGGCGCGGATGTGCCTGAGCCGTTGACGCTCGAACACCTGACTGACCCGGCCATCATGCCTTCGGGTGATGCCTTGATCGAGGTGATCGAAAACCAGATTGATGCAATCGTCGAAGCAGCCGGAGACCAGGTCGACCTGATTGGGGACATCCTGAGTGATCCCGACGACGGCTTCTACATCTATGGCTCGTATGGCCAGTTGCCTGAGCCGTACGACGCCGAGGAGTTCGAGGTTGAGCTGCCGACGACATCAAAGCTGCTGGGGATTGATTTGGGCGGGGGGCAAATCACCGGAACCACCCAACACTTGGAGATCGTCGGCTCGTTCCTGGGCGTGGCCGACGTGAAGTTCCTCATCGATGCTAACGAACAGCGCGATCCGCCACTGCCACGGCTGGCGGCCGAGCTCGAGTTCGGTTCCGACGTAGGGGAGACGAACGCTGGGGATCAGATGAATGATCTGCTGGTTGCGATCGGACTGGATCCGTCCGATTTGGAATGGCTGGCGATTCCCGGCAGCGCGGAAGGCTCGCTGCAAGCGTACTCGCCCGGCTACGACTTGGAATCCGATGAAGCGATTAAGCAGACCGGCGGCATTGCGGCCCATGGGCAGCTCGAACTGCCGGATTTCGTCGACTCCGCGGCGTTCGACTTCACGATCACGCCGTCGACTGGCTCGTTTCCCAATGTTGACGCCTCCGTTAACATCGACAACTTCTCAGCGGGACTGCCGAACGATTTATTCAGCGCCGATCTGGAAATGTCGTATAGCAACGCCGACCTGCATAGCAACGATGGCTTCGCGACAGCGGACATCTTGGGCAGCGTCCAACTCGCCGGACAGCAGCGTGACATCGCGGGCGAGTTCACGCTCAACAATGATGACGGCATCTACGGTTTCGCGCAGATCGGCGAGAGTGGTGGCGTGCAGTTCGACCATGACGCGTTCTCGTTTGCCGGCCAAGTCACGCTGCTGGTCAACGCGACGGACGATCCGGCGCGAACGATTGATCTGCCCGAATTGGAGCGCAGCGACGATCCCACGCTTGGCGAGTTCGGTGTCAGTCTGCTGCTCGACGGCGGGGTGACGATTGCCGGGACGACGCTGAACGGGCTGTTCCAGCTTTCCGCCGACGGGGCCAGTCTCTCCCTCGTCGGTAGCGGCGGAGTGACCTTCGACCAGTTCAGTCCGCTGTTGACCGGTTCGACCCAGGTCAACCTGGTCGCTGAGATGCAGCGGGAGAACGCGGAGACGGGTGGGTACTACGGCGCCGCGGTGCTCGAGGCTGTCCAGGGAAGCGGATTCGGCGGGGTGGACTTCGTTAGCCAATCGACAGTCGTTGGCTTGGCGTTCAACACCGTGAGCGAATCGCGAACGGTGGAGATTCCTGACGTTCTCGGAAGTGACTTCACGCTGGCCACGGACCTGGAGGACTATCTCACGGTGCCGGAAAGCACATTCCGACTGTTCACCACAGGCGAGATCGGGTTCCTGGGACTCGGTGTCAGCGGCGACTTGATGGCGCAGGCAGATCTGGACGCGCAGGCGGTCGACATCGCGACTACCGGAGAATTGAACCTGGGACCGCTGGGCGATGTCGACGCGTTCGGTTTCCTGCGACTGGGAACGGCCGTCGCTGCGGGCCGGTTTGAGGTTACAGGTGATTTGAGTATCTCGGATGTGCTGACGATCGAGGGCGAGGCCGCGTTCGAGTTCAACACGAGCGGAGTGGAAGTCGACGTGCCGCTGGACGATTTGACGATCCCGGCCGGGCCTCGGGCGACGGTGCATCTCGGTTCGGATGAGGATTCCGCGGTCCTGACGCTGCTCGAAGGTGTACAGCTATCCGGCGAGGCTGACGTTTCCGTCAGCCCCGGCGCGTTCGACCTGGATGCCGAACTGGGGCTGTTTGTGAACATCCCGAACGGCTTGCCCGGATTTCCCGATCTCGAACCGCTTCAGATCGCCTCGGCCTCTGCCACGATCGATGTCTCCGCGGGCGCGCTGCGCCAGGCCACGTTTGATTTCGATCTACCAAGTGACAATATCTTCGGACTGCCAGCGTCCAACGTCGAGGCCAAGCTGGACCGCTCGGGGTGCTTCATGATGAGCATCGGAGGCGTTTCGATGCCGCGTTTCAACGTGCTTGAGGGAGAGCCGTTCTGCGTTCCTCGGATCTACGTCGACGATGTCAACCTGATCAAGGGCGAGTACACCGCCCAGATACCCGTGACGGTCGCCCCGCCAACCGACAACGACGACGGGGTACAGTCTCTGTTGGTGTTCAATGACGACACAGCAAGACAGGATGACCACTTCGATGCGCCCGTCGATGGGACCCAGGTTTTTTTTGAGGCTGGTCAGAGTACGGTTCATGTGCCGATCGATATCTTCGATGTCCAGAACGAAAGCGGCGATCGCTCGTTCACGATGACCCTGACGAGTCTCCAGGGTGCTGAGCCGGGAGACGTCACGGCCACGATCACGATTCTGGACGTTCAGCAGGAGGGACCACCCGTCACGGTGAAGTTAGAGCCGGTGGGCGACCTGAGGCGGGAGTCGGAGTCCGACTCGCCCATCGTGACAGCGATTGCCGAGAACGAAGGCCCGGCCCGGCTGAAGATTCACGCCCCGGAGCTGTTGTCGAGTGATTCGGTTCAGGTCGCCTATTCTGTCGTGCCACGCCAGACTGGGTTGGAGACCGCTACTTTCGATGCGGACTTCGGGTTGGGACCTGTATTGCACAACGACGAGTTGGGGCCCCACGGAATCGTTGAGCTTAACGGTAGTGCCCCGCGCTATATCTCGTTGCCGATCGTCAATGACGACGAACTGGAGTTCGACGAGCAGTTCGAGATCCAACTGCAGATCGTGCAGCCGGCACAGTTCGCGCCGAACACATCGCTTGTGGACGATCGTGTGGTCATTGCGATCGAGAATGACGACTCGGAACAGCCGAGCGATGCACTCGCGTTTTACAACTTCGACGGGTCGTATTTGCAACCTGGCGGCTTTTATTCGTACACGACGGAGCCTGCGTTCGTCGCGGACTCAATGACAGCGACGTCGCTGAGCCATTCCGCCGGGACATTGCCGGCGGGGCCGGGGCTACCCAAGCTGGATCCGGACCTGCTGTTCGATCCCGAAACCCCCGCCGCGGCGGCCGAGATTTGGGCCGGTGATTCACACTTGTCGGCCAACCTCGTGGAAAACGGCGGAAACGAAGCGGGAGGGCAAGCGGGTTGGCAGTTCCTCCACGAAGTTTGGCGAGATCGTCCCCTGGGGGCGGCCACCGCATTTGAGGGCAGCAACTACTTGGCTGGTGGGACCGTGCTTGATGCCGGAGCCAAGGGAGCGACGCGGATTTATCAGGATATCGATGTGTCCCAATATGGGACGGCGATCGACGCGGGGATGCAGGAATTCGACTTCTCGGGGCGGGTGCGTTCGAAGCTTGGTTCCGGAGACCGAGGCCAGATTCGACTCGAGTATTTCAGTGGGCGTAATGAAAGTTTGGGCCATTTCACTTCCGATACCATCAGTTCGGAAACCGCGTGGCAGCACGTCGACCATCGCGAAGCCGTCCCGGCTGGAACACGACGGATTCGCGTCACGCTGATCGGCCAAAATGGGAATCAGTCCACGGGAGTGGTCGACACCTACTTCGATGCGATCGAATTGCGGGCCGCGTTGCCTTCGTACTATCGACTCGATTTAGCGCTGGAGGACGACGCCGATCGACCGCTGGAGACGATTCAGGATTTCGAGGACGCCAAAGCGATCGCGATCACCGGAATCGATTTCTGGGACCGAAGTTCGCAAGGGGGACCATTGGCGTGGGATCTCCGGTCGAATCTGGACGGATACGAATCTTCGCTTGCGTCCGGCGTCACGCACGATGACGAGTTTGGGCATCAGACGCGGGTTGAAATCGATGGCATTCAGGGCTTGCGGCCGATTGACGAGCCCTTGCAGCTGCGGCTTTACGGTTACTCGGCGAACGACGCCGGTTGGCACGTGGACAACCTTGCGGTCCTCGGCGAACGGTCGAGTCTGGCCGACTTTCCCCAGCCACCGATTGCGCATGACGACGCCGTGAGCACGCTGAGTCCCAACGCCGTTGCGATCAATGCTTTGGCCAACGACTTTGACCCTAATGCCACAACACTGTCGATCCACGGGTTCACTCAACCGAGCCATGGCACGGTCCAGGAAGTACCGTCGGCGGTCGGAGCATCGACGAGTTTTCACTACACGCCCGATCCGTCGTTCGTTGGGACCGATACGTTCACGTATGTTGTGCAAGATGACGACGGGTTGATCGACACGGCCACCGTTTTCGTTGAGGTGTTAGCACCGCCCGCACCCGTTGCCGATTCGTACGCCATGGCGAAAGACACGACGTTGGAGGTCAGCGCTGCTGATGGCCTGAGCGCGAATGATAATCTCGGATCGTTTGAGGATGTCACGGTAGAGCTGGTGAACGTCGGTAATCTGACGGGTCAACTGGACCTGGAATCTGACGGATCATTTAGGTACCAACCGCCGGCCGGTTTCACCGGCGTTGCAGAATTTGGCTACGCTCTGCAGCATGGGCAATTTCAATCCTCAGTAAGTTTCGTCACGATCACCGTGATTGAGGACGCTTCGAGGCGGGCGAACGACGACAGCTTCAGGGTTGATGAAGACGCGACGCTGAGCGTTCCCGCTCCCGGCGTCCTCGGCAACGACCAACCGGGACTGCTGGGAACGCTGGAGGCCGTACTGATTCAGGAACCGGGAAACGGGGAGGTGACGCTGAACTCTGACGGATCCTTCGTCTACACCCCACACCCGGATTACAACGGCAGCGACTCTTTCGTTTACCGGATCGGAAGCAATGGTCACGATCCGCGGGCGACGGTCAGCCTGCAGGTCGATCCAGTCAACGACCGCCCTGTAGCGGAGAGTCTGACGATCAGCGTGTTCGCTGGAAGCACTGCCGAGGTCGTGATCCCGGTAGCCGGAACCGATCTGGAATCGCCGGATGACATGCTGGAGCCGATCATCGTGAGCCCGAGCAATCTCTCGCTGAACCTGGAGTCCGATGGGACGTTCCGGTACTTGCCGCATCAAGTCGACGGCTTCCAAGAGACCGTGAGTTTTCAGTACATCATGCGTGACCGCGGCGACCCGCACCCGAACCACGCCAACCGGCGGAGCAGCGAGTCGGCGACGGTAACGTTAAACGTTTGGGAACCACAGCAGACGACACTGGTTGCGTTTGATGGATACAACGGCTATCTCGATGGTTCCACGGCGTTTCTCGACGTCAACGGAAACTCGCGGCGAGACAGCGTCGAACTGCTTGACCCGGAAGCGAACGAGCTCGCCGGCTTCGACGAGCCGATTGCAACGACGGCGGCCGATGGCAGCTTCGTCTTTGATATGCCTCAAGAATTCGACACGAACGGGAACGGCCAACTCGATCTCGGTGAGGGAACATTAATTCTGGAAGGTGGATTGGTTTCGAGTACGGGTCTGACGCTCCCCACGCGATTGAAAGCACCCGCGGGCGCGTCGGTCGTGACGCCGCTGACCACCTTGACGTGGGCGATGGCAGACGAGTTCGGCATCTCCTACGAGTCGGCCCAGTCGCGTGTACTGGCGGGGTTCCAGTTGCCAGCCGTCGATCTGCTGCACTTCCACGCACTCGATGCGGTACATCGTGGCGATCCGCTCGCTCCGTCTGTCTACCGAGCTAACGTGGCCGTTCAGAACTTTGCGGTACAGGTAGGTGCCGTGCTGACCGCGACGAGTGCACTTAGCGGAACAGCGGCGGTCGATGCCGCGCACGTCGAGATCGCCGAAGGGGTCCTGGTCGGGCAACGTCTCGACCTGTCTGACATGCAAACGGTACGCAACATGATCGGCCGCGTCGCGCTGCGGTACGGAGCGTCGCTTGACGCGGACACTCTCGACGCCGTCGCGACAATTGTCGCGGCCGCAAATCAGGAATTGCAGGGTGTCGCTCCCTCCGCCGATCGCGAATTCCTCCAGCGGCTCGCCAGGATCGAACAGGTGGCCCAGGATGCGTCGACCGACGAGTTGGTCGAACTGGCCACCGGACGACTGTCACCCGATGTGGCGATCGCGCGAAACACGGGCGACTCGTTGGCCCAGCGAATCTCAGAAGCGTTCGTGGGGAACCTCAAGCCGGTTCGGCTGTCGGTCGCTGATCAGACGGTGCGCTTTGACGGCGATGTCGAGGTGGTCGAGTTCCGCGTCCGACTTGACGAGCCGAGCCAGTTCCCCGTTCGAGTGGAATATGCGACAATCGACGGCACGGCCGTGGCGGGCCAGGATTACGAGCCGGTTGGCGGCGTGTTGGAGTTTGCCCCGGGTGAACGGGTCCACGCCGTTGAGGTTCCCGTGCAATTCGACCCCGGCAAGGGCGTCAGCCGTTTCGACCTGCTGCTCGACGACGCAGAGGGGGCTGTCTTTGCGGACTCGGTGGCGACAGCGTTCATCGTCTCGGGTGATGACGAGGACAACATTCCGGCGATCATCGAAGCCGCCGCCCCGAACGGGGGCGACGGCAATGGCGATGGCATTGCCGATGCCGCCCAGTCACACGTCGTCTCGTTACCGAACGCGTTCGACCGCAGGTTCGTCACCATCGAAGGCCCGCAGGGGGCCGTCGTGAACGACGTCGAGACATCGCTCGAGGGGATCACTCACGAGTTTGATCACGTCGAGTTCCCACTGGGACAACTTCGCTACAGGGTCTTACCGGCTCAGACGCAGTCGCCGATCACGATCTATTTTGAGCAACCGATCGCCGTCAACAGTTACTACCAGTTCGGACCGACCGACGACAATCCTCAGCCGCATTGGTACCCCTTTGTATTCGACGGCGAGTCGGGTGCCGAGTTGATCGACTCGGATGACGATGGACTGATTGAGCGGATTGTCGTGCATGCCGTCGATGGGGGCCGCGGTGATACCGACGGCAACAAGAACGGCGTCGTCAGTGGAATCGGTGCTCCTGCCCACAACCCTCCGCCGGAACTCGAACGCATCGCTGGGCCCTCGAGCACGACGCCCGGGCAATTGGTGACGTTCACAGCAACGTTCCACGACGTAGGGCTCGATTTCCACACCGCTGTGATTCAGTGGGGAGACGGCAAGAGCAGCGCAGGAGACATCCAGTACGAAGACGGCGTCGGAACCATCACCGCCGCACACCGCTACGGTCCACCCGGTGAATACACCATTCGCTTCGAGCTCCGTGATGAAGCGGCGGGACTGGCCTCTGCGGAAGCGCAAATCACCAACGCTCCCAAATCTTGGCAGAACCTGGGAAACCCGTTCGACGTCAACGACGACGGTCGTGTGAGCACGCTCGACGCCCTGATGGTCATCCATCATCTCATTCGGCGTGGCGCTGGGCCGATCTCGGATTTGGAAAAACAACCAAGTTCCTTCGTCGACGTGAGTGGCAATGGTGCCGTAACGCCACTGGATAGCCTGCACGTCATCAATCAAATCATCCGAAACCACTTCAACCGAGGCGAAGGAGAATCGGCGGCTTCCCAGGACCCCCCGCTTGCTGCGGTCGATTCAGTGATTGCAGACGGCGATTCGATCGGCGCTGCCCCCTTGATCGCAGTCCCGGCATTCCACCCGCGACCTGTCGTGGAGCACTTCGCAGACCAACGTACCAAAGAGCGGGCCCTGGGGGGCGATCAGGATCTGTCGGGCAACCACCCGATGGAACCAACACGGCTGCCAAGCCTGTTTGGGTACCAGCCTCGTGGAGGCTCCCTGTCGGCGACAGCGCCGACCATGTCTCGTTCCGACCGCTCGGAGCAAGAGTCGGCATCGAACAAGGGTCTTGATGACGATCCGCTGCGATCGAGTGGTTTGGAAGAAACGTTGTCCGACATCGCCGAGGATGTCGCAGGCTCTTGGGTTCGGTAGACGACCGTCGATCCCGCAAAGCAGAGACGCACGACAAACTCGGATGGACCGAAGTTCCAAGTTCCCCATCCAATCGTTACCGGTTCGCTTCCTTGAGAATGTTCTCCGGCAGTGTTTCCGGCCAGTCGCCCGTGAGCCGGATCGCTCGGACTCGGCACTGCCGACCCGTCTCGCCCAGCAGTCCGAACCGACGGTCGATCGAGGTGGTGAATCGGCAAATCGGCTTGCCGTTGACCTCGACGACCACGTCGTCACCTTCGGCGGTCAGCTCGACGTCGTTCCAGTCGTCGGCGCGAAGTTCCGGACTTCCGTCTCCGAGCAACTCGTCGGGGTCGACCTCATGAAGCGGGTCGAGACCGTCGGACTCCAATGAATCACGCTGCGGCAACCACCGCAGCTTCACCCCGTCGGGCCGCAACAAGACGCCGATTCGCCCGATCGCTGGATGCGTCTCCTGCTTGCCGGCCTCGTGGAAGTACTGGTAACGGATCGTATCCCCGTCCAAGAGCGGACGTTGGTACTGAATGTGCCGCTGGCCGCCAGCATCGGGCGAAACTCCTCCCTGACCAGATCGCAATTCGTCCTCGCGGCTGAACCAGGCAAACCGTTCGGCGTTCTCTTGATTTTGCTGTCGCTGGGCCTGCATTTGATCGGGATCCTGGTCCGGCTTCAGCGGCAGCAACATCGGCATCAGGGCTCCGCCGATGATGGGGCAGCTCCAGCCGCGGAGATCCTCGTCGATCAGGTTGACTTCGCGTGCAATGGCCGGGTTTCCCTCCAGCCGTATGTCGGCCACCTCGGCGATGACATGGTGTTCAAAATGCACACCGACGAACGGCATCGAGGCTGTGCGACGATCCGCGACCACGTCCGTCTGGTTGATGTTCATCACCACCTGGTCATCGCGAACGGCCAACGTCTGCGTGTTGTCCTTGTTCAGATGCGACACCTTGTGGTCCAGAGCGACGGAGTTGCGCGAGATCAATCCTCGAACGGTGAGCGTTGAGTTGTGCGGTGTTGCCAGATAGGCGGTTCCGCCGAACTGGCTGTGACTTTCACCCCAGCCCCGGCGGATGTTGCGATGGCTGAAAGAAAAGTCACCCTCCAGAGGATACTTCAGCAGCAGCGCATTCTGCCCGCTTCCACCGGTGAACCGCAGCGTTCCGTCACGGGTGACATACATCGGTTCGGTGACGGTGCTTACCGGCTTATGAATGTACGGAAGTTGGACGCTGACAAAGTGCTTCAGCGGCGATCCGACCGTCGCATCGGCCGCTTCGGTCCATCCGGCTTGGACGGTCATGCGGTTGAACAGCGACGCCGCCACACTGATGTTTCGGCGGCGAGCGTGATCGAGCAGCGGTTCCCAGGCGGCGACGGCGTCGGGTTTCAACGTGTTGTGCGGGAGACATCTTGCGGCCAGGATCGCCGAAACGATCGGCAGGGGAGTGTCGACTCTTTCAGTCGGGGCGGTTTCCCGCAGTCGTTCGACGACGCGTTCCAGTCGGTCGCCGGCCAATTCGTGCTGGTCACCGGCCAGGAGTGCCAAACCGATCATCGCCTCCACCTCATCGCCGGGATCTTCGACGTGGGGTTCCAGGCGGCGCACCAGTTGCCCTGTCCGTCCACATTCGGCAGCCGCCTCGGCGATCATCAGGCTCAGCCCAACGATCGGGAAGCCAGCGTTCGCGATCGGGATGTCGCGGGGACTTGTCCGCTCGCCAAAGACCGGCGCAAAGACGGCCGGTGGGTCGACGTACAGCAACATGTTGCTGGAGGTGAGCAACACGTCGTCGTCGGCGTCGCCGAGGACGATGCGGGACAAGAGCTCGTACCGCTCCTTGGCCTCGACATCGACCAGTCTCAAGGCGAGTTGCAAGACCGAGTCGCCATTATGTTGAAAGCCCGAGTTCCGCTGCACGCCCTGGCGCATCAGCTTGCCGGACATCAACCAGAGTTTCCCCTTGCTCGCCGAGCTTCCGAGCGCCGCCATTTCGGCATTGTAACGATCGATGCCGTAGCTGCCGGAGTAGTTGGAGTAGTGAAGCTGCACACTCGCCAGGTATCGATCCATCGCCTGCTGCGCGGTCGTCTCATCGATCCGCGGATCCTCGAGGAACTGGCGAATGATCCAGCCCCACATGGTCCCGGCATCACTGATCGGCTTGACCCGACTCGCCTCGGAGAGCAGATGGTTCTCGATGGCAGCGACGGCGGGCGTCAGCCCCCAGCGATCGTGAACCGGCAGAACGGCGTGGAGCGCGTCGCTGACGACGGTTTTGGGGTCGCCCAGATCCGAACGATTCACAGACACGACCGGCGCCTTTTCAGGGGGATTGGACACGCCGGATGCAATGGCGACGCCGAGCCCATTGGCCAAGTCGCGGAGCGCCTGCTCGGCGGCACCCTCGTCATCTTCGGCGATCGCTAAGTGGACGCGAACTAGGTCGATCCGATAGGGCACTTTGGCCTGGGCTCGCCGGGAACGAAGTAACTCCCGCAGTTTCCCTACCCTGTCGCTCGCCACGGCCGAAGCGACGAGTAATCGAGACAGGCTTGGCGGGTGCATGTCGGGCTTCGGAAAGTTCGATGAAGTGCTGGACGTCAACACATCCACGGCGTATGGGAAGACTTCCTCGCGGCGCGCCTCGGGAAAAACAGCTTCCTTCAACCCGGCAAACATCGCCTCGGTCGCCGCTTCCTCCTCCGCCTGTTGCGACATTTCCACAATCGCGGTCACGCGGCGGGCGACCCAATCGAGATCTTCCTGCTGCCGGTTGCTGGTCGACCCGGCCGAGCGGCTCTGCGTTGGGATTACAAACGCGCTGCCGCTGCTGGAGGAGTCGTCCGTCAAGTTTCGCAGCGGGGGGCCCCCGCCGAATCCTCGTCGCAAGGCTTCGGACACTACCTCCCATGCTCCCGCCTCGGCTGCCGACTCGGCGACGCGGAGGCAGTCTTTCGCCGTCTCAACCGTAACGACCGCGGACGTCCCTGCTGATGTCTCTGCCGACGCCTCCGCTGGCGGTGCAACGGCATCCAGCATGGCGAGCATCGCGGCGGAGGAGGAGGCATCGTCTTTCATATCGCCGCTGCGAAACTTGGTGAGCAGCAAGACGCCTGCGATGTCTGCACGCTCGTCGCGCTGGGCAACATCGACGATGACATCCGCCAGCTGGCTGGCCTCCGAGCGAACCTCCGGGTCGTCCGATCCTAAGGCCACAGCGACCGGGGAATAAAGCGACAACACGGTCTCGGTTTCAGATTGACTGAGTGTTGCGGAATCTTTCGGGATCGAATCACGGAGCTCGCGCAGCGACTGTGCCGCAGCGTCATGTTCCATGGCGACGCGAATCAGGGTTTGCATGGCAATCAGCGAACAATCGGCGGGGTACGCCTCCAAAGGATCGGCGAGTTCCTGCTGGAATTTCCGCAGTCTTTCGCGACCGTTCTCGGAGTCGGCCAAGCTCGTGACGACGAGTGCTGCAAGAGAAGTTCGATGCGGCGGCGTTTCCGTGGTCGCTGCCAAGGGCATCAAATCGAAGCGTGCATGTTCGGCCTGGTCCGCGTCAGGTTCCTGATCCGCATCGGACGCATCGAGATTCTGCAGTGATAGAAACTGATCGAAATCGCTGTCGTCCAGCGCATCGAGCGCGTCTGCCATACCCTGCTCGAACTGGGCAGCATAGTCGGTGCTACCGCTCCAGCGTTTGGACCGTTCGAATCGTTCGGGTTCTGCCAACGCGTCGCTGTAGATGCGGATGGCGTCAAGGCGCCCATCGACCTTCAGCAGTTTTTCGGCGATCGCTTTGTACGATCTCAGATCGGCGTGGTCACCATAACCCGGATTGTGCTGGTTCTGCCGCGAGTTGTCCGTCGCATCGTAACCACGCAGCAACTCGCGTCGTGCCTTTTCCTTCTGGCCCGCGGCGACGTAGGCATCGGCGAGCTTGGCGCCGATCGAGTATTCGTAACTACTGCCGCTGCGCGTGTTCCCGTAGCTTTGGGCATGCTCCAGGGCCACCACCCCGAGATGTTCAAAGCCCGATTTCTTCTCGAAAATCTGACCGATCTGCCACCACAACTGATAGGGCACCGCGTTCTTGTCAGCTTGAACCAGCTCATTCAGTCGACGTTCCGCCGGTTCCAGTTCAAGGGAATCGATGTTGACCGCGAGCAACAATACATTCGCCAAGGTCTCCGTCGATTCCTCGCTGGCAAACTTGGTCAGCTGTTGCCGCGTGAAGTCGGCGAGATCTTCGTCGGCTCCAATGGCATTGAGACAAGGCGCAAGCGGTCCCATCAGATTCCCGCCGCTGCTGTAGGCATTCCCTTGCCAAAACGAATTTCCGGGCTGAAAGGTGCTTTTGTTGGAGAAGATTCGCCTCACCACCTTCGCCATCGCTTCGGATTCCGCGATGTGTGAATCCCGCCCGACATCACGCAGGACGTGGCCCAAGGCTCCGACCGGCGCGGTGTCGAAAACGTGGTCCAGGAAAGCCTGGGCCGCCTCGCTCGGCTCGGTTGAGCCGCGTCGATACAGGCGAGCCATCTGGCCGAGATAATGCGACGGCAGTTGGCTGATGTCGATTTTCGCGAGAGCGAGATAGGCTTTGTCGTACTCTTTGGAGGAGGTGACGGCGCGTTCGAACTCGTAGTACTCCCGCTGCAGGAGTTGTGGGTCCTTATCGATCGCCGCAAGAAATTTATCTACGGCTTCGGCATGTTTGCCCGCACCGGACAGCCGCTTACCGCTTTCCCACATCGATTTCGGGTCATTGGGCTGCAGCTCGGCGATCTGTTCGAAAAGCTTTTCGGCGTCGTCGCGACGCCCCGCCGCTGTGTACAGCTCAGCCAGTTCGGTCTTTAGCGGCAGCGAATTGGGTGCGGCTTCAACTCGCCGCTCGGCCTGCTCAAGCAGCTTGTCAAGCCGGCCTACCTGTTGCAACAAGCGAACGGCCTGTTGTCGATAGTAGTCGCTGTTGGACGCTGCTTGTCCGCCGGCTTGTCTCAGTGAGCGATAGGCGACTTCGGCAGCGGCATCGTTCTCTCCGGCATCGAGGAACCGCTGGGCGAGCTGCAGCAGATCGTTGACCGATTGGCCGCCCCGCCGCTGAGAACGCTGCAGGACAGCCGTCGCCATCGATTGCATCCCCAACCGATTCATCTGGTCGGCGAGCGCCATCTCCGTGGCCGAGTCGAGACGCATCCCGAACAGCCGTTGCGCGGCGGTCTTGGCTCGTTCCAACCGGCCGAGCTTTGTTGCCAAGTTCATCGCCGCGAGTTCACGGATCCGCAAGGTCGCCTGGTCGAGCGGTTCGATCGCATCGAGGGCATCGAGCGCGGCCTGGGGCCGATTCAACTCTGCCGCCATCCGCGCCTGTTCGATCCTTAGGTCATGGTCGTCGGGATACCGCTCGGTCGCCGCCGCGAGCAGGTCGTAGGCCGAGGACAGATCTTCGGCCCACCAGTGGGCGAAGGCGGCGAGCGTGGCACGCAGCTTCCGTTCCAAGGAGCCGTCCTTCGAACCGGCCGGAAACAGGCTGACCTCTTCACTCAAGTGCCGCAGCATGCGTTGTCGGTCGGCTGAATCGTTTCCGAAATTCGCCCCGCTGTACAACTGCTGGACGAAAGACGCGTCAAGCATTCGGTCCGAGAATGGGACCGGGATTTCGTTCTGTTGGTATTGCCCGCCGTTGTTGTAGCGGACATGGGCGGTGCCACTGCCAGGCGACGTGCGGCGGCGCGAGACCGATTGACGTTGTTTGATCGCTTGCACAGCGATCCCGAGGTCGACTGCATCCAGTTTTGCGTCGTGGGATAACTCTTCGAGCGAGAGCACTCCGTTGACCGCCGAGTTGAACGCTTGGATGTCGGCGGAGGAGATCGCCGGTGCCCAATCGGAAATTGATCCTTTCAGCTGCTGTAGAAGTTCAGCCACCTCATTGTTTTTGCGCGCGACGACAAAAAAGTGCAGCGACTCGGTGCCCTCGGCCGCTGTCTCGGGGGTTTGTTCAAACCGTGTGCGAAACGTCTCGGCTTCGGAATCCCTTCCGGCTGCCACCAGCTCCTCGTGAACCGACGCGGCGATGATGCTGCCACTTCTTCCCGCGATCATCGGCCCGCCCGCTTCGTAGGTCTCCCGCACGAGATCGAGATGCGCATCGGCCAGCGGTTCGGGCGGATCCGGCTTTTCGGTGACTTGGGGGGGCGGATTCCGTTGTTGGGCGCGCATCTGCATCAGGCGATAGACAATCATGTCTCGCTCGCCTTCATCCACTTCGGCGAGCCGCCACATCAATTGCATTGTCTGCTGCTGTGCAGCGCTCAGCTGAATGCCGGAGGATCTTTGCACCGGCGAGAATGCCTCTCGAAGCACGCTGATCTCGTACGCCGACCAGACTTCATCCGGATCGCGGCTCGACTTCAGCGTCGACTCATCGACCAGAGAATCGGCGACCTCGTCGAGTTCCCCCTGCTTGGACGCCACCGCCAACCGCAGGGCGAGGGCGAGGAATTTTGCTTGACCGGCGTCGGATACCTTGAGCACGTCAGCGCCTTGTGACGAGGTTCGAAAGTTGACCGAACTGTAGCGGCCGATGCGCAACAGTTGAGCCAGCCGGTAGACCTGCTGCGTTCGGTTGAAACGCGATTGGGCATACATCGCTTGCAGGGAATTCGTCGCGGTGGGCTGGCGGCGCCTCGCCTGCCTCGCCTTGCTCAATTCCGATGGCGTGTCGGCTGGCAGCTCCAGCGATTCGATGCGGGCGGCCTGGTCCAAGGCTTCGTCGACTTCATCGGTCAGCACCAGCAGTGCGGCCAACCGGGCTCGAACCTCCCAGAGCTCACGGTGTTGATCCAGTGTCGCTCGGCAGAAGCGAATGGCGGCGTCGGTGTCGCCGCGGCTGTAGGTGCGATCGATCAGGTCGATCATCGCGACCGGGTCCTCCATCGCCCGCAGCCGCTGCAGCGAGGCTTCTGCCTGCTCGATCTGGCCGCTGTCAACCATCAACGTCAGCAGCCGGTTGCGGTTCTCCGGCGTGTCGGCCAGCGATACCAGCCTCTGTTGATATTCCAACGCGACCTCCGGCTCCGACGACGCTTCCGCCAACGTCACCACCTCACGGAGCAATTCCGAATCGCGTGGGTTTTCCGCCAGCAGGGGCTCCAACGCCTGACGCGCCGATCCGAGATCATTGACGGCACGATGCGCCGCCGATCGGAGCAGCGTCGCGGACCGCATTTCCGAGGACTCCCGACCGCGAAGTTCCAGCCGGCTGATCAGCCGCTCAAAATTTCCTTGCTGTTCATACAGCGGAGCCAGCATTTCGACCCAGCGTTTCTCGTCGTCGATGCTGCTGGCGTCATCCAGCAACCCCCAGTAGATCTCGATCGCTTCGTCGGTTTGAAACCGTTTCGCCAGGGCGCCGGCAAGGGCTTGTTGTGAGTCGCGGTCGCGGGGGGCGGCGCGAAGGGCACGGCGGAGTGTTTCAATGCCCTCGTCGTCCCGGCCGACCTTGAAACATTGGTCGGCGTAAAAACGGTACGATTCGGGATTGCCCGGCTGAGCTTCGATCAGCTCCGCGGCCGTTGCCAAGGCCTGGTCAACTTGACCGAGCTGCATCTGCAAGCCGGCGATCCGCCTCAGGTAGTTCGGCAGGAACCGCGGGTCACGCTCGGCGAGCGTGCGGAAGACGTCGACCGCATCGCCGATCCGGGAGCCTTTGCGGTACAGTTCGCCAGCGACGGCGAGGGCCGACGTGTCGTCCGGATCCGCCTTGATCGCCGACTCGATCGCGGCGGTCGCGTCGGCTAGCCGTGCGTCGGCGTCGAGCATCATCGCCAGTCGGCGGTAATCATCAGCCTGGTTGCTCTGTTCGGCTTGCTGCTGGGCCGCCGCGATCTGCTCCTCAAGTGTACCGCTGCCGGCGTAGACCCCGATCCGCGCCCGCAATACCTGCTCACGCTCTTCCGGTGTTTCGGCAACCTCATCGGCTTGGTCCAACTGTTCCAGCGACTCGTCGAAGTGTTCCGAGCGCGAGAGCAGTTCTGCGAACCGAAGCCGTTGGGAGAAGGTTGGATCGAGTTCCGCCGCCTGGCGGAACGCATCGAGTCCCTGCTCGGGCTCGTCGAAGGTGTGCAAAACTTCCGCCAAGCGGATCAGGTTTTCCTGGTTGTCGCGGGGTGGTTCGGCGATACCTGCCCAGACTTCGACCGCTTCCTCATGGCGATCCAGGCGGTGCAGGAACTCGCCAAGATACTCGCGGTACTGCGGTTGCTCGGGGGCCAGCTCAACCGCGCGGCGGTACAGCTGCAGCGCCTTGTCGTCACGTTCGATTCTTCGCATCAGGTCAGCGACTTGGGCGGTGATCACCGGGTCGTCGCGGCGGGCTTCGGCGAGCCGATTCCAGGCTTCTGCCGCCTGGGAGTGCCGTGTCTCTTGGTCGGCTTCGGAGGCATCGAGCCAGGTGTTGCCGAGCTGGACCAGGTAATCGGGGTTCTCCGGGTCTTGTTCGGCCAGCTGTTCAAACTGCTCAACCGCTTCCTCGGCCTTGGCGGCGGTTTTGAGGACATCGATCAACGCCAGCCGTGCGTCGACATCCTCCGGGGCGCGGCGGACGGATTCTCGGAGCGAACTTTCCGCCTCGTTGAGCCGGCCTGCCTTGGCGAGTGATTGACCGAGGCGAAGCCGGAGCGCGATCTCGTCCGGTTGCTGCTCGACCTGGTCCTCGTAGTAATCCGCCAGGGCGGAGTAATCACCGCCGCGCAGGAAGACCGCCTCGATCCGCCGGCGGACATCGGTGTACAGCCAGCTCGAGGGGCGCAGGCGGCTGGCGATCGATTCGAAATCGGCGAGGGCGTCATCGGTACGTCCGAGCCGCCGTTTCATCTCCGCCGCCGCGATGCGGTAACCGATTACCTGTGGGTCATCGGCCGGGCCAGCCTCGCGCGCCAGACGCTCGTAGCGCTGCAACGCCTCCTCCTCCTGGCCTTCGTCGGCAAGGGTACTGGCGATCTGTTCCCCGACGCGCCGGTCCCCGGGAAAGGTCGCCTCAAGCTGGTTCCAGACATCGAGCGCCTTTTCGGATTGCTGGGCCCGTTGATAGAGCCTGCCCAGTTCGGTGAATACCGGTAGCGCCTCGTTGCGGGGGGGATTGCGGTCGATCGCCCGCTGCAGGGCTTCCGCTGCCGCATCGGTCTTGCCGATCTGCAGCAACGCCTTGCCGAGGTGGTAGCTCGCCATGGCGTCATCGGTGCGAACCTGTTCGGCCCGGCCCAGCGCCTCGGCCGCCTCGGCATCGCTGCCGCGCCGCAGCAAGAGCAAACCGCGAAGCATTTCGCGGGCTCCCGGTGCTTCGTCCCCCCGCTCGTCGTCCGATTCCAGATCCTGCATCAGCTGATCGAGCGAACCAGCTTGAATGTGGTAGCCGTAGACGCGGTCGAGCGCGGTCCCGGGTCGGGGCCGACGCAGAAGCACGTCGAGAAACCGCTCGGCGATCTGGGCCTCGCGGTCGGACTCCGCGGCGGGATCCTGGGCCAAAGCCCGAAAAACGGTCGTTGAAGCGACCAGGATCAACCAAGCCAACAACAGCGAGATCGACCGCAGGGGAAGGGATGTCATCAGAGAACCCCAAGTAAGTGAAAGAAAAGACGAGAGGTTTGACACAACCGGCAGCCACAAGCTTGGTACATTGGAGCAACCCCAGCGGCCCAAAGCAAGCATTGGTACCCTTTTCAACGAGTCTGATACATGAGCGACATCGATCCGGAATTGCGGGATCGCCTGCGAGACTTTCGCGACGATTTTCGGCGACTGCGTGAAGAGCTGGCGAAGGTGATCGTGGGCCAGCGACCGATCGTCGACGGGGTGTTGACCGCGATGATCGCGGGCGGCCACGTCTTGCTCGAAGGGGTTCCGGGGCTTGGCAAAACGATGCTGGTGCGGACGCTCGCCGATGTCATCGACGGTCACTTTTCACGCATCCAGTTCACCCCCGACCTGATGCCAGCGGACCTGATCGGCACCACCGTTCTGATCGAGTCGGATGACGGGGCGAAGGATTTTCAATTCCGCCGCGGGCCGCTGTTCGCCAACATCGTGCTCGCCGACGAAATCAACCGGGCGACCCCCAAGACCCAGTCGGCGCTGCTGGAGGCGATGCAGGAACACAGCGTCACCGTCGGCAGCACCACGCACCCGCTCGAAGGTGTCTTCTTCGTCTTAGCCACCCAAAACCCACTGGAAATGGAAGGGACCTATCCGCTTCCCGAAGCCCAGCTCGACCGGTTTCTGTTCAAGTTGCTGGTGCCGTTTCCGACGACCCAAGAGTTGGAAACGATCATGGATCGCACCACGGCGATCGACACGCCCACGGCGTCCATGCAACTTGGTCCTGAGCGGGTGCTGGAGATGAGCCGGATCAGCCGTCGCATTCAGATCGCCGATGCGGTGCGGCGTTATGCGATCGAGTTGATTCAACGAACGCATCCAGACCAGGAACTCGCCCCCCCGATGGTCCGCCAGTTCGTCCGTTACGGCAGCAGCCCGCGGGGTGCCCAGGGGCTGATCTTGGCGGCGAAGATCAACGCGGTCTTGGATGATCGCTACCACGTGGCGACTGACGATTTGAAAGCGGTTGCGAAGAATGTGCTACGCCACCGAATCATGCTGAACTTCGAGGGCCAGGCCGAAGCGGTCGACCCGGACCAGATCATCGACCACCTGCTGGAGTCTTCCCCGGCGTTGCAAACGGCGTAATGATGAATGTGCGAACAAGGCTCCTTCGATGGCTCCCACGGGTGATCGCTTGTGTTTGACTCCGAATTCCTGAAACGTCTGGAGTACCTGTCGCTCCTCTCCAAACGGGTTTTTCGGGGTCAATTGCTGGCCCAGCGGCGGACAAAGCAGACCGGTGGGGGCGTCGAGTTCGCCGACCACCGCGAGTACATCCATGGCGACGACCTCCGGTACCTGGATTGGAACATCTACGCGCGGCACGGCGATCTGCTGCTCAAACGGTTTCAGGAGGAGGAGGATCTCCATGTCTACCTGCTGCTCGACTGCAGCCGCAGCATGGACTCGAGCGACATCGACCCTGCGCTCCAGGTCGACAAATTCAGCTTCGCCCGCCAGCTCGCCGCGGGGTTGGCGTACATCGCGTTGGCCGACCTCGATCGGGTTTCCATCGTCGCCTACGACGACAAAATCCGGGCGACGCTCCCCTTGATCCGCGGGAAAGACAACGTGTTGTCACTGTTGCGGTTTTTGGAAGGCTTGCAAACCTCGGGCGAGGCCACGGATCTGGCAGCGGTCGCGGGTGACTTTGCCCGCCGGGCGCCGCGGAGTGGGTTGGCCCTGGTGATCAGCGACTTGTTTGATCAACAGGGGTTTCGTGCCGGGGTCGATCTGCTGCGGCATCAACGGTTCGAACCGCACGTGATCCAGATTCACACCCCGGCGGAGGCGAAGCCAGGGTTGCTCGGCGATGTCGAGCTGTTCGACGTCGAGTCCAGCGAGGCGCGAAAAGTGACCGTGACCGAGCGGAAGCTTCGGCAGTACGAAACGCTTTTTCAGTCGTTCCTTCGGGACGTGGAAACTTACTGTCGGACGTATGGGTTGAGCCACACACGGGCAACGGCGGACATCCCGTATGATGAAGTGCTGTTGAAAATGATGCGTGTTGCCGGAGCAGTCAGCTGATGAGTCTCGTTTCGCCCGAACGACTGCTGTGGCTGCTGATCGCAATTCCGATCGTGATGCTTTATATCCTCCGGACGCGGCTTCGCCGGCAACCGGTAGCGACGCTGTTGTTTTGGGATCAGCTGTTCGACCAGAAACGTCAGCGTTCGTGGTGGCAGCGACTGAGGCACTGGCTCAGCTTGCTGCTGCAACTCGCCTTCCTGCTACTGGTCGTTGGGGCGTTGGCCGATCCGCTCTGGACGGGCCAGGGGGACGAGGCGCGTCAAGTCGTGATCGTGATCGACAATTCAGCCAGCATGGCGGCGGCATCGGGCGGCGGCTCGACTCGCTTCGAACGTGCTCGCCAGGAGGCTTTGGGGGTCGTGGCGGGGCTGCGCGACGGGGACGAGGTCGCGTTGGTCACCGCCGGCAGCAGCGTTCGTGTGCCGGTCGGGATGACCGATTTCACTCCCGTCGTTCGAGACGCGATCGGCGAATTGACCCTGACCGACGGTCCGAGCCGAGTCAACGAGGCGATCGACGCGGCCAAGCGGCTGACCCAGTCACCGGAACACCGCCGCATCGTGGTGATCAGCGACGCCTGCTTCCAAGCTGCCGATGAACTGGCAGGACAAGGGGACGTCGACCTCGTGACGGTCGGGACGAGTCAGGACAACGTCGGCATCACCTCGTTGGCCGTACGCCGCTCGCTGGTCGACCCCATCGGCTATGCAGCCTTGATCGAGGTGGAAAACTTTGGGGAGTCCGCGACCGAAGCCCGCCTGATGATCGAGTTGGCCGATGAATTGGTGGATGTAATCCCGTTGAGCCTTGCCCCCGACGAATCGTGGAGCAAAACGGTCACCGGCGCCTCGGCCGCCGGCGGCGTGCTGCGGGTTGGGCTCGATCATGACGACGCCTTGGCGATCGACAATCAGGCACTCGCCGTGCTGCCCGAGCGACCGCGGATCCCGGTCCAATTGGTCACTGCGGAACCGAGTCTCTATCTCGAAAGTGTGTTGAACGCGATCCCGCTGATCGATCTGACGGTCACCGCCACACCGCCACAGGAATCGCCGGAAGGCGGCTTCACGCTCCTTCATCGCGTGGTGCCGGAAACACTTCCGGGCGGCGCGGTCTTCGTCATCGATCCGAAAACAGATAGCGATGCCTGGACATTGGGGCGAAGCATGGAGCAGGCGATCGTCGCGACGCAAGATCCTAGCTCGCCACTGTTGCCTCATGTGAGCTTGACCAACGTGATGTTACCGGGAGCCCGAGAACTGCAGCTGGTTGACGAGGCGCATCCGTTGCTGGTCGAAGCGGGAGGCGGGACCTTGATGGCCTCGCTCGTCCGCGGCGACGACCGAATTGTTGTCTTGGCCGCCGACTTGGATAGTAGTGATCTGCCGCTGCGAATCGCCTTTCCCGTCCTGATGACCAACGCGGTCAACTGGTTCTTGGGGCGAACGGGGGAGCTGCAACCGTCGCTGCATACCGGGGAACTGGCGGAGATCCCGATCGGAGCGGCAGGGGAAGAGGAATGGGCCTGGGTCGATGCGTCCGGCCATGTGGCGCCGGCATCGGTGACCGGTGAACAAGCGGTGGTCGGTCCAGTTGACCGCGTTGGCTTATTAAACCTGGGTCGTCGCCGTGACGTGGAAGCGGTGCTCGATGCAGACGCGCCCGGCTCTGGGGGCGAACCGCAATCTGCCGGGGCTGAGCCGGCGACGCCTGCCAGCGGAAACGAGACGATCGCCGAGGATGTCGAGTCAGCATCACGCACCGCGCCGGTGCTGCTGGCGGTCAACCTGTGCGACCGCAACGAAAGTGACCTGCGTCCACGGGGAGAGGTCAGCTCGGAAACGGTGACGGTAGCCGGCGTCGGACGGCGGTCGCTGTGGTTCTACCTCGCCTGTTTGGGGCTGGGGTTGATTGTCGCCGAGTGGTTCCTTTATCAGCGAAGGATTGTTGGATGATGGAATCGCTGCCACTGGAATGGACCCGCCCGTCGCTGCTGTGGTCATTGGCGGTGATTGTGCCGTGGTTGATCTGGTTTCACTTTCGCTCTTTGAGTGATTTTCCTCTCTGGCAGCGGTGGCTGAGCCTGGCGGTTCGCTTCGTCGTCGTCGGCTTGATCGTCCTGGCGATTGCGGGGCTCGTGCTGTTGGTCTCCACCGAGCGGCAGATGATCGTGGTGGCGATCGATCGCAGCGCGAGCATCGATGACGCGGCCACGGACGTCGCCGATCAGTTCGCCCAGTCGCTGCAGCAATCGCTGCCGCAGACCGGGGAGGTCGAGGTTCGCTTCTTCCCCTTTGACCGAGTCCCGGGCGATTTGTCGCCCGAGTGGCCGCCGGAGAACCGATCCGAAAAGCGGGGCTCCCGGAGTGACTCGGTACAGGAGAACATCACCCGGACACGGTCGCGCATGGAGTCACCACCGGAAGACGAAGTCAGCGACGCGGGGGATAACGGTCGGGATGATTCGGCCGCCGATGAGGAACTCGGGACCGACATCGCAGCAGCGATCCGGACGGCGGTGGCCTCCATTGCTCCCAGCCGCGTACCGAAGGTGGTGGTGGTCAGTGACGGCAACGCGACCACCGATGACCCGGTCGCCGCGGCAGCGTCGGCGGGCGTGCCACTCTGGTCCGTCCCCTTGCCGCAGCGAAGCGAGCCCGAGGTGCAATTGGCCGCGATCGATGCCCCGGCCCAGGTTCGTCAGGGAGAGCCATTCTTTCTGGAAGTCATTGTCAACGCCAACGGCTCGGCCAACGGGTATGTCGACCTGTACCGGGGCGATGTCCGGATCGGCGAGGAGGACCCCGAGCCGGTGGAACTGGAGGCGGGTGAGAACAAGTTTCGCGTCCGCCAAACGATCACCGGTCAGCGGCAGGTCACCTTTGCCGCCCGGCTCCGCGGGTTCGGCGAGTCGGACACGTTGCTGGACAACAACGAATCGATGGCGATCGTCGCCGCCAGCGGTCGCCCGCGGGTGTTGCTGGTCGATCCCGACACGAACCAAACCGATTCGCTGCGGTGGGCCTTGGACGAGCAAAAGATTGACATCGAGGTCCGTCCGATCGAAGGGATCCCGCGGGACCTGGCCGAGTTGCAAGGCTACGAATGCCTGGTCCTTTCCAACGTCCCGGCGACCGCGATGACGATGCGGCAGATGGATCTGATCCGAAGCTACGTCCAGGATCTCGGGGGCGGGCTGGTGATGCTCGGGGGCGACCAGGCGTTCGGGCTCGGCGGCTACTACCGCACGCGGTTGGAAGAAATTCTGCCGGTTCGAAGCAACTTTGAAAAGGAACGCGAAAAGCCGAGCCTGGCAATGGTGCTGGTGATCGACAAGAGCGGTTCGATGGGCGGCCAGAAGATTGAACTGGCCAAGGATGCCGCCAAGGCCGCGGTCGAGTTACTCGGACCCCGCGACTCGATCGGTGTCATCGCGTTCGACGGATCGAGCCATTGGGTCAGTGAACTCCGATCGGCCAGTGACAAAGGATACATCCTCGATCAGATCAGCACGATCGAGGCCAGCGGCGGAACGAACATGTACCCGCCGATGGAGGACGCGTACCAGGCGTTGCTCGGCGCCTCGGCGAAACTGAAGCATTGCATCCTGCTGAGCGATGGAATTTCCTCCCCCGGCGACTTCGAGGGACTGGCATCGGAGATGGCTGCCAGCCGCATGACGGTCACGACTGTGGCACTTGGCCAAGGCGCCAGTGAGCAGCTGCTCGAAGACATCTCGCGCATCGGCGGTGGACGCTACTATTTTTGTGACGACCCCCAATCCGTTCCCCAGGTGTTCGCAAAGGAAACGGTCGAGGCGAGCAAGTCGGCGATCAATGAACTCCCCTTCCTGCCGCAGCAAGTCCGCCCCACCCAGGTGTTGGAGGGAATCGACCTCGACCTCGCACCGCTGCTGCTCGGCTACGTGGTGACGCGGCCGAAGCCGACCAGCGAGTTCATTTTGGCGAGCGAAACCGGGGACCCGTTGCTTGTTTGGTGGCGGTATGGACTCGGTATGACGGTCGCGTTCACCAGTGATGCCAAGGCGCGGTGGGCGGCCGAGTGGTTGGCCTGGCCCGACTTCGGACCGTTCTGGGCACAGATCATCCGGCATGCGATGAGGAAGAACGACAGTCGCGGGATCTTTGTCGACGTCGAGCGCGGCGATGGAACGACGACCGTGGTCATGGACAGCGTGGACGACGAGGGAGCCTTCATCGATGATCAACCAGCGACCATGACCGTGATCGACCCGCAGCTCAAGACGGACAAGCTCGAAATGCGACAATCGGCGCCGGGGCGATATGAAGCGACGTTTCCGACCCCGCGCCGCGGCAGTTACCAAATCGATTTGACGCAGGACCGCCCTGGGGCCGACGCCGCGAGCCAGTCGCGCGGGATCGTGATCGGCTATCCGGAAGAGTTGCGTCTGCAACCGACCAACGAGGCGTTGCTGCGGCGAATCGCGGAGGCGAGCGGCGGCCAGTTTGACGCGACCCCCGCGGCGTTGCTCGAACCCGATGGACGCAAAGCGCGCAACCCGGTGCCGCTGTGGCCCTATCTGCTGATGGCGGCCCTCGGGTTGTTCCTGTTTGATGTCGCCCTGCGGAGAATCGACCTCGCGGCACGATAGCGTCGATGAAGCCCCTTTCCGGCGAGGTCATACAGTCTTTCGAGACGGTGATCGTTCGCGAACGGAGAATGGAACGCCTCGGTGATCGTTGCTACAACCCTCGCACGCCGGTATTGACCTCGTCGGCCATCTCCTTCATCCGCTCGGTCAGCTCCGCCACCTTGTCCGGTTCACTCTCGGCTCGGTTGATCCGCTCGAACGGGTCGGTGACCATGTGAAACAGTTCTGGTTGACCGCTGGCGGTGCGTAGCTTCCAGTCATCAACGCGGACCGCTTGCAGCTGGCCGCGGAAGTAGAAGTAGTCGGAGCGCGGTGAGTGCTCCTCCTCGCCACTCAAGAACGCCGTCAGGTCGTGACCGTCGAGTGGATGTTCGGGCAGCTTCGCGCCGGCGGCGGCGAGCAGCGTTCGGTAGATGTCGGGCATCCCGACCAGTTCGGCCGACACCTGCCCCGGCTCGATGGTTCCCGGCCACCGCAGGATGGCGGGCACGCGGGGACCGCCTTCGTAGGTGGTGCCCTTCGAACCGCGAAGCGGTCCGGCGGAACCGGCGTGCCACAGCTCGTTCCCGGCCTGCTGCATTCGCGGCGGCATGTCGATCCACGGCCCATTGTCGGAGGCGAAGATGACGAGCGTGTTTTCGGCCATCCCCTGCTGCTCCAATGCCGCCAGGATTTCGCCAACGCTCCAATCAAGTTCCTCGATCACATCGCCATAGAGATCAAAGTCTGACCTTCCGCGGAACTCGTCGGAAACGTGCAGCGGCAAGTGAGGCATCGCGTAGGCCATGTACAGCAGCATCGGCTTCTCACCGGAATGCTGCTCGATCAGCTCCACCGCCTCGGCGGTGTAGCGTTGGGTGAGCGGATCCTGGTCGAGCGGGTGCTCCACCATTTCCTCACCGCGATAGAGCCCCAATGGCTCGTCCGTCTGCACCCACGGCTTGATGTAATCATTGGAGTAGGGCAGGCCAAACCAGGTGTCGAAGCCTTGATGGACCGGCAAGAACTTTTTCTGTTTGTAACCGAGGTGCCACTTGCCCAGCATGTGCGTACGGTAGTCGGCGTCTCGCAGCGCCTCGGCGAGCGTCCATTCCGAATCGGGCAGGCCCCCGTCGCCGTCGGCGCCGGTGCCACCGCCAAAGTTCACCCGTGGCATGTAGCGGCCCGTCATCAGCTGGGTCCGCGAGGGGACGCACCACGACCCGGTGACGAATGATGTCAGCCGCACCCCTTCGGCCGCCAGCTGGTCGATGTTCGGCGTCTTGATCCGCGGATGGCCGTAGCACTCGAGGTCGCCATAGCCCATATCGTCGGTGAACAGGATCACGACGTTCGGTTTCTCGGCGGCGCGGAGCGCATCGCTGCCGAGCAGCAAGACCGCAAACAGGGCGGAGACAATCAATGTTGGTTTTGTCATGGATAGCAGGTCCGATCTCTCTTCAGGTGAACGACGGAGCAACTCTCACTCTGGACGACAGGATACCCGCCGGCGCGCCGCTCTGCACAACGCGGTCCGCATGCCCCGACGCGGTGGCTGAAGGTTCTGCAGGGCGCTTACGACCTCGCCGTGCCACTGTTCGGGGAGCACGCCAAGACGTTCGCTCCCGTGACGCCTCCGCGGCGCAGTTCCTGCAACGCCTGGTTGGCGTTTTCCAGCGGAAACTCGTTCACCTGGGGGCGAATCCCGATCTCGGCGGCCAAGGGGAGGAACTCTTGGATGTCACGAAATTCCAAATTGGCAACGGTCTTGATTTCGCGTTCCATCCAGAGATGTTCGTGGTAGCTCAGATCGAGCAGCGCCGGTTGTTCACGCATGGAAGCCGGCGTTTCCAGAATCATCGCTTTCATGACACTCACCGCCTTGTAGACAATGTGCGGGTTTGCCGAACTGCTTGTTGTAGCCCGCGTGGGCCGGGGGAGGTAACCGGTCCCCGGCAAAGCCGCCTGCGCGGTCCAATCGGGGCTGAGGCTCTGCGGCTTGCGCCGTGCCGTTAAAAAAGGGAGAAGCGGGCGAATGCCCTCCGGTGGATTCCACCCGAACCACAAGCGGTGACAAAGCACTAGGATGGACCGCCGGATTCACTTACCCTGGAGGGTTTGCGGTTCGTTTTCGTCTGTCCGATCCTGATCCCCCTCTTTTTGCATGCTGAAAGCACTCGAGCTGGCCGGGTTCAAGAGCTTCGCGGATCGGACTCGATTCGAGTTTCCTGACGGGATCACCGTCGTCGTCGGCCCCAATGGTTCGGGGAAGTCGAACATCGTCGACGCCATAAAGTGGGTGTTGGGCTCCCAGAGCGCCAAAGGCCTGCGGGGCAAGGAGATGTCTGACGTGATCTTCAAGGGGTCCCAGAGCCGGCCGGGGTCGGGGGCTGCCGAGGCGACGATCATCTTTGACAACTCCGCGGGCGATCTCCCCCTGGAGGCGAGCGAGGTGCACGTCACGCGGCGGGTCTACCGCAGTGGCGAGGGGGAATACCTGATCAACAACCAGGCGGTTCGGTTGAAGGACGTCCGGAACTTGATTCGGGGGACCGGGATTGGGATCGACGCCTACAGCCTGATCGAGCAGGGCAAAGTCGACCGGATGCTGCAGGCCAACGCCAAGGATCGGCGAGCGATTTTCGAGGAGGCGGCCGGGATCAGCCGGTTCAAGGCGAAAAAGGTCGAAGCGGAACGCCGGCTGGCCCGCGTCCAGCAGAACCTGGCGAGACTCGGCGACATCGTCGATGAGGTCGCCTCACGGCTCCGCAGCCTGAAGAGCCAGGCGAGCAAGGCGGAGCGGTACCGGCAGGCGACCGAGCGGTTACGGGAACTGCGGACCCAGGTGGCCTGGGCCGATTGGACAACGTTGACCGAAGAGCTGCAGTCGAGTGAGCAGGAGTTAGCCACGGCGATCGGCCGCCATCAGGAGCTGGACGCCCGCCGGCAGCGGATTGCCGAGGAACGTCAGGCCTCGGAGCTGGAGCTTCAGGAGATCGCCGACCGGGCTCGGGGCGTGGAGGAGCAGCGGGGGCAGTCGCTCCGCCAAATCGCCGAGCTCAATGGCCGGCGGGTAGCCGACGAGGCATCGGTCGCTGATTTAAGAAGTCAGGTGGCCGCGGCGCTCCGCCGTGTGCGGTTGTTGCAAACGCGTGCCGGATCGGCCGCCGCGGAGCTGCGGTCGTCCACAGATCGGCTGAAGGGCTACCAGCGGGAGCTGGACGCCGTTGGCGCGCGTCTTGCCGAGACCGAGCGGGAGCGTGACGAGATTCAGGCCGAGGTGGCGGAGGTTCAGACCCGCCGCGATGAGCTGCGCCAACAGCATCTTGCGGCGGTCCGAAGCGTCGCGGATCTGGAGTCGAAGCGGCAGCGTGGGGAACAGCAAATCGCCGAAATCAACCGGCGGTTCGAACAACTTCAAACGCGGGCCAAGCAGTCCCGGGAACTGCTTCGCCAATCGGCCGAGGAGACCGAGGGGGCGGCGCAGCGGCTGGCGTCACTCGATCAGTCGATTCAGGAGATCGCCAAACGGATCGAATTGGCTGACGCTGCGGTGGAGCAGCGCCGTCGGACGTTGCAGCGTCGCCGGGACGAGGGGGCGGCACTGAAAGTCCGGCTGCAAGGGGTCACCGAGCGGTTGAGTGTGCTGGAGGACTTGCAGCGTCGCCAGGAGGGGGTCTCCGGCGGCGTTCGCACGGTGCTGGAACAATGGTCGAGTCTTTCCGGGTCATTGGGCAACCCGGGGTCACGGGCCCAGTCTGACCCGCGGGGCGATTCTGCACCGGAGGGCCGCCCGCTGCACGGCATCGTCGCCGATTGCTTCGAGGTCGACGTCGAAGTCGCGCCGTTGGTCGATGCCGCCTTGGGGGACCGCAGCCAATACCTGGTATGTGAAGGGGACCGGCTGCAGCGGGCGATCTTGGACAATCAGATCGAGATCAACAGCCGCGTGGGGATCCTTCGCATCGATCATCTGCCGCGACGGCGGTCGGGGGATCGAATTCGGTTGGACGGACTTCGCGGGGTCATCGGTCGACTCGACCGGATGATCCGCTGCGACGACCGGCACGCGCCCCTTGCCCACCACCTGTTGGGCAGCACTTGGTTGGTCGATTCCATCCAGACCGCCTGGGGGCTCAGCAAACTCAGCGGTGCCGGCTTGCGTTTCGTGACCACCTCGGGGGAGCTGTTGGAGAGCGACGGCAGCACCGTGATCGGCCCTAGCGGCGTTGCCACCGGTTTGGTCAGCCGCCGCAGCGAACTGGCGTCCGCGGAACAGGAGATCAAACATTACCGGTACCAGTTGGCCGAATCGGAAAAGGAATCGCAGCGGTTGGCCGGCCGGCTCGATCAGGAGGCGGCCGAACTGGGGCGACTGCAGCAGAAACATCGGGGGCTGATCACCGAGCGGGCGGCGGTCGACGCCCAGCACCGGCATCTGAGCGAAGGGCTGGAGTCGCGGCGGGAAGTTTGTGACGAGTTGGCCTCGGAGATGACGGCGACGGTTCAGGAGCGCGAGGCGGTCGATGCCGAGAACCATCAGATTGTGTCCGACTTGACGCAGCGGCGCCGCGAGGCGGAAACGCTGGAGCTGCAAACCGCCGAGGCCGAGGAGATGTTCTCGGGAGCCCAATCAGCCCTGCAACAGTCCTCCGCCGCGGTGATGTCGGTGTCGGTCGACGTGGCCCGTGCCGAGCAAAAGGTGGAAGCGCTCAGTGTGACGTTGGAGCAGCAGCGGCGGGACCAGAGCCAACGGGAAGCCGCCGTGGCCGAGGTGCGCCAGCAGGCTGCCCTGGGTCGGGCGCGACTGGACGAGTTGACCCAACGGATTTTGGAGGCCACCGGTCGGCTGGCGATTTTGCACTGGGAATCCGAACGGGACGAGTCCTTGTTGCGGGAGTGTGCCCACGGCGCCGACGCCATCCGCGAGCAGATGCGCCGGCACCAAAAGGCCAACGAGTCGGTGATCCAGGAGGCCAACGAGGCGAGCGAGGCGGTGCATGCGGTCACGGCCAAGCGGGACAACGCGAAGCTGCGCCTCGACACATTGGCCGATCGGATGTTGGACGACTATGAGATCGATTTGCGGGGGGGCGAACCGCCGGAGAACTTTGCCCCGCCGGCCGATCGAGAGGCGGTGGACGCTGAGATCACCTCGCTGCGGTCACAGCTGCAAAAGACCGGCTCGGTCAACATGGAAGCGCTCGAGGAATTGGAGGAGTTGCAGGCCCGCTATGACGAGTTGCACGGCCAGTACCAGGACCTGACGGCGGCCAAGGACTCGCTGCAGCGGATCATCAGCCGCATCAACGCCGACAGCCGGCGGCTGTTTCTCGATACGTTAGAAGCGATTCGTCAGAACTTTCAGAAGCTGTATCGCAAGTCGTTTGGGGGTGGCACGGCGGACTTGATTTTGGAGGATCACGACGACCCGCTTGAGGCTGGGGTGGAGATCGTCGCGACGCCGCCAGGGAAGCCGAGCTTCAACAATTCGCTCCTTTCCGGCGGCGAAAAAGCGCTCACCGCCGTGGCGCTGCTGATGGCGATCTTCCAGTACCGGCCGAGTCCCTTTTGCGTGTTGGATGAAGTCGACGCGCCGTTTGATGAAGCCAACATCGGCCGGTTCGTCACCGTGTTGACCCAGTTCCTCGATCAGACGAAGTTCGTGATCGTCACGCACAGCAAAAAGACGATGACCGCCGCCAACACCCTGTACGGCGTCACGATGCAGGAATCGGGGGTCAGCAAGCAGGTCTCGATCCGCTTCGAAGACGTCAGCGACGATGGCGAGATCAACACCGAAGGCGAAGCGGCCTGAGCATCCCGGCAAGCGAATCCGCTCTGCAACCGCGCGGCGCAAGCCGTCCGGCCCATGGAAGGCCGAAACTCAATCTGCGACGAAGTCTAGCGGATCGCGCTCATGTAGAAACTGAACAGGCGGCGGTCGTCGGTGTCGGCATAGGCGACCGGGAAGCCGAAGTCAAACGCCAGCGGGGCGGGGCCGAGCATCGGGATCGCCACGCGGAAGCCAAACCCGGGCGCGACGCGAAAATTGTCGGCGTTCATCGTCACGTCCTGCTCCACCGTCCCGAAGTCGACGAAGGCGACCCCGCGAAAGGCGTCGTCGGCGGTGATCGGGAACATGTACTCCACCGAATTGAGCCACTGGAAACGGCCTCCCACTTCGACGCCGCCGACCCGGGGGCTGGCTCCGCGAAAATCAAAGCCGCGCATCGTGGCGTAACCACCGGCGAAGAAGTTCTCAAACAGCGGCGTTTCCTCGCCGCTGAAGCCGAGCTGGGTCGAATAGGACAGGGTTTGTTTGCCGGAGGAGTCCGCCCGCTCGGCGAGCAGGAAGTAGGTCCGGTACTCGGCCTCGAACCGCGAATAGTCGAAGGTTCCGAAAACTTCCTCGAAGGTGAACTCGAAATAGTGACCGCGGCTGGCCTGGATCGGGCTGTCGCGGGTGTCGTGAGTCAATGAAAACTCGCCGCTGTACAACTCATTGTCGCCGAGGACTTCGTCGAGCTGCGGCACCCCGAGGACACGAGGCCGAGCGACCTCGACGTTCTGACCGCTGATCCCGGCAGAGACCGATAGGTCGGGCGTGACGCGGTAGCCGAAGTTGAGCCGGCCGCCGAGCCGGTTTTCGTCCCAATCGTCGAACCGCCGGTCGAACAGGAACCCGCTGACCGACATGCTGATCGGCAGATAACCGAGCAGGTTCGGGTCGGCGAATTGCACCGTATAGCGGTTGAAGATGCTTCCCGGAACCGCTTCGACACGAAAAGTTTGGCCCGCCCCACGAAACGCGGTGCCACTGAACAGGTCCTGGAATGAGCGGGGCCAGCGGGTGATGTCAAAGTTACGCTCGTCGACCGTGATCTGGCCGGTCACGCCAGCATCACTGTTGACCGCACCGCCGAGCATGATCCGGCCGGTGCGGGCCGGGAAGCCGTTGATGATCAGGTCGGCTTCCCGCGTGTTCGGGGTGAAGGAGGGAAGGACTCCCGGGGCCAATTCGTCGCCGCCGGTCACTGCCGGTGGTAGCGACTGGAAATTTCCACCGTTCGGCACACCGCCTGCGCCCGGAACGCCGCCCGCTCGTGGGCCAGCTGCGCCCGGCTGGTGCCC
>CAYWXT010000002.1:0-68389 GCA_964462125.1 uncultured Pirellulaceae bacterium | reverse complement strand
AAACTTTCCCGCCGCCGGAAACTCAAAGAAATGCGTTTTCAGATGTGCGGGAAAGAGGGTGCCGTGAACTCGAGTCTGGTTCCGCGGCAATACACAACGACACTCTGGCTCCCTACTCCTTCCGAGCTTGTTCGGGGAGAGTACGAGCAGTTGTTACCCAGCTGTTACGTTGTGCATGCCCTCGGTCGCGTACAAATCGGATGGGCGACGTGCCCCTTTTCGAATTGTGTTCAACGCGATCTTGGGAGTTTCATCATGGTCATGCAGTGGTTTTCAAACCGCCGTTGGCAGGCGGCCGTTTTGGTGTTGGTTTTGGTCGGGGCATTGATCCAAGGTATCCCGGGGGTCAGGGCGGCGGATTCCCCGCTCGACAACCCGTCTCTCTGGCAGCCGCGGACCGGCTCAATCGCTGTCTTCAAGAATGGACTGGCGTTCGTCAGCCAGGAGGGCTCGGTCGAACTGCAGGAAGGTTGGTGCTATGCCCGAGACATCCCACCGGCGGCATTCGGAACGCTCGCCATCTATGCAACCGACCCCGATCAAGTGGTCGATGTTGTCGGCGCCGGTGATGGGGAGCTGATCGAGTTCGACGGGCAGCATGTGCCCGACGACCCGGAGTCCAAACAGGCGCGACTGGAGGCCAATCTTGGGTTCCGAGTCCGTCTCGACTATCAACGAAACGGTGACGATCGCCAAGGCGAGATGCGCCACGAAGAAGGGAAGCTGGTCTCGGTCATCGAAGGCTTCGCTATCCTGGACACGGCGAAGCAGACCGTCGCGGTCCCGCTCGATGGGGTCCGACGGATGCAATTGCGCGATTTGCCACTCCGTGTCCATGTCTCCCAGTCGGATGGAAGCGACGCCGACGAGGCGACGCTGGGAATCGCCTATCTGCGAAAGGGAATGATGTGGATTCCTGAGTATACGTTGAAGGTGATCGATGAGGAGACGGCGGAGTTGACACTTCGCGGCACCTTGGTCAACGAAGCGGAAGATCTCGTGCACTGTGATGTCAACTTTGTCGTTGGCGTACCGCATTTTGTGCACAGTGACTTGATGTCGCCGGTCGTGGTCGGCCGCACGCTGCGTTCGATCGGTGCTGGGTTGCCGCGTGACGACGTCCCACCGCAGTTGATGTCGCAAATGATGAACCGCGCTGTGGTCGCCAACAATTCGAGGGTTTCCCCGAGAGCGGTGGACGCTGACGGAGAGAGCGGCGATTCAGCCGATGGGGCGGCGGCAGTGCAGCAGCTGATGGGGAACCTGCCGGTGCTGGAGTCTCCCGGAAGCGGTGACTACACGGTCTACACCCGAGACGACCTGACGGTGCGGCGTGGCGAGCGGTCGATCGTCACCCTTTTCACGCAACAGGTTCGCTACCGCCACCGCTACCGTTGGGATACAACCGACGCGATCGAGCACGAATTGGTGTTGGACAACGAAACGCCAACCGCTTGGACGACCGGCCCCTGCTTGACACTTTCCGGCAATCAACCGTTGAGCGAGGATGTGCTCGCTTATACCCCCGTCGGAAGTTCGGGCCAAGTTCAAGTGACCACGGCGATCAATGTGGCCCACTCGGTCAAGGAGCGGGAGACGGATCGGGAGTTGAAAGCTCACGAACCGCGGCACAACGAGTTTTATGATCTGGTCACCATCGGTGGCACCATTCGGATCAAGAGCTATGAAGAGCGTCCGGTGGAGTTGGCGATCACCGCGCCGATTGACGGCCGGCCGACCGACGCGGACCAGGAAGGCGAGATCAGCATCGACGCCACCCGGCTGCGGTTGCTCGATCGCGGCGGGCGAATCAAGTGGGAGCCGACGTTGGAACCGCAGCAATCGTTGACGTTAGAGTATGAGTATGAGCGCTACGTACCTTCCAATTGAACGGCGGTCCGCTTCGATGTCTGCAGGCCCCAGGATTTTGACGATCGAGGACGATTCGGCG
This sequence comes from uncultured Pirellulaceae bacterium, assembly GCA_964462125.1. GTDB lineage: Bacteria > Planctomycetota > Planctomycetia > Pirellulales > Pirellulaceae > JAWLFY01. The sequence goes on along the minus strand of CAYWXT010000002.1, from coordinate 66,438 downwards.
ATCCGCCGCGGGATCGTCGATGCGCTGCGGTTGGCCGACTATCAGGTGTCGCAGGCCGGTCGCGGGGATGAGGGGTTTGCCGAGGCGCTCGCCACCGACTTCGATCTTCTGCTGTTGGATCTGGTCCTGCCGGGGCAGGACGGATTGGAGATCCTCGACCGGTTGCGGGAACAGCGGCCGACGTTGCCGATCATTGTCCTCACCGCCCGCGGCGCGGAAGCGGACCGCGTGGGGGGACTAAAGGCCGGCGCGGATGACTACATCGTCAAGCCGTTCAGTGTCCAGGAGTTGCTGGCGCGCGTCGAAGCGGTCCTGCGCCGCTCGCCGCAACGTCCCACCCCCGTGCGACAACTCGACTACGCACACGGCCAAATCGATTTTGAATGCCGCGAGATTCGCTTTCGGGATGGATCCCGCGCGGCACTGTCGGAGCGGGAGTCCGAATTGCTGCTGTATCTGGCCCGACACCCTGGCCGTGTCATCTCACGCGAGGAAATATTGTCCAGCGTGTGGCGGCTGGCCCCTCGAGGAATCACCACCCGGACGATTGATATGCATATCGCCCGGTTGCGCGACAAGCTGCGCGACGACGTGGCCCATCCGGAAATCCTTCGAACCGTTCGCGGCAAAGGTTACCAGATCGTCCCATGCCACGAGTAACCCGCATCGGCTGGCTCGGTCCAAGCTTTGCATTGCTGCTCGCCGTGGTGCTGCTCGCCATGGCACTGCTCAGCCGACTGGCGTTCAACCTGGACGCGGCCGAAGCTTCGGCCCGGCAACAGGCAGCTTTGGACGAACGAGTCCGGTTGGCTTTATGGCGAATGGATTCGGCGCTGGCGCCTCGCTTGGCCTGGGAAAACGCGCGTCCGGTCACCAGCGGCCGCGCCGCGTCGAGTGCAACAGCAAGCCTCGAGCCGACGGCGGAACCATGGGGTGCCGTTCCAGCAGACTTGGCCGTTTCCGGACGCTACCTGATTCCGCTCCGCAGCCCGCATCCCACTGCCACGGCCGCAGCCAAGGGGAGACCGATCGACGAGATTCCGCAGTGGCTGCTCGACCGCATCGACCCGGAGGCGATTGCACAGCGTTTGCCGAAGGCCCCGTGGGATGCTGCGGGCCAGGTTTCGTCACCCCGTGGTGCTCAGTCAACGGCACAGAGCGGCTTCCCAGCGGCTCGCGATCGACAAGGCGTCGGTGAGAACAATGCGACGGTGGAATTCGCTCAGCGGGGACAGTCATTGGCCACAAACAACGCGATGGTCCAGCAGATCAATGCCGGGAACCTCAATGCCGGGCACGGGGCCGAATCGAACTCCGGCGGCGAACGACCGCTGCCCCCGATGACGCCGCTGTGGTTGGAGAATCGGTTGGCACTGGTTCGGAAAATCGATTCGGATGCGGAAAACATTGCGGAAAATCCGCTGGCGGAGATCCGGTCACCGGCAACGCTGCAGGTCTGTGTGCTCGACCGCCTGAGGATCGAGCGTTGGTTGTTGGAACTGGTGTCGGATCTGCTCCCGGACGCGAGTTTTCAGCCCGTTCGGGCGCCGGATTTGAAGGGTGCCCCCGATCGTTTGGCGGCACTGCCGTTCCGCTTGGTACCTGGGGATCTTCCCGCCCTGGACCAAGCCGAACGATCGTCGTTGATGTGGACGCTCTCGTTGGCCTGGGCCGGCGTGCTGTTGGCTACCGCGGCGACGGCCTGTTTGCTGCTTGGCGTGGTGCGACTGGCTGAACGTCGCGCCGCCTTTGTGCGGGCGGTGACGCACGAGTTGCGGACGCCGCTGACGACTTTTCAGCTCTATACCGAGTTGTTGTCGGGGGATGGAATTGTCGATGGGGAGACCCGGCAGCAGTACCTGCGCACCTTGCGATCCGAGGCGATTCGGCTGAGCCACCTGGTCGAGAACGTACTGGCCTTTGCACGACTGGAACGCGGTCGCCGTCCAGGCAAGGCCCAGCAGCTGACGGCTCGGGAAATGCTCGACCGCATCCTGCCCCGGCTGGAATCGATGGCGGCCGCGGCAGGAATGCAGGTGCAGCTGGACGACAGCCCGGCGCTGGAGGTGCCGCTGTGGGCGAACGTCGGTGCAGTGGAGCAGATACTCATCAACCTGGTCGACAACGCCTGCAAGTACGCGGCGGACGCCGACCCACCGCGGATCGACGTGACGGTGATGGAGCGCGGCCGACGGGTCGAACTTCGCGTCCGGGACTATGGTCCGGGGTTGCCGCGCGGATTGAATTGGATGCATCCGTTCAGCAAGACGGCGGAGCAGGCGGCCGAAACGGCGCCGGGCATCGGGCTCGGATTGGTTCTCAGCCGCCGGTTGGCGGCCGACACCGGCGCCCGGCTGACGGCCGACCGCAGCGTTCATCCGGGCGCCTGCCTCGTCCTCAAACTACCCCGTGCGCCCGCGCCGGTGTAGGGCGAGATCATTGGGGGATCGCCGAATTGTTGGCGTTCACGCTCGCCTTTGGTCAAAACGGCCCCGATGAGAGCCTATTTGCTCCGAAAAGTTGCTCCACCGCTGCGAGAACGCTAGGCTGAATGGTTCGTGCGCCCCGGCGATCGGGGCGACGACGCACGTGGCGGAACGGATCATTCATCGAGTCGATCAGGAGACAACGATGCTCAAAGAAAGCACCCATTACTGCCCGGAATGTGACGACGGACGCGACCATGCCCACACGCCGACCCGCCGCGCGTTCGTCCGTGCCATCGGAGGTGGCACCGTGGCGTTGGTTGCTGGAGGGGCCCTGTCGACGCGGCTGTTGGCGGCCGAGGGTGAGCAACCGCAACGGAAATCTCGACCTGCTGAAGAGCTGGTGCGTGAACTCCACGCCTCCCTTTCCGAGTCCCAACGGAAGGAGCTGGTCCATCCCTGGGACCATCAAACCGACGGTGCCCCGACTCGATTGGGAACCTTCAACCGCGCCGTGTTCGACAAGCGGATCGAGGATTCATACACTCCCGCTCAGCAGGAACTCGTCGAGCGGACGGTGCGGGCGATCATGGCTGACGACGACGCTTTCGAGCGGCTCAGCCGTCACAACACCTGGGACAGCAGCGGGTCGTTCGGCGGTTGTGGTGCAGTGATGTTCGGCGATCCTGAAGGCGATGAGAAGTTCTCCTGGGTGTTCGCGGGCCACCACCTCACCATGCGGTGCGACGGCAATTCGGAACCCGGCGCGGCGTTTGGCGGTCCCTTGTACTACGGCCATTCGGCGAACGGGTACAGCGACAACAACGTGTTCCTTTACCAGACGAAACGGGTCCACACCGTCTTCGACGCGCTGGATCCTGATCAACGGCAGCGGGCACTGGCGCCGACCAACCCCGGCGACGGTCAAAAAGCGATCCGCTTCCGTTCGCCCGATGAACGTCGGCCCGGGATTGCTTATGGCGAACTTTCCTCCGACCAGAAGGAATTGGTCCAAGACGTCATGCAGACACTGATTAGCCCCTTCCGCAAGGAAGACGGTGACGAGGTGATGGAGTTGATCCGCGTCAACGGCGGCATGGAAAAAATCCATTTGGCGTTCTATCGCGACGGCGAGTTGCCGAGCAAGCAACGATGGGATGTTTGGAGGCTGGAAGGTCCCGGATTCGTCTGGAACTTCCGCGTGTTGCCCCACGTTCACTGCTTCGTGAATATCGCCACGGTCAGCTAGCGAGACGCTTCGATGCAGCAACGTCGACGATTCCAGCCGATCGCCTTGACGGTGGTGATCGCCAGCGGCATGGCGGTCGGCTGGGGACGTGCGGATGAGCCCAAATCACCATCCCAGGCCGATTTTCCTTGTGAAGTTTGGCCAATCATCAAGGTAAAGTGCCTCGGTTGCCATAAGGCCGACGACCATCAAGGTGGTTTGGACATGAGCACGCGCGCTGCGATGCTCGAAGGTGGAAACTCGGGGCCGCCGCTGGTCCCGGACGAGCCGGACGAAAGCCTGATGATCGAGTTGATCGAGTTTGGTGAAATGCCGCCCCGCGATCAGAAGGAGTTGCGGGTCAGCAAACGGGAACTCAAAACGCTCCGCGCCTGGATCGCCGAGGGTGCCAAGGGTGCTCCGGACGACGAGGAGGATGGTGCGTCGAAAGAAGTCCTTAAGCCCGACGGGGTTTCAAGAAAGTAACCGGCGATCGCGCAGGTCACCGCCGGAGTGCTTTCATCACCGACCCGGTGGTAGGGTGGTATCCTGCCATCGGTTCCACGCGTCATCGGCCAACCCGAAGGCGAGTGTCATCCCCGCCCCGCCGGCACCGACGAAGACCCGCGCCCTCGGGTTGCGTTCTGCTTCCAACACCGGCCATGTGGGGTGCTTGGCGTAAATCCCGTGCCAGCGCTCACGGATCGTCCAATCGCGCAGTCGGATGACTTGGCGGAGTTCCCGCAGAATCAACTCGTCGATCTCCGACTTATCGAAGGGGGTGATCTCGTCGCCATACTCATGCGAATCTCCGAGCACGACTTCGCCAGTGGAAAACGCCGACGCCATCACGTGGATTCCATAGCGATCGAGTTCCGGGGTTTCCTCCCCCACTCGCCGCTTCAAGGTCTGCAGCGACGGGCAGGCTTCAAACGACGCATAATGCCGCAGCGTCAGACCGCTGGCAATGTGGGGTTCCATCGGCGGCGAAGCGGGCTGTGCGACCGTCCGCAGCATCTGCAGCTTGCAAAGCCGCAACTCGGAGTCTCTGAAGAGCTCCGGGAACAGGGTCTGTAATTCGCTCCCACTGCACACGATCGCTTGTTCTGCGTTCCACACCCGTCCGTCCGCAGCATGCAGGCGACCGCTCTCGATCCGAGTGATCGGTGTTCGAAAATGGCAGCTGACCCCGCGACTTTCTTCCAGCCATTTCGCGATCCTTGCCGAAGCGGTTCGCGGGTCGACCCGGAGCTCCGACGGGCTCCACATTCCGCCGAGCAGTCCCTCGGGGTTCACCAACGACGTTCGCTCCGAGACCTCCACCGGCGTCAGCATCCGTACGTCATGCGTACCGCCGTGACAGAACTCTTCCAAAACCGCCAGCTCGTCCTCGCGATGAGCGGCATGAATCGAGCCGCACCGTTCAGCTTGGAGCACGCCGAGCGCATCGAGCTGCAACCACAACTCGCGGGACCGCAGTGCGAGTTTGTGACGCTCTCCCGCTGGCTGACCGACCGGCCAAATCATCCCGAAGTTGCGAACCGTCGCTCCCTCGGCCGCTGCCGACCTTTCAAACAACACGACTCGCAAACCGTGTTCGGCCGCCATCCAGGCATGGGCCAAACCGACGATCCCCCCTCCGACCACGGCGACATCGAAGTGGGACGTCACGGAAATGTCTCCCCGGTGGCAGCCTGTGCTACGAACGGCCGCACCGCCACCCGCACGGGGCGACGGTCAATCGCCGTTGCCATCGCTCGGTTGACCTCCTGCAATGAAAACGAGTGCTCGACGAGTTCGGCAAACGGATACTGCGAATAAAAGCAATGAAGAAACGCCACCGCGGTCCTCAGGTCGTCAGGGCCGTAGTTATGCACGCCGTGAATCGCTTGGCATTTGCGGACAACCGCTTCCGGGTCGACTTGAACCGGCCGCGACTTCATCACGGTGCCGACCAGGACGACCTGGGATCCGATTCCGCCCAATTCGCAAGCCGCCTCCACCGCATCGGCCGCACCCGACATCTCGATCACCACATCGAACGCGTCGTCACCGGTCGATTCGACCAAGCTGGCACGCAGATCCTGACGCTCCGTCTGCCATCGGACTGCATGATCCGCCCCGAATCGTTTGGCCTGGTTGAGCCGGTCTGGGTTGATGTCACAGACCACCACTTGACCCGCTCGGCGCGATTGGGCGACGGCAGCGGCGGTCAGCCCCAGCATTCCGGCACCGAACAACAACACCCGACGGTCGGCCACTTCGCCTGCGGCGCGAAAGGCGGCGGCGACGGTCGCGGTCGCGCAGTTGGCCGGGCAGATCACCGCCTCGGGAATCGTCTCCGGCACCTTGATGATGCTCGACCCAGGCCGCAACAGCACCGCCTCGGCAAGACCCCCGCTCAAGGCCTGCCTTCCTTCGGCTTGCTCATGCCCATACTTGGCCAGATGCCGGCATTTCTGCGGTAGTCCCCCGCGGCAGCGATCACACGTTCCGCAGGCGACGACGGTCGACCAGGTCACCCGGTCACCGAGAGCAAGCAACTCGCCGTCCAGATCACGTGGTGGGGAAGGTCCCAGCTTGATCACGCGACCCAAAATTTCGTGGCCAAGAATCGAGGGGACCGCCTCGTGCCTCGCCCCGGTGAGCGTGTGCAGGTCACTGCCACAAATCGTACAGCAGTCCACCTGGACCAGCACTTCAGCGTCCTGCAGATCGGGAATCGGCAGCTCTCGGAGCTCGATCGGTTGACCGGGACCGAGGAACAGGGCAGCACGGCAAGTCATGGAATTCAACATCGATCTTGGGCAACGCTCATTCCGCCGGCGCCAGCTCCTCCAAAGAAAGTTCCGGGGCCTCGCCATCATCCGGCTCGGAGTCAGACGGTACCGAAACGAGAACCCGATGAAAGTACACCAACGCGGCCAACAAAGCGACGATGGAGAACCCCGCAACGATCAGCAGTCCCCCCAGAAAGAACGGCAGCACCTGCTCGGTCATCTCCAGCGATGACCGCAGCAGCATCACGACGGCATAGCCGAGATATCCGATCGCGTCGGCGAGATACATCAGAAACCCCAGGTTGCTCGGCACCCGCGCCGCGGCGATCAAACGTTCAAAGATGGTGGTGTGGAACGCCACGTAGGGAACATACAAACCGACGCCGCAGGCCACCATGAACACGAAGGGTGACACCATCCCGGTCGGCTGCAACATCGCTGCCGCCGCGGTCAGGCCGAACGACGCGCACATCAGGGCGATCGTGATCCGGATGGCCGCCAGGTTGTGCGTGATCCAGATCGCCAGCGCATTCATCGCCGTGACAAAAATCGCGACCACCGTTTCGCTGCGGGCAAACACCGAGGGCGTTTCGTCGACCCCCATGTCTCGCCAGATCTCGACGCCGAAGTCGTCACGTACCGTGCGGATGACCGTGATCGCGACATAAACCAACACCAGCAGCGTCAGCCCCGGCCAATAGGCCGACAGGAATTGCCGGCGGTCGGCCCGCGTCATCACTTTCCGTTCCGCTCGCAGTCGAATATCGTGCCTGTCGGGAACCGGCGTGGCCCGCAGCACCCAGACGGAGAGAAACGTCGCGGGCAGAAACAGCAGTCCGGTCAGCATCGGCATCTCAAATTCGCTGACCCCGTAGTCCTGGACCAGCCAGCGGCCGACCGATTTGACCACCCCCGAACTGATGATGAAGCTCGCGCACAGCGCCGCTGATAGCGCCTCGGTCTGCTTCCGCCCTTCCAGGTAGGCCAACACCAAGCCGAACACCATCCCCAACGGCAATCCGTTGAGGAACAGCATGAACACCTTCAACGGGAGCGGCAGGAAGGCGAACCCGACCAGCGCCAGCTCGGCGGCCAAGATCAAGGCCACGATGGTCGCCGCCCGATGTTTGGCGTCCATCTCCGAGACCACCTTGATGCCGATGAACTTCGACAGCATGTAGCCCAGCAGCTGGGAGACGACGAGGACGGTCTTGAGCCCGAACCCCCACAACTCCTGGCTCTCGAACGTGCCCGCGGTGAACGGCTTGCGGAAGGCGTACATACAGAAGTACGTACAGAACGCAGCGGCGGCGGCGACCACGAGTTGTTGTGGTTGATTTGCTCGAAAACCGCTCATCGGTCATCCCTTGGGCGGTTTCAATTCGCTTTGCCGGCCAGTTCGGCGGCCCGGCGGACACGGCTGATTCCGATCATGAAGGCGGCGGTGCGGGGCGCGATCTCGTGTTGCTGGGTCGCCTGCCAGACTTGTTCAAACGCATCGTTGAGCGTTCGATCGAGTTCCTGGCGGACTCGGTCGAGGGTCCAGCGATAGTGTTGACGGTTCTGGACCCATTCGAAATAGCTGACGGTCACCCCGCCGGCATTGGCCAGAATGTCGGGAAGGACCATCACGTCTCGGGCGCGAAGGACCTTGTCGGCACTGGGATGGATCGGCCCGTTGGCGGCCTCGATGATCACCGGAGCTTTGATCTGGTCAACATTCGCTTCGGTGATCACCCCACCGAGGGCGGCGGGGATCAGAACATCGACCGCCTCCAACCGCAGCAACGCGTCGACCGGTAGGTGTTGACCATGATCGAAGCCCTCCAGGAGCCCTTTCGGGTGCCGATGTCGGTGCCGCAGCAGTTCGGGGATGTTCAGCCCGGCTTCGTTGAAATAGGTACCGCTGATGTCACTGACGGCGACGACCGGGAAAGCGGCCTCGTGAAGATATTTGGCAGCGTGCGATCCGACGTTGCCGAATCCTTGGATGGCGACGCGACATTTGTCCACGGGCCGTCCGAGCCGCTTGACCAGCTTGACGGTGAGCAGGCCGACGCCCCGGCCGGTCGCCTCCTCGCGGCCTTTCGCGCCGTACTCCTCGACCGGTTTGCCGGTGATCACCGCTGGTTGAAATCCGTGGTACTTTTCCCACTGATTGCGGAACCAGGCCATGACGCGATGGTCGGTTCCCATGTCGGGGGCGGGGATGTCGGTGTCGGGGCCGACGATGTCGTGGACTTGGTCGACAAAGGCGCGGGTCAGCCGTTCGATTTCCCGGTCGGAAAGAGTGCTCGGATCGACGCCGATGCCCCCCTTCGCCCCGCCGTAGGGAAGATCGACCACGGCGGTCTTCCAGGTCATCAGGCTGGCCAGGGCGCGGGTTTCGTCCAGATCGACCTCGGGGTGATACCGCAAACCGCCCTTCATCGGTCCCCGGCTGTGATCGTGTTGCACGCGAAAGCCGAGGAAGTTTGCGAGTTTACCGTTGTCACGTTCGATTGTGACCTGAACCTGCACTTCGCGACCCGGCATCTGCAGCATCTCCCGAACCGCCGGATCCATGTCCAATCGGTCGGCCGCTTCGTTGACAAAATGTTGAGTCGCTTCGAAGGCATGCATCGATCGAAATCACGTTGCGTCAGAGGGGGGAGGCCGTGGAATCAACATACGCCATCATAGGGAATCTGGCTCAGGCTGCGGCGCGGAGCCGCTCAACCAGTGTGGGAACGTCGATCTGATAGGCAACCGCCTGACGGGCGAGTCGACTGCGAAACATCGCCTCGCCGCCGACGATTCGTTCCGCCAAGCGAAACCGTTCGCTGAAATCGACCCGCGGCAACGGCCGATGTTCAAAATGTCCCGGTGGTGGGTCGGCTTTCCCGTAAAGGGCCTCGGTCCGCAGGTGATGGTCCGCCCGTGCGATCGCCTGGTACACCGCGTACAACTCATCCACCGTCAAGTTTGACAAATCATGCAGCGCCTGAATCGGCATGTCGGGCTTCCTTGCGTGAAGAATCTGAATCGGCCCAGAAACGAGCGCATCACGGACCGCCGCGAGACGCAGTGTGTCAAGTTCTGTTTCATCGCGACAAGACGAAATCGATCGAGCAGGCAAGCTGGCAATCTGCCGCACCTTCAACGCGGCTTGGCCCGCACCAGGGCTCGGGTGGCGTCAATCAATTCCGGCAACTCGCTTGGCCGCGGATCGGGGGCCACGCGGGTGAAATAGTCATCCCGGATGCCCAACAACTGGCGCCGGCGGCGGGAAACACGGGGATCGGCGTCGAGAAAATCCTCCGCCATCTCGAAGTCGCGATCCCAGAGGATGGCGTCGGCCAACTGTTCCACACACAAGCTCCAACACTCCAGGTCGGTGGACGTCTCGGCGGGCAGCTCGAACGACTCGTCGTCCTCGCCCGGCTCGGGCTCCCAGAACCGATCGCATTCGCTCAACGGATCGAATGGAGCGCGCAGGCTATCTGCCTCCAGCCCCTCCGCCTCCCGCCGCTCCGTTTCCAGTCCCTCTGTCTCCATTCCTTCGGCTTGCAGGCCCTCCGGTTGCGGCTCATCGATCCATTCGATTCCCTGCACCGCCTCAAAGGCTGCCAGCACTTGCCTCCGCCAGGAGAAGCCGGGCAGATCGGGATCAAGCATCGACGCCAGCTCCGGATCGGCGTGCCAGTCGATCTCGGTTGCGATCATGTCGCGGATACAGGCAAAGATGGCGGCGATGGTCGCCTCGGCCGCCGCAGAGGGATCTGCCACCGGCGGTGTATCGGTCAACAGGTGACAGGCGACGGAATGGAGCGAGGCGATTTGCTGAGGGGTGGTCAGCGAGTCGAACAGCGGCACCCCGGAGTAATAGATTCCCTCGGTGGCTTCCAAACCTGTCTCGTCCACGTCGATCGACAACTGATCGATCATCAGGTCGACTGCCGAAGCGACCAGCTCCGCTTCGGCCCCCTGTAGGGTACGGCGTCCTCGGCTGGTGTACCACATCGCTGGTTCAGCTCCTGACCACGGGAAGTTCCACCGTGCTTCGGCGACCGGGATCCGCCGGCTCAGCCCCCGCTGATTCCGCTACCGGTCCCGGCGATTCCGCTGGTGCCGCATCGGGGTCCTGGTAACGGTTGGCATCGAAATGTCTCGCATAGGTACCGAAATCGTTGAAGGCGTACTTCTTGGCCCAACGATAGACAAGGCTCCGCTCCGGGATCTCGTCCTCCGGCTGGTACTGGCTGCGACGCGGTGTGACCTGTTGCAACTCCTTGACCACCTCCCCCCGCGCCGTGGTGTCGCGGGCGGAGTGCTTTTCCGCCAGCTCGATCAAGAGGTCAGGTCGTTCCATGATCACACAGCCACGGGTGTTCTGGGCCGTCAGCTGACGGAACTCGCGGAGGAATTCCGATTTGTTGAACGTTTCGGCCAGCGGCCGCTGGTCGTGGATCGAATCGGTCGCCAACTGGATCACGGGACACGGCTCGATGTCGCCCCAAGGTCCAACGTGGTGGGTGAAACCGGTCACGGCGGGGCAGAGGGCATTGCCCGCGTCATCGTGGTAAGCGTCGATCACGATGATCGGTTTGGTTGCCCGTGTGTCGACCACGAACTGTCGGACCCGCCGCTGCTCCTGGCTCGACAACGCCAGCTGGGGATTCGGTTCCGGTCCCACCGGCCGGTAGATGTGAAACCAGCAATACATCACCCCCATCTCGATCAGCCGGTCGATCCAGGCTTCGGAGACGAGATCGTCGATGTTCGATTTACAGACGCTGGTACAGACGCCGACCATCAACTTGTTGCGAATCGCCGCTTCGATCCCGGCCATGGTCTGGTTCAGCACACCGCCGCGGCCGCGCCGCGTGTCGCTGATCATCTCCGACCCCTCGACGCTGATCAACGGTGTCACGTTGCCGAGCCGGCGCAACTCCGCCGCCATCTCGTCGGTCAAAAAATGACCGTTGGTGAAGACTTGGAAATAAACATCCCGGTTGGCTTCGAAAATCTTCAGCAAGTCGCGATGCATGAAGGGCTCGCCCCCCAGGATCCCGAAGAAGCTGTTTCCCATCGCCTTGGCCTCGGCGATGGTGCGGTTAGCCGCCTCCAGCTCGATCCGGTGTTGCTTGGCGCCGACGTCGACCCAACACCCCTGGCAGCGGAGATTGCAGCTGTTGATGACCGACAGATACAAAAAGGGCGGAAAGAACTCCCCCCGCTTCAGCCGCCGCTTGTGCCGATGAACGCTCCACAACCCTTTGAACCCCAACGTCCAGGCTGCCTTCATCAACAACCGCTTGTCGGTTTCAACCAGGAGTCGGCGAGCCAGACGCAGGTACATCGATCAGATCTTCGGTTCAGGCGTACGGACGGCGAGCGGTGTGAGGGCGACCGCAGGCGATCACCATTATGACTGACGGCGACCCAGCGTGTACCCACCGGACGGGTAACGAACTCGGTTTCACAACGCTCCCCGAACGAACCTGCCCAAAAACTGGCTCGACAGTTCGTCCGGCCAGCCCCCGTTCGCCCGGCCAGCCCCCGTTCGCCCGGCCAGCCCCCGTTCGCCCGGCCAGCCCCCGTTCGCCCGGCCAGCCCCCGCCCGGTTGAGTTGTCAGGGGTTGCGAATCGACCGACGGTACGGACTCAGGCCAGGATCGCATCGGCGACCGTCCCGTCACGCCGTTCGGGGCCGAGTCTGGATTCACCGCCCATCGCCCCGATGATCGTGTTGTAGACGTCAAGCCCTTCACGGTCGACGTCGGCAATCTGGCCCGTCTTGATCCGTCCGCCGGCGCCGGTGACGGCATGAAAGACACCGGACAATTCCCGCTTGACGTCGTTGTGACGGCCATCCCCCGATTCGGTCGAGATGGTGAACAGGGAATTTTCAAGGATCGTTTTGCCGTTCGCCTCGACCGCATCGTCCCCGGCGAGCCGGCTGAGGAAGTAGGCGACTTCACGCATTTTCATATGGGCGTGGGCTCGCAGCTGTTCGTTTTTCTTGTTCTCGCGAAAGGCGTGCCACCATTCGTGGCTGCAGGCGTTGGCGCCGCTGGAATTCCGCTGTTTGGCATCGTTGAACTCAAAGACCTTGCGGCCGTCGTACTCATAGTCACCGGTGAGCCGGATCCGTTCGCCTGAGGCCAGAAAGGTGATCGAACCGAACCGGGCCCGGTCGGTTTCGATTGCCAGGGCGTACAGGTCGGCCATCAGCCGCCACTCTTCGGTCAGGTCTTCCAGGGTGATGTCGATTCCTTCGCCGCCGGGGTCAGCTTGTCCGCCGTGCAGCAGCTTGGACTCGGGCGGCATCGGGGGCACGCGGCGACGTTCTGCGGCGCTATCGACGTCGAACGCCCGCTGCTCATACTCGCGGATGCGGTCCAGGTGGTTGGCCAGGCGAGTCTTGGACTTCGTCCCGAGCGGCGAGCGGTTGCCGGTGTAGAACTTCGACTGTTCCACGACGGCATCCAGCACGCTGCGGCGAAGCCTCTGTTGCCGCGGGTCGGAACGGTCGGCGGAGGCGACCGAGCCAAAGATACGGTTGAACAGATCTCGCGGTTTTTCCTGCATCGCACCGGCGGCGGTGCCATCAGGGTTGAAGCTGTGGACATACCGCACCGGCCGATCGATGCGGCGGAAGTAGGTGCCGGCGACCAGCGTCGGGATCATGCCGACTGGCAATCCTTTGGGATAGTGGGCCGCCCGAACGACCTGATCAAGCGAGGCGCCGCCGGCCCGGGCGCTGCCATTGGGTGGCTCGGCGGTGAAGGCTGCCGCGGCCCCGTCAAAGTGGGCATTGATTCCTGGTTCGTCCGCACGCACGTGGTCGACCCCGCGCATGATCAGCAGCTTGTCGGACAACGGCTTGAGCGGTTCCAGCACCCCGTCGAAGCCTTCCTCCTGCAGCGGCGATGGGATACCGAGGCCGAAGAAGACGTTGAAGGCCCGCACCGGCGGTTCGGCGTTGGATGCCGCCAACGCCGAGCTGCCGACCATCTCTTCAAGAAATGGCAACCCGATCGTGACCCCACCAATTCCCTTGAGCACCGATCGTCGGTTGAGTTGCGTTCGTGCGGTCATGTTCGTCTACTCGCTTGTTAGGTAGAAACGGCTGATTGCTTAATTGTCGGTCTCGGGATACTTCTTCAGGATCAAGTCGCTGGTCATGATCTCGGCCATCAGGGACGCGTAGGTTCCGCCATTGTCCCAGCCACGTGTGTGAATCTCTTGGACGGCCTCGGTATCAGCCGGCACCAGCGGCCGGGCGATCGCGAACTGGATCAACTTCCGTGTCATTCCCTTGTGGACGCGTTCGCTGCTGGCGAGCAGCTCCATCAATTCCGCGGATGTTTCGTAGGCCACCGGTTCTTCCTGGCCGGGAAACAGGATTTCTCCGTCGTGCCGCAGTTCGTTGCCGTGCTCGTCAATGTCATGGAACGCCCCCACGCCGTCAAATTTTTCCAAACCAAAGGCGAGCGGCTCGAACTTGCTGTGGCAACCCGCGCAGGCGCTGTCCGAGAGCCGGACCATCGCCAGATCGCGTTGTGACATGCCTGGCTTTGACGGCTTGGGGTCGGTGTCAACGCAGGGAGGTGGATTCCCAACGCGGCTGTACAGCAGATTGTTCAGCACGAACAGTCCGCGGGAGACCATGGAGGCTTCATCCCCGCCGATCGTCAACAGGCTGGCCTGGGTCAACAATCCGCCACGTGCTGGCGTCGAGTCCAAGTCGTGGGATACCGCGCCGACATTCATCTGCCGGATCTCTTCGGCCGACAGGGCGCGGGGGTAAATGCCGACCCGCCGGAGGGTGCCCAGCCAGGCGCGATCGCCGCCGGTTTCGTTGCCGATCAACAGGGGAAACGAGTCCTCCCAATTCGAAAGGTCGCCACCGGCGTTCTCTTGGGCCGCCTGTTCACCATTGACGTAAAACGTGGCGATCCCCTCGCGGTCGACCGTGAACGCCAGGTGAGTCCAACGATTCTCGACCGACCCGTGGGCCGCTTCGATGTTGGGCATGCCGTTGTTGTCGCGCTCGGTGGATCGGTAGCGGACGACGTAGCGGTCGCCCTCCTGTCCGATCGTGACATTTCGTTGTGTCGAACCACCGGAGATCGAAACGACTCGGGCGGGTCCCCTCTGGCCGCGGTTCTTGGGAAGGGCCCACGTTTCGATTGTGAACTCGCCCGCCTCCTTGATCGCCCGATTGAGTTTCGGGGCGGGGCCGGAGCTGACGATCACCTCGGAGTCGAGTTTCAGGCCATCGGATGTCCAGGAAACCCGATCGGGTTCGGTGACTTCCAGGTCGAGCGGTTCTCCGCCGACTAGGTCGGCGACGGTCCCCTCGCTGTTTTGGTCGAAGCTGTAGAGGGCGAGCAGTTCACCGCTGGCGGCTGCGGCGTGCTGGTCGCTGAGTTCAGCAGCGAAGTCCCAGGGGATGTCGTAATGTTGCGCCAGTCGCGGCGTCAAATAACTGACCTGGGCATTCATCAGGTCCGACAGCGGGCGGTTCTGCCGCCAGGCGATTTCGCGGAAAAAGGTTTCGGTTTCCGTTTTCATGTCTTGAGCCAACTCGGCATCCCAGTCGGGAAATTTTTTCGGGTTGGGTCGCAGGTTTCGAAGGCGGCCGAGATCGAGCCAGTTTTCGACGAACTCGACCGAGTGTTCGATGGCCCGCTCGTCGCGCATCAACCGTTGCACCTGCGCCTTGAGCCGGCGGGGATCGGAGAGTTCACCGGCGGAGGCGGCCCGCAGCAATTCTTGATCGGGGGACTGGCCCCAGGCGGCGTAACTTAAACGCGAGGCGAGCTCCCAATCGCTGACCTGTTCCGGTTCAGACCCCGACGCAGCCTCTTCGATCAGAAACAGAAACCGCGGTGACTGCAGCAATGCTTGGACGACAAAGCGGGCGCCGGCGTCGAAATCGCCTCCTTCCTCGACTGCCGTGTCGAACACCTTGCGGAGCACCGCCAGTTCATGCTTCTCCGGTCGCCCGCGGTAGAACTCCATCGCCATCGATTCGATCGCCGCGTCGATGCACTCATCATCCAAGGTGCGGCAGGGGGCGTGCCGCCCCAGGAACGACGTCATGCTCATTTGGTCGACGATCAATTCCGCCAACCGAGCGAAGCCTTCGACGTGGGCCAGATCGATATCCAGGTTGTAGGCGGTGTTGGTAAACCCGTCGGCCCGCTGGTCCTTTGGCAAAACCTGAGCCGCCTCCTCCCCGATCTCGACACCGGTCAGGGCACGGACCGTGCGGACGTATTGCGGCACCGTCAGCCTTCGCAACCACATTGGGGGCGGCGCAGCGTCGAGGGTGAATTCGGCGGGATCGATCACCTTGGCCGCCCAGGGAACTCCGGTTTCGATCCATTCCCGCAGGATGTCTTTCTCCGCATCGGTCATTCGCGGATGGCTTTCCGGCGGCATCGCCTCCGAGTCGACCATCTCCCACACCAAGCTCCCCTCGAGATCACCCGGAACGATCCCCGGACCCTGCTCGCCACCTTCGAGCGCAGTGGAACGGCGGCTGAGGTCCAAGTCGCCCGACTCCGCGGCCGAGTCATGGCACTCCAGGCAATGCTTGGAGAGCACGGCTGCGGCGCGAAATTCAAGTGACGCGCGGTCTGCCGCCGCGGCCGGCGATCGGCCGCTGGCCATCAGCAGCAGGGCGACACAACCGAGCGCCAGTGGGCCAATGATGGTAGCGTGGAGCGCATGCCGGCGGCGCATCTCCACAATATCCAGGTTGAAGGTGAAAGCCATTTCGATTGGGTTGGACCGGCGAGTGGGATGTCAGGAAGGGCTGGGAAAGCAGTTGGTAAGCACCGCCCATTCTAGCGGTGCACGTCGTTTGCGGCAAACAGATGGCGGGCGGGTTGGCAAGCGGAGGATGAGGGAAGACCATAGCGGCGACCGGGGACCGCCCGGACGACCGGAATCGTCGACGGATCGCTGCTGATGAGTCTCGCCCTGATCGTGCTGCTCCCGTTTCTTGGAGCTGTCCTGCCGGCGCTGATGATCCGCTCCGGCCGGAATGCCTGCGCGATCGCCAGCGGCTCGGTGAACACGTTGGCTCTGGCGCTGTTGTTAACCAACGTCCCGGCGGTGATGCGGGGCGAGGTCGTCCGCGCCGATTGGCCCTGGCTGACCCGCCTGGGCTTGGACCTCCAATTCTTTGTCGATGGCTTGGGGCTGCTGTTCGCTGGGATGATCCTCGGGATCGGCTTGCTGATCGTGATATACGCCCGTTTCTATCTGGCGGCGGGCGACGCGATGGGGAATTTCTATACGTATCTGCTGCTGTTCCAGGCGGCAATGGTGGGGATCGTCCTCTCGAATAACTTGCTGTTGCTGCTGGTTTTCTGGGAGCTGACGAGTCTTTCGTCGTTCTTGTTGATTGGCTTTTGGGGGCACACGGCGGCGGGGCGCCAGGGCGCGCGGATGGCGCTGGCGGTCACCGGCGGTGGCGGTTTGGCCTTGATCGGCGGCCTGCTGTTGCTCGGGAAGGTCACCGGTTCGTACGCGTTGACGGAGATCCTGGCTTCGGGCGATTTGGTGCGAGACTCGTCGCTGTACCCTTGGATCGTTGGCCTGGTGCTGGTCGGTTGTTTCACCAAGAGTGCCCAGTTTCCGTTTCACTTTTGGCTGCCGCATGCGATGGCGGCGCCGACGCCGGTCTCGGCCTATCTGCACTCAGCGACGATGGTCAAGGCGGGCATCTTCTTGATGGCCCGCTTGTGGCCGGTGTTGTCGGGGACGGAGATTTGGTTCTACACGGTCACCACGACAGGGCTGGTGACGATGACACTGGGGGCCGTGATCGCCCTGTTCAAGGATGACCTGAAGGGGTTATTGGCCTATTCGACGGTCAGTCATCTGGGGCTGATGACGATGCTGCTCGGGTTTGCCACTCCGATCGCGGTGGTGGCTTGCATCTTGCACATCATCAACCATGCGACCTTCAAGGCGGCGTTGTTTCTGAACACTGGGATCATCGATCACGAAACAGGAACCCGTGACATGAGGCGGCTCGGTGGGCTGCTGCAGCTGATGCCGCTGACCGCAACGATGGGGACCGTGGCGGCCGCGTCGATGGGTGGGCTCCCGCCGCTGAATGGTTTTCTTTCCAAAGAGATGATGCTGGAGGAGGCGTCCCACACCGCCTGGGCCGGCTCGAGGCAGATGTTGCCGGTGGTCGTCACGATCGCAGCGGTCTTCTCGATGGCCTATTCCCTGCGCTACATCGCTCACGTCTTCCTCGGTCGGCGGCGGGACGACTACCCGAAGCCGCCTCACGACCCGGGGCCCGGCTTGCGGCTTTCACCGGCGTTGCTGGTGGCCCTGGTGGTTTTGATCGGGCTGTTTCCGGAGGCGTTCGCGGGGGGGACGGTGCGGGTTGCTTCGGCCGCGGTGTTGCAGGGGCCCGTGCCCGCGTTTCACCTCTCGCTGTGGCACGGCTGGACTCCGGCGGTGACGATGTCGTTGGTGGCGGTCGGTGCCGGCTTGGTCACGCTGCTCGGCTACCGCTTGCTGCGGGCCGGCTGGGATCGGATGCCGAAGCCGGAAGCCAAAGCGATCTTCGATGGACTGGTTGCCGCGACGACGCAGGGCTCGCGGGAGCTCACCACGGGGTTGCACAACGGTTCGCTGCGGCGGTACTTGGTGGTCATCATCACCGCCGCGTTGGTCGCCGGGACCATCGGGTTCACCAGTCACAGTTTTGAAGCGGGATCGCGGCAACTGCTCCCGGTCGGCCCGGTGCTGCTGGTCGGTTGGTTGCTGTTGGTCGGCTCGTGCGTTCTGGTGGTGCTCAACCACCGGGACCGGCTTCCGGCGTTGATCATCGTGAACGTGATCGGGCTGATTTGCTCGTTGGCTTTCGTCTATCTTTCGGCCCCCGACTTGGCGCTGACGCAGATTTCGGTCGAGGTGGTGACGCTGGTCTTGATGTTGTTGGCACTCTATTTTTTGCCCAAGACCTCGGTGGTCGAATCGCTGCCCCCGGCGCGCTTGGTCCATGGCGGCCTGTCGCTGTTGGTGGGACTGGCGGTCGGCGGGGTGACCTGGGCCACGATGACTCGGGACTTCACTTCGCTGTCGGAGTATTACTGGCAGCAAGCGTTGCCCGGCAGCGGCGGCACGAATGTGGTCAACGTGATCCTGGTCGATTTCCGGGGGTTCGATACGTTCGGCGAGATCATGGTGTTGGGGATCGCGGCGCTGGTCATCTTTGCGCTGCTGGAGGGGATGTTGGGCGGCCCCTTGGCCGCGAAACTGGCGGCCTGGAGTCCGGGGCAACGGGTTTCGCCAGGGCGGCACCCGGTGGTGATGGTGGCGGTCACGCGAGTGATGTTGCCCCTGTCGATGATGGTCGGCGCTTTCATATTCTTGCGGGGTCACAACTTGCCTGGCGGCGGTTTTATCGCAGCGTTGATCGTTTCGATCTCCCTGATCATGCAGTACATGGCCAGCGGCTTCGGTTGGGCCGAACGGCAGGTCCACTTCGACTACCACGTGTTGATCGGCGGCGGGGCGTTGGTCGCTGCGGCAACCGGCATTGCCGCGATGGTGTTGGACGTCCCGTTTTTGACCAGCGGCTACCATCATTTCCACTGGCCGATCGTCGGTGACTTTGAGCTTTCCAGCACGATCGCGTTCGACCTGGGGGTGTTTCTGACCGTGGTCGGTGGTGTCATGCTGGCGCTCGCGCAGTTGTCGCGGGTCGGCCAGCAGACCGATCGAGAACGGGTCAATCTGGAACCGATGGACGTCGATCCGTCGACCGAGACGGACGAAGCCGCGGTGCTGGAGTCGTCTCGTGGGGAGGGAGATTGAGATGGAAATTTTGGTTGCCAGTTCGGTGGGCATGATGGCCGCCGCGGGGGTTTACCTGACGCTCGGTCCGCGAACGTTCACGGTCGTGATCGGGCTGACGCTGCTGACGTATGCCACCAATCTGTTTTTGTTCACGACAGGACGTTTGGCCACGAACCAGCCGGACATCGTGCTCGATCCCGATGCGGCGCACGCCGACCCGATCCCGCAGGCGTTGGTGTTGACGGCGATCGTGATTTCGTTCGGAATGACGGCGTTGATCTTGGTGATGGCGGTGCGGGGTTACTTTGAGAGCGATGGCGATCACGTCGACCTGCTCGGTCCCGAAGAAACGGTGGCCCGGAGTCGCGAATGAATCACTGGCTGATCCTGCCGATCTTGGTGCCCGCGATCGTGGCCCCGCTGCTGGCCCTGGCGGTGCGGCACGACATCGTGCTGGCCCGAGTCTTTTCCGTCGGTTCGGCGGTGCTGTTGGTGTTGGTGGGGCTGCTGCAATTGGCGATGGCATCCGATGGCACCACGCGGATTTACTCGCTGGGCGATTGGCCATCCCCCTTCGGCATCGTGCTGGTGCTGGATCGTCTCTCGGCCCTGATGCTGTGCCTCACGGCGGTGCTCGGGCTGCTGGTCTTGCTGTATGCGATCAACGGATGCGATCGGCGGGGTCGGCATTTTCATTCGCTGTTTCAATTCCAGCTGATGGGGCTCAACGGTGCGTTTTTAACCGGCGACTTGTTCAACCTGTTTGTCTTTTTTGAAGTTCTGTTGATCGCATCGTACGGATTGATGGTGCACGGTGGGGGGGCGGCGCGGCTGCGGGCCGGGATCCAGTACATGGTGGTCAATCTGGTCGGCTCGACGTTGTTCCTGTTCGCGCTGGGGCTGATTTACGGCGTGACGGGGACGCTCAATATGGCCGACGTGGCGGTCAAGGTGCCGGAGGTGGCGAGCGGGGACCAGGCGTTGCTTTACTCAGGGGCCGCGCTGTTGCTGGTGGTGTTCGGGATCAAGTCAGCCGCAGTGCCGCTGCAGTTCTGGTTGCCGGGGACCTATGCCAATGCGGCCGGTCCGGTCGCCGCGCTGTTTTCGATCATGACCAAGGTCGGCGCGTACGCGATCATGCGCGTCTTCATGCTGGCGTTCGGCGAATCGGCAGGCGAAGGAGCCTGGTTCGCCGCGGATTGGTTGATGCCCGCGGCGGTGGCGACGTTGGGGGTGGGAATGATCGGCGTGATCGCCTCGCGGAGTCTGGGCCAACAGGCGAGCTTCGCGGCCCTGGGGTCGATGGGCACGCTCCTGATCGCCGTGGCGGGGTTCACGCCGGGCAGTGAAGCGGCGGCGCTGTATTACCTGGTTCACTCCACCCTGGCAATCGCGGCGCTGTTTCTGATTGTCGATGCCGTGGTCATTCGCCGTACCGGATTCGGTGATGCGCTGACGACCTCCCCACGGTTTTGCAATGACGGGTTGATCGGATCGATGTTTTTCGTCGCCGCGATCGCGGTGATCGGGATGCCACCGTTGTCGGGGTTTGTCGGCAAGTTGTTGATCCTGGAAGCGGTCAGTGGGTTGGCCGGCTGGGCTTGGATCTGGGGATTGGTTCTGGGAACGTCGCTGCTGGCGTTGATCGGGTTTGCGGCGAGCGGGAGTGTGCTTTTTTGGAAGAGCGGTTCGGTCGAGGGGCGCATCGCACCGGCGGTTGAGTCTCCGGTCGCGCTGCCGATGGTGGCCACCGGGGCGCTGTTGGGGATTTTGGTGATGCTGACCGGGGCGGCCGGGCCGGTGACGGAGTACTTGGATGCGACGGCGGATCAGTTATTCGCGCCGGCCGAGTACACTGAGGCGGTACTCGGGCAGCAGCGAGGGGGCTTGCCGTGATGACCCCGGAGAGGCATAGGTCGAAAGAGGAGGCGCCGCGGAGCGTTCTGCAACGATGGCTGCCGCACCCGCTGTTGACGTTGGTGTTGGTGTGGCTTTGGATGGCCCTGCTTAACAGTTTTACCGCCGGGGGGCTGATGGTGGGGATCGTGTTGGGGATGTTGATCCCGATTTACACCGCCCATTTTTGGCCGGAGCGACCGAAGATTCGCCGGCCGTGGCGGGTGCTGATTTTTTTGGCCGTGCTGTTGGTCGATATCGTGATCGCGAATCTGCAGGTGGCTTACTTGATTGTATTTCGGCAGGCGGACGATCTTCGCAGCCGTTGGATTGCGGTGCCCTTGGAGGTGACCAGTCCGGAGGCGATCACGGTGTTGGCTGCGACGATCACGCTGACGCCGGGGACGGTGGCGAGTGACTTATCCGCCGACGGTCGAACCTTGTTGGTGCACTGTCTTGACGTCGCTGACGAACAGGCGATGGTGCGGCGGATCAAGTCACGTTACGAACGGCGAATCAAGGCGTTCCTTCCATGATCGGATACGCATTGGCATTCGGCTTCACCGCCGTGTCGCTGGCCTTGCTGATGAACCTGTGGCGATTGTTGATCGGGCCCAAGGTGATCGATCGGGTGTTGGCGGTCGACACGATGGTCGTCAACACGATCGCTTTGATCATTTTATATGGAATCCGTTCGCAGACGACGTTGTATTTCGAATCGGCATTGCTGCTGGCGATGTTCAGTTTCGTCTCGACCGTGGCGTACTGCCGGTTTTTGCTCCGCGGCGATGTGATCGAATAGGGGAAATGATGAGTTGGATCGTTGAGCTGTTGATCGCGTTTCACTTGGTTGTGGGAGGCATTTTTATCGTCGTCGGTTCGTTTGGTTTGCTCAAACTACCGAACTTGATGAGCCGTTTGCACGGGCCTTCAAAAGCAACAACGTTGGGGGTGGGGGGCTGCCTGGTCGCCTCGATGTTGTACTTCGGCGTCGGCCAGGGCCCGCTATCGATCCAGGAGTTGCTGATCACGTTCTTTCTGTTCATCACCGCGCCGGTGACGGCCCATTTCGTGGCCAAGGCCCACCTGCACACCACCGAGGGATCTGAAGGCGAATTGCCGGCGCCAGCTGGCCGCGACGGTTGGAGTACGTTCGACGCACCGACCGGGCACTTCCGGGTCTAGGCCGGCGTTTTGGCGAACCGTACCGCGCGGGTGTCGCGCTCCCGGCCGGTGCGTTCGGTGAGGGGGCGGTAGAGTTCTGGTCGTCGGGAGCTGATCCAGCGGCGGCCGGTGGACATCGCCAGCAAGCTCGGGTCGAGGTCGGCGGTCACCATGGCGTCGTCCGCTTGCCAGGTTTCTGCCAGCGTCGCGCCGTAGGGGTCGAGGATCATTGAGTTGCCCGTACGGACTTCGTTGTCGTCGACGCCGACGCCGTTGGCAAACACCAGGAACATTCCGTTGTCGTGGGCCCGCGCCGGCAGCCATCGCATCAGCCATTCCCGCCCCTTGGGCCCGCGAAACTCGGCTTCGATCGCTTCCGGGTCGGCGTGGCGATTGTGCCATAGGGCTGGGTCGATCAGCCCCATGCAGCGCGGGCTGGGTGAATCGCAACCGCCGGTCTGGTGCGGGGCCAGCAGCACCTCGGCTCCGGCCAACGCCGTCATCCGAACGTTCTCAATGATGTTGTTGTCGTAACAGGTCAGCACGCCGATGCGGGTTCCTTGGGGCGAGTCAAAGATGGTGAACTGATCGCCCGAGGAGAGATGTTCGCTGATGAAACAATGCAGCTTGCGGTGCACGGCAAAGCGGCCATCCGGCATGGCGACGACGTAGCTGTTGTAAAGCTGCCCGTCGCTGGCGATCTCGATCAACCCGGCGGCCACGGTCATCGAGTGACGCTGGGCCAACCCGAGCAACGCTTCGGTCGACGGCCCGTTGGGAACCGGCTCGGCGAGTGATTCGATCTCTGGGCGGGACAGCTTGCGGACGTGCCAATAGCCGCTGATGCACATCTCGGGAAAGACGGCCAGTTCGACTCCCTGCCGCTCTGCTTGGCGGACAAATTCGCGGATTCGTTCCAGGTTGAATGCGCTGTCGCCGGGGCGGTGATTGAACTGGATCGCGGCGGCACGGAGCGGGTTCATGGGGAGGCCCGGGGAAGTTGGGATCAAGATTCGGTCCGACTCGGATAGCCGACTCAGGAAATCATTCGGCAAAACATGGAACGTGGCAATCTCAACCGCGCCCGCGGGGACCGAGCCGGCCGAACATCCGATCGAGCTCCTCGCGGCTGAAGAACAGCGCCGTCGGCCGGCCGTGCGGACAGTGGTGCGTATCGTGATACAGGTCCCGCTGTTCGAGCAAGCTGGTGATCTCTTCGGGACGCAGGGGGTCCCCCGCCTTGACGGCCGCTTTGCAGGCGATCGTGCTGAGCAAATGATTCAGCAGGTCCTTGGGGTCGGGTTGTTTGCCGGCACCGAGCAACGTTTCGAGCAACGTCCGCAGCATCTCCGCCGGGGCGGCATTGCGGAGCATCGCGGGATAGGAACGGATCAGGATCGACTCGCCCCCGAAGTCCTCGACCTCCAGGCCGACTCGGGCGAGCGCCTCGCGTGCTTCCAAGGCTGCCGCCCGTTCGGACGGGGTTAGCGAAACCGGTTCGGGGACGAGCAGTTTCTGCGACTCCAGGCTGCTCCCTTCACGCAACACCTTGGCACACACGCGCTCATAGAGCACACGTTCATGGAGGGCGTGTTGGTCGATCACCACCATTCCGGCTTCGTCCTGGGTCACCAGGTAGCGATGATGGACTTGGAAACCGAGATAACCAACGCTGGGGCGATCCTCCTCACCGCTGCTGGCCTCCACCGCAGCGGCCGCAGCACCTTGTTCCCACGGCGCCGCCTCGTCGAGTGGCGTTGCCGTGGGACCGTGGGAAGCGTGTCCGGCCGCATTGCCGGCGGGGATCGACGCGGCGCCGCCGCTGGGACCGGGAAAGGGTTGAAACTCGGGAACTCGGTTCGCGAAAGGGGCACTGGTGGGCAGCGTGGAGGCGGGTTGGGCGGTGCCGGTGACGTCCGCGGGGCGGTCCTCTTCGGGCGCTCGGTTGGTGGTTCCGGTGCGAGCCCAGTCGATCACCGATTGACGCTGATTTTCCGCCTGGCGGGGAGACATCCCGAGGACACTTTCGGGGACCGACCGCAGTTCTGCGGATTCGTCGACCGGCGGCGGCCCGACGCGGTGGGTCATGTCGGTGCTCAAGAAATGATGCCGCAGCGTCTGCAGCAGGCGGCTGTAGACCCGTCCACCATCGGTGAAGCGGACCTCCAGCTTCGTCGGATGGACGTTGACATCGACCATCTCCGGCGGCATTTGGAGCCGCAGGAAGCAGACCGGTTGCCGGCCGACCATCAGCAGTCCCCGGTAGGCTTCGCCGAGGGCGTGTTGCAGGGCGCGGTCGCGGATATGCCGGCCGTTGAGAAACAGGTACTGCAGCCGCGTGTTGCCGCGGCTGACCGAGGGGTCACAGACGTAGCCGTTGACGTGAACTTGCCCATCGTCATTGTCGATCGGGATCAATGCCCCGGAGATTTCCTTGCCGAAGAATGCCTCGATGCGGTCCGACCAGCGGGTCGTGGGGGGGAGATCGTGCAGCGTTTTGTCGCCGCTGCGGAGCACAAAATGGACGCGGGGATTGGCCAGTGCCAACCGGGTGAAGGCTTCGAGCAAATGCCCCCGCTCGGTCGTCTCGGTTTTTAGGAACCGTCGGCGGACGGGGGTGTTGAAGAAGAGCTGGCGGACTTCGACGACGGTGCCGACCGGACAGCCGCAGGGGGTGGGCGTCTCGATGACGCCTCCCCGGACGTTGATCTCCTGGCCGCCCTCGTCCCCTTCGACCCGGCTGCGGACGGCCAATTGCGAGACACTGGCGATCGACGCCAGGGCTTCACCGCGAAAGCCGAGGGTGCCGACGTGGAACAGCGTCTCGTCATCGGGCAGCTTGCTCGTCGCGTGGCTGGTCACCGCCAGGGGCAGCTGCTCCGGGGCGATCCCACAGCCATCGTCGCTGATCCGGATC
Source organism: uncultured Pirellulaceae bacterium (assembly GCA_964462125.1). Classification (GTDB taxonomy): domain Bacteria; phylum Planctomycetota; class Planctomycetia; order Pirellulales; family Pirellulaceae; genus JAWLFY01. The sequence continues at coordinate 41,202 of CAYWXT010000002.1, read as the reverse complement.
GACTCGGTCCCGCCCCCGGTGATCGTCACTTCGATCCGGTGCGATCCTGCATCGATGCTGTTCTCCAGCAGTTCTTTGACCACCGAGGCGGGGCGTTCGATCACTTCCCCCGCTGCAATCTGGTTGACCAGGTTTGGCGGAAGCTGCCGGATGGTCGGCCGTTGTGTGGCGGTGGTCATGGCGATCAGTGTACCGCCGGGAAGCCAATTGACCAACCGAATCCGCCGTCAGCTTTGGCGGCTGATTCGGTGGCGTTCGACAGGGGCTGGCAGGCGGTGGTAACGTCGCGGCTACCGTCGCTCAGGGCTGGAACACGAGCATGAACCTCGCGTTGCCGCGGCGGACGACGACGCGGAGGTTCAGCTCGCGTTGTTCGGCCTGTTCGAAGATTTCGGCGAGTTGCTGCACCGACTCGACTTCGACCCCACCGGCCCGCACGATGGCGTCGCCGACTTCCAAGCCACCTTGAGCGGCCAAGCTGTCGTCTTCGACGCCGGTGACGATCAGTCCGCTTTCCAGATCGGGATAGCCGTACTTGGCAGCCGACTCGGGGGTGACGGGGATCAGCTGGGCGCCGAACAGGTCGCCGCGGCCGAACATGGCCAGCGCTTCATCGGTCCGCTCGCCGAGGGTAACTTCAACTTGCAGCGTCTCCCCGTCCCGGTCGACTTCCATCTCGACGACCGATCCTGGCGACTGACTGGCGACGAAATTACGGACTTGGGTACCGCTGCGGACCTCGCGCCCATTGACCTTGGTGACGACATCGCCTGGCATCAACCCTGCTTTATCTGCCGGTTGATCGTCGACGACGCCGCTGATCAAGGCGCCGCGATCGACTTGCAAGTTGTATTCTTCGACGATATCTGGATTCACGTCGCCTACCTGAGCACCCAAGAAGCCGCGGCGGACTTCGCCCGTCTCGATGATGGAGGTGAGCACTGGTTTGGCAAGCGAGACGGGGATCGCAAACCCGACCCCGGCACTGCCTCCGGTGCGCGACAGGATCGCGGTGTTGATTCCGATCAATTCCCCTTTGAGGTTCACCAGGGGGCCGCCGGAGTTGCCCGGGTTGATCGCCGCATCGGTCTGCAGGAAGTCCTCAAAGCCGCGACCGTCTCCGACGATTCCTTGAACACGGTTCTTGCCGCTGATGATCCCGGCCGTGACGGTCTGGTCGAGCCCAAAGGGGCTGCCGACGGCCAGGACCCAATCGCCCACGCGGATCGCCTCGGAGTTGCCAAGGGGGGCGGGCTGGAGTCCGGTGGCGTCGATTTTCAGAACCGCCAGGTCGGTTTCCGGGTCGGTGCCGACGATCTCGCCGCTGACGGTGCGGCCGTCGCTGAGTTGAACCCGCACCTCGTCGGCCCCTTCGACGACGTGATTGTTGGTCAATACGTAACCGTCCTCGCGCACGATCACGCCGCTGCCCATCCCGCGCCGTTCCGGTTGCCTGGGTTGCCTGCGGAACTGATCCAGGTCACCGAAGAAGTCTTCGAGCATCCAGTCAGGAATCCCTCGCAATTGCGGCGGCATTCCCCGCTCCCCTTCCTCGGCGGCGAAGACGGTGCGGATACTGACCACGCTTGGCCGCATCGCCTCGGCGACGGTGCGAAAGGCGGACGAGAGATCTTCGGCCGCTTCGAGACTCTTGCGCGCCTCGGCAGAGGCATCGAGCTGCTGCGCATAGACGTCGCTGTGGGTCCCTTGAGGCAGGCTCAGCACAAGTCCGGTCAGCAGGGCCCCCAGGATCATCGAGGCGAGCGCCAGGCTCACGTTCTTGGTTCGATTACGCATATCGGTTTGGACTCCTCGGGTGTGAATGCCTCGGGTGTGAATGCCTCGGGTGTCAATGCACAACCTTGGCGACAGACCACAGCTCGACTACGGATGTTGTCGGCCAGCTGTTCGCCTCACGCCGCTCGTCTCACGGCATCCCTCTGGGGGCTGTCGCAGCGGCAGACCTAACGGACTCAGTTGGAACGCAGAGCAAACGTCAGGCCAATTTCGGCTGGAACTTGATCTCGACGTCCCACCGCAGAGAGCCTATTTGGTAGGCTGGAACGATTGGTGGGAGCGAGCAAGGAGCAATTCAGGGATGCGTGAGACATTGACCGTGATTTTGGCCGGCGGCCGGGGGACGCGGTTGGAGCCGCTAACGCGGGACCGTGCCAAGCCGGCAGTCCCCTTCGGCGGGCTGTATCGAATCGTCGACTTCGTCCTCAGCAACTGCCTCAACAGCGGCATGCGGCGGATGCTGGTGCTGACCCAGTACAAGGGCCAGTCCCTCGATCGGCACATCAATCTCGCCTGGCGAGGCTATTTTTGCCGGGAGTTGGGGGAGTTCCTCGACGTGGTGCCGCCGCAGCAGCGGGTCGACAACAACTGGTATCAGGGAACCGCCGATGCGGTCTACCAGAACATCTACGCGATCGAGCGGGAGCAGCCGGAACACGTTGTGATTCTGGCGGGCGATCACATCTACAAGATGAACTACCGGGCGATGGTCGAGTTTCACCGCCAAGTTGGTGCGGACATCACGGTGGGGGCGTTGAGGGTTCCCCGGGACGATGCACGGCAATTCGGCGTGATGCAGGTCGACCCTGAGCGGCGGATCGTCGGTTTCCAGGAGAAACCGGTCGACCCAATGCCGACGCCGGAAGACCCGGACATCTGCCTGGCCTCGATGGGCATCTATGTCTTCAACGCTCGATTTCTCTACGAGCGTTTATGCGACGACGCAACGTGTCCGATCAGCGACCACGATTTCGGCAAGAACATCATTCCTGGGGCGATCGACGACAGCCGGCTGTTCGCCTTCCCTTTCAGCGATGAGAACCGCAAGCGGGAGGCTTACTGGCGGGACGTGGGAACGATCGATGCGTACTACGAAGCCAACATGGACTTGGTCGGGGTCGATCCGCAGCTGAACCTGTACGACCGGGAGTGGCCGATCCGCTCTCACCAGCCGATGCTTCCCCCGCCTAAGTTCGTGTTCGGCAGCGAGGGACATTCGCCTCGCCGCGGCGAGGCCCTCGATTCGATCGTCTGCCAAGGTTCGATCGTCAGCGGCGGGTTTGTCGCCCGCAGCATCGTGGGGTCGGGCTGCCGCATCAACAGTTACTCCCACGTCGAAGACAGTATCTTGTTCGATGACGTCGAGGTGGGACGCCGCAGTCGGTTACGGCGGGTGATCATCGACAAAGGCGTCCGCATCCCACCGGAGACAGAAATTGGCTATGATCGCAACTCCGATGCCGCCCGTGGGTTCACCGTGACCGACAGCGGAATCGTGTTGATCGCCCGGGGCGAGGAGATTCGCAGCGAAGCGGTCGTGTAGTGCTGGCCGGTCGTCTCTCGAGGGGGCTGGTCGTCTCGGCCCGCCGTTGACAAGGATTCGCAAGATGCCCGGAAACGCGCTGGTGATTGTGGCCGGATCGCTGCTCGGCTTGGTGTTGCTCGGCTTGGGGTTCCTCCTCGGCCGGAAACTCCATCCCCCTGCATCGGACGGCCAATGGGACGAGGCCGAACGGGAGCGAATGCTGCAACTGCTGCAGGAACTCGGACAGTGGGCGAGCGAATACGCCGGGGACGTTTCGGACTACCAATCGCGACTAGGGGAAGTCGAGGACGCGGTGCGCGAATCGATGGCAAAGCAACCAGGGCAAAATCGTGTTCTCTCGCTGCTCCACCAGATCATGACCAACAGCGCTCAGTTGCAGTCCCGGCTGGAGGCGGCGGAGAAGCAATTGGACCAGCAGACGCGTCAGATCGAGAGCTACCTGAGCGAAGCCCGCACCGACGGGTTGACCGGGATTTCCAACCGCCGCGCTGTGGACCAACAGCTTGAGCAGCGGTTCGTCGCCTACCGCAAGGGAGGCCCCAAGTTCGTGCTGGCCCTGATCGATATCGACCACTTCAAGGTGGTCAACGACACCTACGGCCATCCGGTGGGCGACCAGGTGCTGCAGCGAATCGCGGCCATGCTCCACGCGGAACTTGACGAGGCACATTTCGTCGGCCGATTCGGTGGTGAGGAGTTTGCCGTGATCAGCGACGGCCCGCTGGCTCAGGTGGCCGAAACGATGAACGAGTTGAGGCGCAAGATCTCCCACGAGCGGATCGATTGCGGCTCGGTGACGCTGGAGGTGACCATCAGTGTGGGGCTCAGCGAGCCACGAGACGACTTGGTGGTCGCTCCGGTCATCCGACGCGCTGACGAGGCGCTGTATGCGGCCAAGAAGATCGGCCGCAACCGGGTTTACTTCCACGATGGTCGCGGTCCCTCCCTGGTCGGCGCCCCCGAGGTGGCGCGGTAGTTGGGCCGCCCCTTGCGATCAACCTCCTACGCGATGAGCGATGAATCGATGAGCGATGAATCGAAAGACCCCGGCGCTCCCGGTGACGACGGCACTCGCCCGGAGTCGAATCCGCTGCACCTTTCCGAGGTGGAGATCGACAAGGAGCCGCCGTCGGCCCCACCGCCGGCTGAACTGGAACACCGCCAGCCGCCCGGGCTGTGGGTGCTGTTCATCACGGAGATGTGGGAACGGTTCAGCTACTACGGGATGCGGGCGCTGTTTGTGCTGTTCTTGATCGCATCGACGGGCGAGCTGCTCGAGGATGGCAGTGTCAACGAAAATCCGGGGTTTGGCTGGACGGACGCCAACGCGTACACGCTGTACGGTGTCTACACATTCATGGTTTATTTGACGTCGATCTTCGGTGGCATGGTGGCTGACCGTCGGTTGGGAACGCACCGCTCGATGTTGCTCGGGGGGTGGATCATTGCGCTCGGACACATTGCCTTGGCGGGGATGGCATTTTTCCCCTACGAGTCGGGCGTCACGGTGTCGCTGACCGAGGGCGGCGGGGCGCTGATGTGTTTCTTGTTCGGATGCACGCTGATCATCATCGGCACCGGTTTTTTCAAGCCTTGTGTGAGCGTGATGGTGGGGCAGTTGTACCGCGAGAATGACCCGCGGCGCGATTCCGGCTTCACGATCTTCTACATGGGCATCAACCTGGGGGCGTTCTTTGCGCCCCTGGTCGCCGGCTCGCTCGCCAAGTTCGTCGGCTGGCATTGGGGCTTCGGCGCCGCGGCGGTCGGCATGGTGGTCGGCCTGCTTTTCTACCAAGCTTTTCGCCCACGACATCTGCACGGCATCGGGGACCCGCCGTCGGAGGCGGTGATCCGAAGCAGCCGCCGCGTGGTGGTAGTCGGAACGATCATCCTGATCGGCATCCCGCTGCTGCCGCTGGTGCTGTTCGTCGCCGGTGGGCTCGAACCGATCATGGCGGCTTGGTCCAAGCTGGCAAACGCGGTGGGCGTTTATGGGATGGCGGGGTTGGTTACCGGCGTGGTGGTGGCGGTCGCGGCGTGGTTCCTGGCGGTCCAGAAACAGCAAGAGCGTGGGCCCCTGGCGGTGATTTTGATCCTGGCGTTCATCGGCAACATCTTTTTTTGGACCGCATTCGAACAGGCCGGCTCATCGATGAACGTGTTTGCCGAGCGGAACACCGATCGAACGCTGTTCGGGCTCTTCAGCCCGCCTGGGTTTCCGGCTGAGTATTACCAGTCGGTCAATCCGCTCACGATCCTGATTTTCGCCCCTTTCTTTTCTTGGCTCTGGATTTGGCTCGACCGCCGCGGCATCGGGCCTTCGACCCCGGTCAAGTTTTCGCTCGGCCTGTGGCTCCTCGGCCTCGCCTTCCTCGCCATGGTGGGGGCTTCGTTGAAAACGCAGGACGGAAGCCTCGCCGGCCCCCATTGGTTGCTGCTGACTTACATCGTTTACACCTGGGGCGAGCTATGCCTGTCCCCGGTCGGACTATCGATGGTGACGAAGTTGGCCCCGACGCGACTTCAATCGCTGATGATGGGATTGTGGTTCTTCACCTTTGCCCTCTCGAACCTGCTCGCCGGCCTGGTGGCACGGTTCTCGACCAAGTTCGTCCCGGAGGAGCCGGGGGTCGAGGCGGAGATGACGTTTATCCTGGAGGGACTGCCCGGGTTTTATCTGCTGTTGGTCGTGCTCCCGATTGCCGCCGGGTTCGTCATCTTCGCCCTCTCCCCGTGGCTCAAGCGGATGATGCATGGGATAAAATGAGCTGCGGCCAAGTCGGCGGTCGGAACTGCAATCTCCGCCCTCCTGCCGGGGCGGGCGATTGCGACCGGGGACGTTGTTACCCGGGGTAGGTGACCGATGGCCCCGCGTGACGGCCCCGTCTTATTGAGTACGCCCCCGCATCGCGTCGCAGTTTCATGAATCCACCCGATCCCCCTCGCATCCTCGGTATGCTTCGTCGGGTGATCCGCGACTGTCATCAGCTGTACCGCAACGCTGGCGACCTGATGGCCCGCCGCCACCCGACACTGCTTGAGGGCAACCCCCGCAGTTTCCCGGCCCTGATGGAAGATCTGCATCGCGGGGTGTTGATCAAGGTTTATGTGACGGTGGTTCGCGCCGACGATCGTTGGTCGGCTGCGGAGAAAAAGGTCGCCGCCGCGATGATCGAACATCTCTGGGGACAGCTGCTGCGCGGCAGCCAGCTCCGCGAGGCGGCGACCGAGCTGTTTCATCAAGCCGATCGCCTGCACTGGTCGTCGCTCGTTGCCCCCTTCGTCCGTTACCCGCCGTTGGCCGATTCCAAGGCCCAGCTCGAAACGGTCGTGATGCGTTTGGCCAACCTGATCGCCAAGTGTGATGGCTTGACGATGCCGGAAGAGTCCGAGGCGTTGCACGCGCTGCAGCGACAACTCGATGAGTCTCTCTACCCAGCCACTTCCCAAACGCAACCGCCAGGGGCGGCGGGTTCCTCCAACACGGCTGAGCAGAACGCAGCCGGCGCGGAGCAGGAGGCGAGTCGGGAGGAACGATTGCAGGCTGCCACGGCCGAACTCGGTGCCCTGATCGGACTCCACGGGGTGAAACAACAAGTTCGCTCCTACGCGAACTTCCTGCGGATGCAGACACAGCGCCGCGACGCCGGCTTGGCGACGATGCCGATCAGTCTGCACATGGTTTTCACCGGCAACCCGGGCACCGGCAAGACCACCGTGGCCCGCATCGTCGGTCAGGTCCTGGGGGCGATGGGGACCTTGGAGCATGGACGGGTGATCGAAACCGATCGCAGCGGTTTGGTCGCGGAATATGCCGGCCAAACGGCGACCAAGACCAATCGGCTCTGCGATTCCGCTCGCGGCGGTGTGTTGTTCATCGACGAAGCATACAGTCTCGTCGATGCTTCCGGTGACGACGCCTATGGACGGGAGGCGATTCAAACGCTGCTCAAGCGGATGGAGGACGACCGCGACTCGTTGGCGGTGATCCTGGCCGGTTACAGCGATGAGATGGATCAAATGGTCCGCAGCAACCCGGGGCTCGTCTCGCGGATCAATACCCGCATCGAGTTCGAGGACTACACTCCAGTCGATCTGGCACGCATCTTCGAGTTCATGTGCGCCAAGAACCAATACAAACTTCCCGCCGAGGCCCGGCACAAGTTGTTGATCGGATTCGACTGGCTCTACCAGCGGCGAGACCGTTACTTCGGCAACGGCCGGTTGGTTCGCAATGCTTTTGAAGACTCGGTCCGGGGACTGGCCGATCGCATCGCCGACGTCTCCGAGTTGTCCGAATCACTGCTGACGACCCTGACCGCCGCGGACGTACGTCTCCCCGGCCTCGAGGAGACGGAGCTGCAGCGACGCGCCGCCGATCCGCATCGACTGCGACTTGTCTGTGAGGGTTGCGAAAAGAGAATCGCGATCCGCCCCGCCTCGCTCGGGCGCCGAATCCGCTGTCCTCACTGCAAATCGGTCCAATCCGCGAAATGGGCCGAGATCAAATGGGCGGCCTAGAGCTCGCGGATTTTGATGTTCCGCAATGACAGCGGCAACGCATGGTCTTGGAATCCGATGTAGCCGGTGCGGGGGCGCGAGCTCAACGGGTCTTCGCTCAGATCGACTTCGTTGACCACTTCGCCATTGAGCTTCACGGTCAACTGATCGTCTTGGTTCACGATTTCGAACTTGCTCCATTCCCCGGTCGGATTGGCCGTGTTCTTCGTTGGGGGAATGCCTGGAATGATCCCGCCGCTGTCGTGGTCGGTTAGCTTGTCTTCCGGTTTGCCGTGCGAGTCGTAAATCTGCACCTCGATCCCCTGGGCGACCGGATCGTCGCGGTCGCCGACGCGGAAGTAAAACCCGCTGTTGCTGTTCTCGGCCGGCTTGTACTCGAATTCGATTTCGAAGTCGGTGTATTCGCGATCCGACCACAGGTACGCATCCCAGCGGGACCAGCCCGATTCGCCGGCCCGCGGCTTCAGGGAGACCACACCGTTTTCTTGAATCCAGTTTCCCTCGGTCTCCCAGTGCTGCTTGTAATCCTCGCCCACCAACTCCTTCCACTCGGTGTCGTCCGCGGCCGCGTGCCCCGTCAACAGCATGGTGGCCAGGACGACCAGTGAGCCAGCCATCCACGCCGTTTTTCCGATCCCACTCGCGTTCATCATCCCACCTCAAGGTGTCCAGAGTTTGAATTCACACCGCTCCGCCGCATCACCTGAGTCGGCGGTGGACTCCCAATATACCCCACGCTCGGTCTGGAAGTGGGGCGTGCAAGCGGACGGTATTGGGCGAGCGCCGTCGGCTCAGGGTTTTCAGAGAGAGCTTCGTTTTCTCGCATGCGGCAGAGAAATCGAGTAAGCTGGCGCGCCCGCCCCTCGATGTCCCTGCCCATCTTTCGCGCCTGCGGCGCGGCGGTCGTGCCGGAGCCAATTCGGGAGCCGCTCGAGAACGTCTCGGTTGCTCCCTGGCAACGCGACCGCGCCGCTTGTCACAAGGAGAATGCAAATGAAACGCGCCCTTTCGGTCGACTGCGGCCGCCACTGGGATCATGCGAGCGTTTCGCGGCGAGGAGCATTGCAGGTCGGTGCGATCGGGATCTTGGGGATGGGGATGAATCATCTGGTTGGGCTTCGGCAAGCCCAGGCCGCCGAGTCGGCACCCCCGTCGGGCCGAGCCAAGTCATGCATCTTTATCTTTCTTTCCGGCGGGCTGGCGCAGCACGAAAGCTTCGACATGAAGCCTGAGGCGCCGGAGGACGTGCGGGGCGAGTTTCGTCCCATAGCCACACGGACGCCGGGGCTGCAGATCTGCGAGCACCTGCCAATGTTGGCGGAGCGCAGCGACCTGTGGTCTCTCTGCCGCTCGCTGACGCATGGTTCCAACGAGCATTCGGCCGCCCATCACATCATGCTTACCGGAAACTCGGACTTGCCGCCCGGCTTCCGGCCCAATGAGCCGAGCCGCTCGGACCGTGCTTCGATCACGTCGATCGCCGGTCGGGCGACCAGCCCGCGGAACAACTTGCCCCCGGCCGCGGTGCTGCCGGAGCGACTGGTGCACTCCAGCGGTCGGGTGATTCCAGGCCAACACGCCGGCGAGATGGGGTCACAGCATGATCCCTGGTTGGTCGAGGCCTCACCGTTCCACAGCGCCGCCTATGGCGCGTACCCGGAATACAGTTTCGACCACCAAGAACGTGGCCGCGAGGATGAGCGTATCTTCCAAGCGCCCCAGTTGAACCTGCCCGATGGGTTGGGGATGCGGCAGGTCGAAGGGCGACTCGAACTGCTTGAGACGCTCCGCCGCCAGCGGACGGCGTTGGCTGGCTTTGCGGAAACTTCGGAGTTCGATCGGTTGCGGCAAGGGGCCGTTTCGCTGTTGACCGATTCGTCGGTCCAGCAGGCATTGGATGTTACCCGCGCCGATGACCGTTCCCTGGATCGTTATGGCCGCAACTCCTTCGGATGGTCCCTGCTGATGGCACGCCGCCTTGTGGCCGCTGGAGTGAACCTGGTGCAGGTCAATCTCGGTAACGACGAGTCGTGGGATACGCACGGCAACGCCTTTCCGCATCTGAAGGACAAACTGTTTCCTCCCACCGATCGTGCGGTCGCGGCGTTGTTAGATGATTTGCAGGCATCCGGTGAGCTGGAGGAAACGCTGATCGTGATGGCCAGCGAGTTTGGTCGCACCCCGAAAATTTCGTTGCTGGAAAAGCACTACGCCTTACCCGGCCGCGATCACTGGGGGGCCGTGCAGTCGGTATGGTTTGCGGGCGGCGGGGTCGCGGGAGGGAACGTGATCGGTGCATCCGACGCCCAAGGCGCCTACCCGTCAGAACAACCGGTCAAGCCGGAGAATTTTGCGGCCACTCTGTACGACGCACTCGGCATCCCCGCCACCGCGGTTTGGCACGATGCCCAAGACCGTCCCCATCACATTTATCAAGGTCAACCGATCGCGGGGTTGAGTTAACGATGTTAGCAATGAGCGGAAAAAAAGTGTCCGGTACCTTTTGTGCAAAGCACCCGGAGGGCGAGTCCCTCGCAAAAGGTACCGGACACTTTTTTCCCGCACTTGGATTCCTCGTGCTGTTGGCCGCCGATGGATGTGCCACCGTCGAAGTTCAGGCGCAACGGCCGCAGTCAAAGAAGAACCCGGTGTCGCTGGAGATTTATCCGGACGAAATCGAACTTGAAGGGAGCAGGGACCGGCGCCAGCTGGTGGTCACCGGCTACGACGACACCCAGAGGCCGCGAGATTGGACGCGGGAGGTCACTCTGCGTTCGGCCGATCCCAGTGTCGCCGAGGTCCGCGGGACGACGGTCTTTCCCGGAGCGGACGGGGAAACGCAAATCGTCGTGGAACTTCAGTCGCACCGCCATGCGATTCCGGTCCGTGTCACGGGCATGCAGGCTGAGCCGCACACGGCGATGGAATCCGAAGTCCTGGTCGCCCTGTCGAAGCAAGGGTGCAACGCGGGGGCGTGCCACGGTTCGCCGAGCGGCAAGGGGGGCTTCCGCTTGTCGCTCCGCGCCTTTGACCGCGAGCTGGATGAACGGACCTTGATCCGCGAAGATTTCGGACGCCGGGTCAACCCGCTCGATCCAGACCGGAGCCTGCTGCTGGCCAAGCCGCTGATGAAGACCAGTCACGGGGGCGGCAAGCAGCTACACACCGATGACGCGGCACACGAAATTCTGCGTGACTGGATCGCCGAGGGAGCCCGGGCCGATCCGCCCGGGACGCCACGCTGTGTCCGCCTGGAGGTGGTGCCGCATGCCAAACGCGTGCTGCGCCGCGATGCCGGTTCCCAGCAACTCGCCGTGGTGGCGCACTTTTCCGACGGCTCCAGCCGCGATGTCACGCACTTGGTGGCTTACGAAAGTTCCAATCTGGATGTGGCCAGCGTCGACGAGCAGGGTTTGGTAACACCATTGGCTCGCGGAGAAACGGTCATCCTGGCGCGCTATCTGGAACACATCGAATCGGTGCCGTTGATGTTCACCGAGCAGGTGCCGGATTTCGTCTGGCAGGCTCCCTCTCCGAACAACTACGTCGACGAGCTGGTCAACGACAAGTTGCGGCAGATCCAGTTCGTGCCTTCGGAGACATGTACCGACGCGGAGTTCCTGCGCCGCGCCTACCTGGATGTGATCGGAATACTGCCGACGGTCGCTGAGTGTCGCGCGTTTTTGGATGACTCCAGTTCGGATAAACGGGCACGACTGATCGATCACTTACTCGAGCGGGACGAGTTCGCCAAGTTTTGGGCGCTGAAGTGGGGGGACCTGCTGAGGATGACCAGTGCGATGGTTGGCGACGAAGGCGTTTACAAATATCATCGATGGGTCGAGCAATCCTTTCGTCACAATCAGCCCTATGACGAGTTTGCCCAGCAGTTGCTGACGGCCAGCGGCAGCACACTGGCCAATCCGCCGGCGAATTTCTATCGGACCGCCAGCGACATGAACCTGTGTGTCGAAACGGTTTCGCAGGTGTTCCTCGGCGCCCGGCTGCAATGTGCCACCTGTCACAACCACCCGTTCGAACGCTGGACCCAGGACAACTATTACGGATTAGCAGCGTTCTTTCATCGGGTCGAGCGACGGGCGACCCAGCGCCCCGGTGAAATGTTTGTCTGGACGTCCAACGCCGGTGAAGTGACCCAACCGCGAACGGGACAGCAGATGGAACCGTGGCTGCCGGGTGAAGGGAGTCTTGAGGTTGACCCGGAAGTTGATCGCCGAGGTGTGTTTGCCGAGTGGTTGATCGATCCGGAAAATCATTACTTTGCCAAGATGGAGGTCAATCGGATCTGGGCTCAACTGTTCGCTCGCGGCATCGTTGACCCAATCGACGATTTTCGAGCTTCGAATCCGCCGACCAACGAAGCGCTACTGGATGCTCTGGCCGATGACTTTGTCGAGCATGGCTTTGACCGTCGGCACCTGCTGCGCGTGATTCTCAACAGCCGTACTTATCAAGCCAGTTATCAACCGCAGCGACTGAATCGCGACGACAGCCTCTATTTTTCGCATCAGCGCCCCCGCTTGCTGGCGGCTGAACAGTTGTTCGATGCGATCCACCACACGTTGGGGCTGGAGCCAACGATCGGGAAACTACCGGCGGGCACCAAGGCGACGCATCTGCCGGCGCCGGACCTTGTCGAACTTGATTTTTTGAAAGTATTCGGCCAGCCGGAGCGGAGTACCGTGTGTGCTTGCGAGCGAACCGATGATTCGAATCTGGGCATGGCAATCGAACTGTTCAACGGACCGATGGTCCACGAAAAACTTCGCGATCCGAACAACCGCTTTCGGCAAGCGGCGGCGGCAGGCAGTACCGCCTCCGAAGCAATCCATGAACTCTACGTGGCGGCACTTTGTCGCCCCCCCTCGAACAGCGAGCTGCAGGCAGCCATCGACCATTGCAAACAGCAGGACGACATCGCTGCCGGGCTCGAGGATGTCTGCTGGGCGCTGTTCAATACCGATGAGTTTTTGTTCCAACACTAGGCTTGATTGAAATGAAGTCGGGATTTTCGCGGCATCGGGCGCGAATGAACGTGATCGGTTTGCTGCTGGCCGGCGTCTTGAGTCATTCAGGCGCAGGCGAGGCTGCCGATCCGATCAGTTTTCGCGAACAGATCGCGCCGCTATTGCTCGACAACTGTGTTGCGTGTCACGGCGTCAAGAACGCCGAGGGTGGCTATCGCGTCGACACGTTTGCGGCGCTGCAACAATCCGGCGATTCGGGTGAACCGCCTCTTCGCGGTGCGGAGGATGAAGCCGGTGAGCTGCTGCGGCGCCTGACGACTTCGGATGAGTTTGAACGCATGCCGGCGGAAAGCGATCCGCTCACCGAGGAGCAGATCCAATTGGTCACCGACTGGATCGCGGAGGGTGCGACGTTTGACGGCGACCACGAAAACGCCTTGCTGCCGATGATCATCCCCGCGCGCCGGCACCCAGATCCGCCGGAGTCGTACGCCAAAGCCGTTCCCATCGCGGCTCTCACCTTTTCGCCCGACGGTTCAAGAGTGCTGGCCGGTGGCTATCACGAAGTCACCGTCTGGGACGTCACCAGCGCAACGCTCGCCGATCGCATTCCGAACGTCGGCCAGCGCGTGTTCGCACTCGCGTTCAACCCGGCCGACACGGACCAGGACGGGGGCACCCTGGCGGTCGCCTGTGGAGAGCCGGGCCGCAGCGGCGAAGTCCGGCTGATTGATTTTCCCAGTGGCGAAGTCATCGCGGTTCTGGCCCGCACCACCGACGTCGCGTTCGATGTCGCGTTTCGTCCGGGCGCCCCCGAACTCGCGGTGGCCTCGGCGGATCAGCAAATCCGGATTGTGAATCTGGAAACCTTGGAGGTGGTCCGAACGCTGAGCAGTCACGCTGACTGGGTGACAGCGGTCGCTTGGAGTGACGACGGCAGCCGCCTGGTCTCCGCCAGCCGAGACGGATCAGCGAAACTGTTCGACGGGGAATCAGGGCAGCTGTTGACCAGCTACAAGGGTCACCCCGACGCGGTCCGCGATGTGATGATGTCGCCCGATGGCCAGCAGGTCCTGTCGGTCGGATCGGACAACCAACTGCATCGCTGGGAAACGGACGATGCGGAACAGGTCGCAGCGGTGCCGCTCGGAGCCGAGGGGTACAAACTGGTCCGCGGTGACGGGGTGCTCTGGCTGCCATCGGCGGACAAGCGATTGCGGAGGATTGATCTGTCCGAGAACATCGTCGACGGCGAGTTTGAGGGGTTCAGTGACTGGGTCTTGTCGGCGGCGTGGCATGCCGACTCGGGTCGCGTTGCCGCAGCTGCTTTTGATGGCGAAATTCGCATCTGGCATGCCGACGATGGTGAACTGGTACAGTCCTGGATCGCCAAACCATAAAACGCCGGTATCCTGCTGGGGTACGATGCCAAAATTCTGCTCCGAGCGATCGCATGAAGGTTCCTGTGCCTGAGTCCTCTCCCGCGAATGAATCCGATCCCCCACCCCGAGCCCGCTCGTTTCGCTGGGTTTCAATCATCGTGACCTTGGTCCTCGCGGTCGCCCTGTTTTGGTTGGGGCGTCGCGTCGTGGCCGAGCAGTGTTGGCGCCGTGCTGCAGTGGCGATTGACCGCGGGACGCTCGCTGATGCCCTGCCGTGGCTCGATCGCGGTCAGCGTCTCGCTCCGGCGTCGCCGCAGGGTCCGTTGCTGCGTGCACGACTGCACCGCCAACGGGGAGACCAAGAGGGGTGGGAGTCGGCGATCGCCTCGCTGGGCGATCTTGAAATGACCCGCAGTGACGGACAGACGCTCCGGCTGGAACGACGTCTGGGGAAGATTCGCTGGGACGAGGAACCAGCTGTCACCGAGGAAGAGCTGGATCGGTTGGTTCGCGACGGGGCCGACGTCGACGACACCGCGATGACATTGTTGGCTCGGTTGGTCGAAGCGGAGGAGTTCGAGCATGCCGAAGCCCTGCTCGGTCAATGGGAAGTGTCAACGCCGCCGCCTGCACAGTTGGCGTGGGGGCGGGGTCTGTATCGCGACCACGCCGGTGATCATGAGTCGTCGCGCGGGCATTTCGAGGACGCCCTAGCGATTGCGCCGCGCCACGACAACGCCCGGCTCGGTCTGGCAGAGGCAACGAAAGAACTTCGTGAATATGCATCGGCTGCCAAGCGATTTGCTGAGCACCTTCGGCTGTGGCCGCAATCCGAAGCCGCGTTGCTCGGATGGTCGCACTGCGCCCGGCAGCTTGGCCAGATCGAGCTCGCCGATGAACTAATACAGCATGCGATCGAGCACCAGCCGAGCTTTGGCGTGTGGATGGAAGCGGCAGAGGTCGCATTTCTGCTCGGTGACTACGAGGAGGCATATCGGCGGTTTGAACAGACCGACTTGGAGGGGGCTCAGCGCGCGATCACAATCCGGACTGCAGCCACCGCGGGGGGATTGGCCGGGCGTCCTGATGTGGCACGTTCCCTGTTCGACCGCTACCTGATGGGACACCATCAAACGTTTCGCCGTGAGGCGCTTGAGAGCCGCGTGCGGGAGGACCCCTCGGACCAACAGGCGATGGAAGAACTGCGGCGAATCATGGCCGGCCAGTACGAACCGGTGGGGTTTCCTGACGATTCCGGACCGGCGATCTCGCCGCTGTTCTCCCAGCACTGTGCCGCCTGTCATGGTGAATCGGGCCGCGGGAATGGCCGCGCCAACCGGCATCTCTGGCCGCCATCGCGCGACCTACGGGGCGACACTTATCGGCTGGTGACCACAACCAACGGGTTCCCATCACGCGATGACATCCGCGCCGTCATTCGCAACGGCATTCCGGGAACCGCGATGCCCGCGTTCGCTGAACTGAGCGAGGAACAGATTGAACAGCTGGTCGAAGTCACCTACAGCCTCCGCCAAGAAGGATTTCGAGAGGGGTTGGTCGCGTCGTTTGAAGCGTTCGACGAACCGCTGGAGGACGATGTCATCGCAGAAATCATGGAGCGCCGGGGATCTGCCGGCCCGGCGGTCGCGGTGCCCGACTGGCCGTCGGACACCGATGAACAACGGGTGGCCGGACGCGAACTGTACGAGCGGGCAACCTGCAACCGCTGCCACGGCGAGGACGGGCGCGGCGCCAGGGGGCTGATGTTGCTGGACGATCGCGGCCAGCGTACCGCGCCGCGTGACTTGGTCGCCGACCCGATGAAGGGCGGCTCCGACCGGAGCGCCCTATTCGCACGCCTGCGACTTGGCATGCCGGGAACTCCCCATCCCGCCAACCCCACCCTCAGCGACCAGGAGTTGATCTCCTTGGTGGAGTACAGCCTCTCGCTCGGCCAGGAGCCCAAGCGACAATTGACCAACCATGAGCGGGCAGTGCGAGCGAATCTTCAGGACTTCGCGCGATGATTCCGAGACTCCTTTCGTCAGCGACGGCGAGAACCTGACAGAATCGCCGTTTCTTCGCCGTCAATGACGCCAGAGACGAATCTGTTCACGGTGACGCTGCCTGCATCATCAGGGCACACAGATAAGCTCCATACGTTCCCAAGGCGTAGCCGGCGACGGCCAGCAAAACGCCAACCGGGGCCAACGACGGATGGAATGCTGCCGCGATCACCGGTGCGCTGGCCGCTCCGCCGATGTTGGCTTTACTGCCGACCGCCAAATAGAAAAACGGCGCCCGGATCAGTCTGCCGACGATTACCAACAACACCACATGAAAGAGCATCCACATTCCACCAACCACGAACAGCCCGGGGTGATCCAATACCGCTCGTAGATCCATCCGCAATCCGATCGTCGCGACCAGGACAAAAATGCACACGGTCCCGATCCGAGACGCGCCGACTCCCTCCAGGTTGCGGGCAGAGGTGAACGACAAGATCACACCCCCGGTCGTGCTCAGCACGATCAACCAAAAGAAGACCGAATTCAGACTGAAGTTATTGAGCACTGGCGCGTTGACTTCGATCCAGGGCGCGATGCGATCGGCCGCGAAATGGCTGATCGCCGTGACACCAAAGCCGACGGCGAGCACGATGAATAGATCGGCGGTCGTCGGAATTCGAGCCGACCTCCGAGAAAAGTCCTCCATCTTTTCCTGCAGCCGCCGGACGCTCGATGCATCGGCCCGCAGCTTCCGGTCGATCCAGTCGGCCTTGCCCACGCCCAACAGCAGGCACGCCATCCAGATTTCGGCGACCACCACATCCACCGCGATCATGACGCTGAACAGTTCGTCACTCGGTTCAAAGATCTCCCGCATCGCCGCTTGGTTCGCTCCACCCCCGATCCAACTCCCGGCGACGGTCGAGAGCCCTCGCCATACCTCCGAGGCGCCCTGGCCCCCGACCAGCTCCGGGTCAATGGCGGCGGCGATCAGGACGGCGATCGGACCGCCCATGACGACACCAATTGTCGCGGTCAAGAACATCACGATTGCCTTGGGGCCGAGCCGCAAGATCTCGCGGAGATCGATACTCAGGGTCAGCAACACCAAGCTGGTCGGCAGCAGGTAGCGGCTGGCCATGAAGTACAGCTGCGACGCCTCTGGATCGGCGATCCCGGTGAGGGTCAGCAACGAAGGAAGGAAATAGCACAGCAACAGGGCCGGGACGATTTGGTAGAAAACCTTCCAGAACCGATGTCGGTCGATCAGTGTGTGCGTCCAGAACACACCGGCCAGAATCACCAGCAGCACACCCAGGAGGACCGCATCATTGGTGATCACGGCGGTGGCGAAAAGCTCAGTCGGCACGCCGAACTCACAATGCGCGGGGGAGGTCGCCGTGTCAGCGGCGCCAGATTCACGCCGCCATGGTACCGTTGCTCGGCTTGGTCTGAAAACCCTGAACTCGCTTCACCGCATTCACTTGTGTGGTACAACGACCGCAAAACCGAGGGAGAACCAGACATCTCAAGGAACGGACAACATGCCATCAACGTGCCAGCATCTCAAAGCGGTCGTCTTCGATTGGGCCGGGACGACGATCGATTACGGGAGCCGGGCCCCCACGGCGGTCTTCCAGGAAATCTTTCGGCGACAGGGGATCGAGGTCACCGAGGCTCAGGCCCGCGAGCCGATGGGCCGGGCCAAACGGGATCACATCGCGGCCGTTGTCGCCATGCCGCCGGTCGCGGAAGCTTGGCAGGCAACGTTCGGCCGGCCTTGCGGTGAGGAGGACATTGACGCGATGTACCGTGAGTTCTTGCCGCTGCAAAAGGCAACGCTGCAGGACCACAGCCAGCTGATCCCAGGTGCCGCCGAGGCGGTGGCAAAGTGTCGCCAACGCGGACTGAAAATCGGATCCTCGACCGGCTACACACGCGAACTGATGGAGGTCGTCAGCGCCGCAGCGGCGCAGCAAGGCTATCAACCCGATTGTGTCCTGTGCGCCGATGACGCTCCCCGCGGACGCCCCGCACCCTATCTGCTGTTCGAGGCGGCCAAGCGACTCGATGTCTATCCGATGTGGACAATCGTCAAGGTGGACGACACGCCGATCGGGATCGAAGCGGGTCGCAACGCCGGTTGCTGGACCGTCGGCGTGACCCGCACCGGCAACTGCGTCGGGTTGTCGGAACAGCAGCTGGGAGAGCTGTCGGACCAGGAGGTACAACGACGTTGCCAGGCGGCGGCGAAGCGGCTGACCGACGCTGGGGCGCACTTCACCATCGAGTCGGTCGCGGAACTGCCGGAGCTGATCAAGACGATTGACGAGATGGTCGCGGGAGGCGAGATAGCGGTTTGACGGAGGCGACGTTCCGACGAATTCCCACAGCCGGTCGGATTTGGTCCATAATGGCAGAGTCGAGGAATCCCTTTCCACGAACCCGCCTCTCGACCCGCCCCATGTGTCACCCCATTCTCTCTGCGGCGATTGAACAAGAGCGTCCCCCCGACAAGGCTGAAGATCGGGGGAGCGATTCTTCGTCCCTCTCCCTCACAAAGGCGGGGGAGTGGCGACCGGCGGCGCCGCTGCGCGGGCAAAATCTCGGGGTCCAGAATGGCTTGATGAAATCCCTGAAGTTGCTGCTCGGCGCCTGGTTGCTTGGCTGCCCCAGCGTCTTGGCGTCCGACCTCTACACAGAAGAGGTCAAGCCACTGTTGGCGGAGAAATGCGTCAGTTGTCACGGCCCGGTGCGTCAAGAAGCGGGGCTGCGACTCGACGCGGCTCAGCTGATTCGCGAAGGGAGCCACGCCGGGGAGATCGTCAGTGTCGAGGACGCCGATGACAGCGAACTGATCTGGCGGGTGACGGCGGATGGCGGTTCGCAGATGCCACCGGCGGACGAAGGGACGGCGCTGACCGCCGAAGAGGTGAAGCTGCTGACCCGTTGGATCGCCCAAGGGCTGGAGGCACCGGCCGATGAAGTCATTCTCGAAGGGCCCCGCGATCATTGGTCGTTCCAACCGATCGACCGGCCGCCGGTGCCGCTCCACCGGCCGGAATCCGCGAGCGAAGCCGACAGTATCCATATCCATCCAATCGACGCGTTTATCGAAGCCAAACTCGCCGAGGCAGGATTGCGGTCGGCATCGGCGGCAGACCGCGAAACGATTCTCCGCCGGCTGACGTTCGGCCTTCTGGGATTGCCACCGACGCCACAACAACGGGACGTTTTCCTGGCGATCGATTCCGATGCCGAAGAACGCCGGTTTGTTGAAATGTTGCTCGCCGATCCCGCGCATGCTGAGCGTTGGGCCCGGCACTGGATGGACGTCTGGCGATACAGCGACTGGGACGGATACAAGGACCAACTGCGCGGCAGCCAACGTCACATTTGGCGGTGGCGGGACTGGATCGTCGAGTCGCTCTCGGCCGACCGTTCCTATGCCCAGATGATCCGCGAGATGATCGCCGGGGACGAGCTCGCACCGCTGGATGACGACACGTTGCGCGCCACCGGGTTTCTGGCCCGCAACTATCATAAATCGAACCGGAATATCTGGCTCGACGCGACGGTGGAACACACGGCCAAAGCCTTCGTCGGCCTGACGATCGACTGTGCCCGTTGCCATGACCACAAGTATGATCCGTTGTCGCAGGAGGAGTATTACCAGTTCCGCGCGATCTTCGAGCCACACCAGGTTCGGACAGATCGTGTCGCAGGCGTGCTCGACACGATGCAGGATGGCCTGCCCCGCGCCTACGACGCCGAGCTGGACGCGGAAACACCATTCCTGATCG
Source organism: uncultured Pirellulaceae bacterium (assembly GCA_964462125.1). Lineage (GTDB taxonomy): Bacteria > Planctomycetota > Planctomycetia > Pirellulales > Pirellulaceae > JAWLFY01. The sequence goes on along the minus strand of CAYWXT010000002.1, from coordinate 21,156 downwards.
GCGGAAACGAGAAACTGCCGGATGAGTCGAAAGAGATTGTTCCGGACGTGCCGGAGGTTGTCGGAGTCCCCTTTGTCGTCGAGCCGCGTTCGGTGCCCCCGCTGGCCGCCCGCCCCGGCTTGCGGCCGCAGCGGGCGGAGGATGACGTGCGGGCCGCTCGACGGGCCGTCGAACAAGCGCAGACGGCGGTGAGCAAGGCAGCACCGGAGGAGGCTGATTTGGCCGCGCGGAAGCTAGCGGTCGCCGAAGCCAAACTGGCAAGCCTGCAAGCCCGACTCGCCGCGGACCGTGCCAGACATCTCGGCCGAACCGACGAAGCGAAGCCGGACGAAAATGCCAAGGACGAGGACGCCAACGCATCGGCGGATGCCCAGACGCTGGCGATCGAGGCCGCCGCGCGGGAACGAGAACTCGCGGTGGCTCAAGCAGAGTTGAAAGTCGTTGAATCCCAACGGGCCGTCGCCGACGCCAAGCAAGGGGAGGAGGAGACCGATTCCGACTCCGAGGAACTGGAGAAAGTCCGCAAGACGCTTGCCGACGCCGAAGCCGAGCAACAGGCGGCAGTTAAGGCGCTGGAACAAACCAATGGTGACTACACGCCGGTCGGTCCCACTTATCCGACCCAGAGCAGTGGCCGCCGCACAGCGCTGGCCGACTGGATCACCCATCCAGACAATCCGCTCACCGCCCGCGTCGCGGTCAATCACGTCTGGATGCGGCATTTCGGGCAACCGTTGGTGGAAAACACGTTCGACTTTGGGCTCCGCTCGCCACGCCCGCAGCACGCTGAACTGCTCGATTGGCTGGCAGCCGAATTGATCGACAGCGGCTGGAGCATGAAGCACCTGCACCGGCTGATCGTCAGTTCGCAAACGTATCGCCAGGCGTCGCAGCTGGAGTCCGAGGCCGATCAGCACAACGGCGAGATCGATCCGGACAATCATCTCTTTTGGCATTTCAACGTGATCCGGCTGGAGGCCGAGGTGATCCGCGACGCGGTGATGGCCGCGGCCGGTGATCTCGACCTCCGCATGGGCGGTCCGGAAATCGATTACGAACGGGGCGAGGAGGTGCTAAGGCGGAGTCTCTATTTCCGCCACGCTTACGAGAAACAGATGACGATGCTGACGACCTTCGACGCGGCCAGTCCCAACGAATGTTACCGTCGAAGTCCCAGCATCATCCCGCAGCAGGCCCTGGTTCTGTCCAATAGTCAGCTGTCGCGAAAGATGGCGAGCCGGCTCGCCGCATCGATCCGCTCCGAGCTCACTCGGGAGAGCAGCAATGAATCGTCAGCATCGCAGGTGTTTGCCCGCCAGGCGTTCCTGCGGGTCCTGGGCCGGGCACCGGATGAGCAAGAACAGGCCGCCTGTGTCGAGTTCCTGCAATCGGGCCAGCCGGAGATGAACCTGGTCCACGCATTGATGAATCACAACGACTTTGTCGTCATTCGATAGGTAGTCTGATGAAAAACCCGATCGATCGCCGTATCGACCCGCGTCACCGCCGCGCGTTTCTCGCCCACTCTGGATTGGGGCTTGGAAGTGTCGCACTCGCCTCGATGCTTGACCAGGACGCCGCCGCCGCTGGGGAAACCACCCCCTTCCGACATCTGGCGCCCAAGGCCAAGAATGTGATTTGGTTGTTCATGATCGGCGGCACGAGCCACATGGAATCGTTCGATCCCAAACCGGCGCTGAACCAGTACGCCGGGAAGACGATCGAGGAATCGCCCTTCGCCGATGTGCTGGAGTCGCCATTTTTGGAGAATGAGCGGGTCGTTGCCTTTGATCCGAACAATGGCTTTGTCCGCAAAGAAATCTTCCCGATGCAGGTCGGTTTTCAGAAACGCGGGCAGTCGGGAATCGAAATCAGCGACTGGTGGCCGCACCTGGCGGAGTCTGCCGATGACCTCTGTTTGATCCGCAGCATGTGGACCGAGGACAGCAACCACGGCGCGCAGCTGCAGTTCCACACCGGCCGCCACCGCGTCGATGGGTTCTTCCCGACGATCGGCTCGTGGGTCAATTACGGCCTCGGTTCGCTGAACGACAATCTGCCGCAGTTCGTGGTGATGGGAACCCCGATCGCCGATTGCTGCGGCGGAATGGAGGCGCACCGGGCGAACTACTTGGGGCCGCAGTACGACGGGATTCCACTCAACGTCGATCCGGTCGATCCGCTCCCCTACGCGCGGCGTCCGGAGGACCTGGAAGCGGCGGAACAGGCCGCGGAGTTCTCACTCGTTCGGGAACTCAACGAGATGACCGCAGCCAAGTTCCCCTCCGACGACACCGTTCGGGCGAGGATTGAGGCCTATGAGTTGGCGTTTCGAATGCAGACCGCCGTACCGGAGGTGGTGCGGTTCGAGGAGGAGACAGCGGACACGGTCGACATGTACGGCATCGGCCAATCCGAGACCAAGGATTTTGGCGAAAAGATGTTGACGGCCCGGCGGTTGGTCGAACGGGGCGTCCGCTTTGTCCAGGTCTACCACGGCAGCAACGGAGGTGCGGGCCAGTGGGATGCGCACAAGGGACTCAAGTCGGGCCATACGCGGTTGTGCAAACAGGTCGATCAGCCGATCGGAGCGCTGCTCAAGGACCTTCGTCGACGCGGGTTGCTGGACGAGACTTTGGTCGTCTGGGCAACCGAATTCGGCAGGACTCCTGGGTCGCAGCACTCCGACGGCCGGGATCACCATCCGTACGGATTCAGCGTCTGGATGGCCGGTGGAGGAATCAAAGGCGGCGTCGCCCACGGGGCGACCGACGAGATCGGCTTCCATGCCGTCGAAGACCGACACTACGTGACCGACATCCACGCGACGGTCCTGCACCAGCTCGGGCTCGATCCCCGCGAGCTTGCCGTCCCGGGGCGCAAACGGTTGGAGAAAGACTATGGCGAACCGATCCACTCGATCATTGCCTAGGCTTTCCTTGAAAACCAGCCGGATGGTGACTGCCGAAGACCTTGAGCCGCCGCCGATTGCCCGATGCCCTCCGAATTGTAACGGCACGGCGCAAGCCGTCCGGCCTCGACCGCGTTATCACCGTTTGAACGTACCACTCTCCACTTATCACCAGGAAAAAAACGTTGCCTGCTTCTGAGGAATCAAAAACATCCGGACGGCAACAGGCCGGCCCCCGCAGTGTGGCCGCGTTCGAGCGCGCCTGCCGCTTGATGCCTGGCGGCGTCAACAGTCCCGCCCGCGCCTTTGGTGCCGTCGGCGGTACGCCACTGTTCATCGAGCGCGCCGCCGGGCCGCACCTGTTCGATGTCGATGGTCGCCGCTTCCTCGACTATGTTGGCTCCTGGGGGCCGATGATCCTGGGGCACGCTCAGGAGGAAGTCATCGAGTCCGTTCAGCGGGCCGCGGAACGGGGGACCAGTTTCGGCGCACCGACCGAAGCGGAATCGCAGCTCGCCGAACAGATCATCGAAGCCGTTCCGAGTATCGAGAATGTGCGGCTGGTCAACAGTGGTACGGAAGCCACGATGAGCGCCATCCGGGTCGCCCGAGGAGCGACCGGGCGAACGAAGGTGATCAAGTTTGCCGGCAACTACCACGGCCACGTCGACAGCCTGTTGGTAGCTGCGGGGAGCAGCGCCGCGACCCTTGGCGTCCCCGATTCCCCCGGCGTCACTCCCGGTGCCGGGCAAGACACGATCGTGTTGCCCTACAACGACATCGATGCGATCGGCGCCGCATTTGACCAGCACGCCGGGCAGATCGCAGCGGTGATCATGGAGCCGGTCGTCGGCAACATGGGGTGCGTCATTCCGTCCATGGATTTTCTGCAGCAGCTCCGCCGGCTGACCCGTGAGCGCGGCGCGATCCTGATCTTCGACGAGGTGATGACCGGGTTCCGCCTGGCGTTGGGCGGTGCGCAAGAACGATTCGGAATCACGCCCGACATGACAACGTTGGGAAAGATCGTTGGCGGCGGCATGCCGTTGGGAGCCTACGGGGGCAAGGCGGAGATCATGGATCAGGTGCTGCCGGCCGGAAAGATCTTTCAAGCCGGCACGCTCAGCGGCAACCCGGTCGCCGTCGCCGCCGGCAGCATGACACTCCGGATCTTGCGGGATGATCCCCCCTATGAGCAGCTGGAACGGCTCGGAGATCGTCTTGCCGAAGGTCTTCGCCGTGCCGCCACGGAAGCCGGCGTCGACCACCAGGTCCAGCAGATCGGCAGCATGCTGACGCTGTTTTTCAGCGCTCAACCGGTCCGGCAGTGGGACGACGCCGAGAAGTCCGATCGCCAAGCCTTCGCCCGCTTTTTCTGGGGCATGATCGAACGAGGTGTTTATCTTCCCTGCAGCCAATTCGAGGCGTGGTTCTTCAGCCGTACGCACAGTGAGGCGATGATCGACGAAACCGTCGCCGCTGCCGAAGCGGTGCTTCGCCGCTGAGGCTCACCAGCTCGGTTCCTGCTCCTCAACGGGATGCACGCTGAATCGCGGCTTGCTCGGCATCGGCGTCGTATTGGGGATTGGGCTCGGTGGGAACGGGGGCGTCGATTTCTGCCCGCCAACGCTTCAACTTGTCGAGTAACGCCGCGGCCCGCTGTGGTTCCCTTTCCGCCAAATTGTTCGTCTCCCCGATATCCTCCTTCAGGTTGTAGAGCTCGATCGCGCCGTCTTCGAAGTATTCGTGGAGCTTCCAATCGCCGTCCCGGATGATGCTGCAGGGACGGCTTCGAAACAGCGGATCGCGCTGGCCGTCGATGCGGGAGTAGCTCTGCAGGTAGGCGGGGAAGTGCCAAAAGAGCGCCCGCTCCGGCGGGGAAGATTCACCGCGGAGCAGCGGCGTCAGATCGACGCCATCGAGGGCTTGATCGGCCGGCAACTCCGCCCCGGCGATCCGGGCCAGGGTCGGGAACAGATCGACTCCGGTGACCGGGACATCGCAGCTTGAGTTCGGCTCGACAACATCCGGCCAGCGGACCGCCAATGGAACGCGGATGCCACCTTCGTAATACGTCCCCTTGTAGCCTTTCAGCGGTTCCATCGAGGTCGCTGGGCCGTAACCTCCATTGTCGGAATACAGAATTACCACGGTGTTCTCCGCCAGTTCCAACTCATCGAGCTTGGCGAGCAACCGGCCTACCCCTTCGTCCACGCTCTCGATCATCGCTGCCATCACGGCGGAGTCGTGCAGTTCCCCCGGCGGCTTGCTCTCGTACTTTTCGACCAGCTCTGGCTTGCCCTGCAGCGGCGTATGGACCGCAAAGTGGGTCAGATAGAGTAGCCAGGGTCGGGATTGATTTTCCTCGATGAAACGGATCGCCTCGTCATGCAGGCGATCGGTCAGGTACTCATCCTCCGGCGCATCGGCCAATCCGGGAGCCCCGGGATGCGGGGGGAAGTATCCCTTGGGGGGACTGCCGCTGTGAGAGCCACCGACGTTGACATCGAATCCGTATGGCAGCGGGTCTTCGCTGAGATGCCATTTCCCCATCGTGGCGGTCCGGTACCCGGCGTCGCGAATGCAATGGGCCCAGGTCCGCACGTCTCGCCGCAGCGTGTCGGTACCCGGCACGTGCATCAGCGAGCCGAACTTGCGTTTGCCGCGCCGCCGGGTGCCGACGTTGAAGATCTCGTGGCGCGGGGTGTATTGCCCCGACAACAGGCAGCCCCGGGCCGGGGCGCAGTTGGCGGCACAGGAATAGGCGTCGGTGAACGTCATTCCGGCCGCGGCCAATTCGTCCATGTGCGGCGTCTCGTAGTAGTCCGAACCCATGAATCCGGTGTCTCGCCAACCGTAATCATCGAGATAGATGAAAAGGATGTTCGGACCGGCCGCGGGCAGTTGCGCCGCGGCAGCCGGTTGGGTCGCGGAAAACGCCGAGAATGTCAGGGCCAACAGACCAAGGGTTTGGCCCCAGAGGGAACGGATCACTGGTTTACCTCGAAATGGGAACGCAAGGCACTCTCAGAAAACTGGAAAAACGGTCGTGAAGCGACTCCTCACCCTGTCCCTCTCCCCCACCGTGGAACGAACAGTGGGGGGAGCCCGACAGGGCAAGGGGCCGGTTTCTGACGGAGCCGAGAGCCGAATCGGGTCGGCGCGGGTTTGCGAAACGCTCTCGATTGTAGTCAAATCTCGGTCGTCCGCCCTTCCTTGCAGAACCGAATGATTCGCGATGTCTGATTATGAAAATCAGGGACTCCGACGACATCATGCCGTGATGCGAAAAATCGCCTTGGGAATCGTACTGGCTGTCGCGTTCGCGGCACTCATCTACGACTATGCGATCGCGCGGCCGAGTGTCGAACAGGCGTACCACCAGATAGCGACCCAGTCACAAGAAGCCCACCGGTCTGCGGATTCTCCGTTTACCAACGAAGATGTCCGCGCGCTGTTGGGAAAACCGCCGTCGCGGATTTTCCGCGATGGGGGTGACCAGGTCGAAGTATTCAGCTGGATCGCTGGGTTTCCCCTGCTCACGCACGATTTGTACGTCGTGTTCCGTGAAAACGAACAGTCAATCATCTACCAAAGGCATTCCAAGTTCGTCTACGAGAGCGAGGCATCGATCCGTGGACCGCTGCCGGAGAAAATTGAGAACGTCGATGACCAAGGCGAACTCGCAACTGCCCCCTAGTGCTCATTCCGGCCAGTGCACCGTGACCTTCCCCCGCAAGAACTCCGCACTCCGCATCAGTTGGTCCATCCCCTCGACACCGTCTTCGATGCTGATCCAATTGTCGGCAAAACCGCTCTCTTTCAGGATCGAGAAGATGGCGTCGTAGTCGTTCAACCCGCGACCGACCTCGCCGTGCCGCAGTCGCTCGGCGTAGCCTTCAACGCCCAGCTCTTCACGCCGTAAGTCCTCCAGCGTTCCTTCGATCAAATACCGGTCGCTGGCATGCATCGTCACGACCCGCGGCGCGACCCGGCGGAGCAGCGCGATCGGATCCTCCCCGGCCAGTATCGTGTTACTGGGGTCATAGTTGACGCCAAAGTTCTCGGCTTGCACGGAATTGACCAAATCGCAGAACACATCGGCCATTTGGGCGAACTCCGGATACGCCCAAAAGTCGTCCTTGTAATGGTTTTCGATCACCAAGGTGACGCCACATTCAGCGGCATAAGCTGCGCAGAGATCGATACACTCGGCGGCGAGGTGTATCCCCTCTTCGCGGCTCAACTCAGGCCGTCGCTGCCCCGAGAGCACCCGGCAATACTGGCCTCCCAACGCAGCGGTCATGTCGATCCAACGCTTCTCGTGCTCGATTTGCTCTGCCCGAAATTCCGGATCGGGATGAGTGAAGTCGGGAGAACAACACATCATCGGAACACACAGCCCCTTGGCCTCGACGTAGCGACGGATCGGCATCCAGTTCGCCTCGTCTTGCATCTCCAAAAAACCCGCATACCACTCCAGTCCATCGATCGGCAGCTCCGCCGCCTGATCAATCCACTCGGTCAGCGACATACTCCCAGTCTTGCACAGGGCCTGCATGTAAAGTTTCGGGAACGCGGCTAGTTTCGGCATGAAGGAACTCGGGGAATGCACATTCGAAGCATGGAAAGTGTTGACGAAAAGTGTTCCGAATCGTCGTCCGGCGCGACGGAAACGAATTCAACGTGCTCGTAGTCGGAAGTCTACCGGAGCCGTCTCCAGCAGCCAACACAGGCCGCCATGGCACCGCGCCATCTGAAAGAACGCTGCGATCCGATCCGACATCTTCGACCCGCTAGTCTTCCGGCCGCAGCTTGGGGCCATTTTGTCTGGCATCGATGTTGTGCCTGATTGATGATCGCCATGGCTTCGCCGCGGTCACGACGTTGCTGCCGCGTCCAATGTTGCGTTCGCGGCTTGGAGGAACTGCTGGGCCGCATGGACACAGCGCACGACCTCGTCGACATAGCCATCGGCGGCGGCCGACCAGGACCGGTTGATGTATCGCTCGCCACTGGCAAACTCCGTCATCACCTCTGCGTAAACGGAGGTGCCAAAGCGGTTCAGGATCACCGTCCGACCATCCGCAAACTCAGCGAACAGGGGAACGCAGCGATCATCGATGTACACCAGCACCTCTTCACAGGTCATCTGGTCCACCTGAGTCGCCAACTCGGTGATTCGCCGTTCAATTTCCTGAAGCGATCCGCGAACTGATTCCAGACTCGTTTCCGAAGCGGCGGAGAGCGCACGGCGGAACGTTCGGTCCTGGCGAAGCAGCACCACACCGAGCGTCCCCACGCCGGCACACAGTGCGTACCAATTCCAGGGAATCGTTTCCCAGGGAGACTCGGTCCGCTCCATCCGACAGACCGAAACGTACGCTCCCCCCAGAAACCCGATCCACAATAGAACCTGTCCCAATGCACCCTTCATGGTCGATCCTCGTCTCCAGATGAATCACTCAAGGACGATCTGCCAAATCGCTTCGCCAACATTCACAAGTGCCTCGCCAACGATCAATCCCGCGGCGATGGGCACGCCGACTTCGAACCCGAACCGGCGTCCCAAATAACGATCACTGAACACTCGCAACACGTTTCCGATCGTGTAGGTGATCACGATATTGAACGGCATGTAGAAGCCGAGCCCCACCAGCACGCCGATGCCACCCAGTCCGCTCAGCGCCAGCATCAATCCCATCCCGCCGCCGGCAACGTAGCGATAGGCTGGGACATCTCCTTGCACGATCGATTCAATGGTGCTGGCCAGCGCCGCCGCTTGGGGCGCCGGCAGTTCCGGCCCGCCGATCCCGCCCTCCTTGGTGCTATGCAACAGAAACATCAACCATACCACGAGGATCGGTCCAAGCCACGTGCCGATGAACTGCGCGAACTGTTGCCGCCGCGGCACGCCCCCAACCAAATAGCCGCTTTTCAAATCGAGCATGATGTCGCTGGCCTGCGAGATCGCCAGACAAACCGCGGCGCCGACCATCACCGAGACGCGAATCGTGGTCATCGTATCGGTGCCGCCTTGAATAATCACGATCAACAGCGTGACTGCGATCAAGGTCATCCCCGACAACGGGGACCAGTTGGTGCGGCCGATGCATTCGGCCACGATCACGCCAGCGACCCAGATCCAAGCGATGCCGACCGCCGTCATGAGAACCGCCCGCATGGGCGACAGCTGTCCGGCACCGACGTACCAGGCGATCCCGAGCAGTATCAGGCTTCCCAACCCGATCATCGTGTACAGCAGACTGACCGGCATCTCGTCTTTGGCTGCCAACTCCCCGGCATCCCGCTCGGAGGCACCCCGCAACGATTGCATCGCCCCGATGATCATTGGCAGGGCAGCGATGATTCCCCCGATCGCCGCTCCGATCAGCATCCCGATCCCGGTCGGCCGATAAAGCGTCAGCCTCATCGCTTCGGGATCGCTCGTCATCGCCGCGATCGCGGGCTCCCCGAACTGAGATAACAACGGGGAGAGCAGGAAGTAGCAGATGAATCCGCCGGCGCCGAACCAAAAGCCACCCTTGCCCGACAGGTAACCGACGCCGATCGTCATGATCGACAGGTAGAGCGAAATATTCAGCATCGGCGGCAATCCGATCACCTCGCCGGCGTGCCAGTCATGCGCTCCTTCAGCAAAGACGATCAGCAACAGCTGGCAAACGGCCGCCAGGACCACACCGCCGAGCAGCAGCATCGCTTTGCGAACGCCTGCCCCAGGGCTTTTCAAGATCGCCGCCACGGCGATCCCGCCCGGGTAAGCTAAGCGGTCAAAGTCGATCATCTGCTTGCGAAGCGGGATCACAAAGCACAGCCCCAACACACAACCCGTGATCGCCGAGAGCACGAGAACCGGGCGATCGATCTCCGCCAGCGATTCAAAGCCGGCCCGGTTGGAGAGGATCAACAGCGCCGGGACACTGAACATGATCCCGCTCGATGCACCATTGACTGCCGATGCGATCGTCTGGTTGATGTTGTTCTCGACGATGCTCGTCCGCCGCAGCACCCCCCGCAGGATGCCCCACCCCAGGATCGCCGCCAGCTCGGAACCCTCGATCGAAAATCCGAGTACCAGCGAAGCATAGGCCACCGAGATCGTGATCACCGCCCCGATCATCCAGCCGACCAGGATCGCCGCCCAGGTGAACTCCGGATACCGTCCATGGATCGGTTGGATCTGTGCTCCAGTCTTCATGCCGGGTTGAGTCCTTCACCGGTTGAGCAACACGAGGGGGGAAATGACGTGAGGCGGTCGCCCGATCACGGTACACCGGACACCGCAAGGTCGCAACGCAGCCAGGGCGACTTCACTCCCCCGGGCGACGAGGCCCCCTTCAGGTCCAAACGCGGGTGCTGCTTGAACGGAGTATCCTGGGGCGTTACGTTCCAGTTGCATGATCCAATCGTTTTCCGCGTTCACGATCCGTGACGCGACCGTGAGGTTGCGACGCGATTGACGCCGACCAGCGAGTAGGTTGAACCAATGACGGAAGCGGGCTCGACGGCTCCCGCGGAGAATCGCGATTCCGCCCTGCGGGACCAGTTGGCGGCGGATCGCACCCGGTTGGCGAACGAGCGCACCCTGTTGGCTTACGTGCGAACCGCGCTCATGCTGCTTGCCTCCGGCGCGACGGTCATCGAGCTGTACAGCGACCGGATGGGTTCGGTCATATCCGGGGCACTGCTCGTTGCCCTGGGCCTCGTCACGGTGATCCTTGGTATCATGCGTTATCAACGAGTCACGCGATCGTTGAGCGCAGCGGAGTTTCGCCATGCCTCAAGCAGCTCCAACCCCACTCCCTAGCCTCCGGCGGACCGATCGTTCCATGCAAATCAATTCCGAATCGACACGTCTGAGACGCCGCACGTTCCTGCATAACGGTTCGTTACTACTCACAGCCGGAGCGACGATGAGGTGTTCACAGGCCTTCGCCGCCGAGACCGAGCCGGCGGTCCGGTTCGGCCTGGTGACCGATCTGCACCATGCGGACAAGCCGCCGCGCGGGACCCGGCATTACCGCGAGTCACGTGAGAAGTTCGCCGAAGCGTCGACAGCATTCCGAGAAGCCCGGCCCGATTTCGTCGTCGAACTCGGCGACCTGATCGACGCAGCAGAGTCGGTCGAGGTGGAGCAACAGTACCTGACGACGATCAACCGGGAGTTCTCCGCCGTCAGTGACGACCGTCATTACGTGCTCGGCAATCACTGCGTCGACACGCTGACCAAGGAAGAGTTTCTCGGCGAGGTCGGCCAGGAGCGGTCCTACTATTCCTTCGACCGTGGCGGCTTTCACTTCGTCATCCTCGACTCCTGTTTCCGCAGCGACGGTGAGCCGTATGGCCGCAAGAACTTCGAATGGACCGACCCGAACGTCCCCCCTGCCGAACTTGACTGGTTGCAGAACGATTTGAAATCCACCGGGCAACCTGTGATCGTCTTCGCCCATCAACGTCTCGACGTCAGCAACAATCACGGCGTGAAGAACAACGCCGAGGTCCGCGAGATTCTGGAAGCCAACGGCAAGGTGTTGGCGGTATTCCAGGGGCACAGCCACAAGAACGACCTGAAGGAAATCGGCGGCATTCCCTACTGCACTCTGGTCGCGATGGTGGAAGGAAGCGGCGCCGAGAGCAGCGGTTACTCGCTGGCCGAACTCTATCCCGACGCCAGTCTGTTGCTGCAAGGCTTCCGCAAGCAGGCCAGCCGCCGCTTGGCCGGCGACTTCTAACCGCACCGTTTCGTTTGAATATGGCCATGGAATCGCCGTCCGCTCGCTGCGGCGTGCGACGGCCCGCGGTACGATGGGAAGTTTGTGGAATCCGATGCGGGAGTCAGTCATGAATCGTCGCTATGTTCATTCTGCCACAATGTCGTTTGCCCTGTGGGCCGTTGCGGCCGCGGAGGTGATGGCCCAAGAGGTGCCGCACGTCGCGGCGGTCGACCGCCAGCCCTTGGAGGCTTCAACGCAACGTGTGGTTCAAGCCATGCAACTCGCCGGCAGCCCGCTGCCCGACGCCGACCTCCAGCGGCTGAACGAACTCCAGGAGAGCACGGACGACTCGCAGGTGACGCGGGAAATCCAGGAACTGCTGGACAAGCACTGTCTGTTGGTGGTGCAGATCAATCCCGAGAGTCGTGTGAAAGTCGCCCCGGGGCCTGCCGCCGCTGTTTTGGACGAACGTGGCTGGACAAACTTTCTCGTCAAAGTGATCAATGAGGCAGGGGTCACCGCACCGCTGGTCTGCGACAGCCCGCAAGCGGAACCGATGGTCAAGCGGAGCAGTGCGGCGCCGGACCCGCCAATCGACATCACCCCAGCGGATGCTGCCCGACGATGGCTGGATATCGCCAGCGTCACTTCACAGCCGATGACGAAAACACTCACGGGACTGCCCGTGGAGTATCGTATTTTGCAGCTCTACAGTCGGGATGCGGGGCGGCGTGAAGCGACGCTCTCGATGCATGTCGGCCAGGGCACTCAGGATCTGGGCTTCCGCAGCGATGTGCCGATGCTGTTTGAATGCCGACCCTCGGTTGAGATCCCGCTCGTGATCCGCGATGAGGATGGGACACCAACCATCTGCAGCCTGTTGATCAAGGATCAGCAGGGCCGCGTCTACCCGAACCCTTCACGGCGACTTGCCCCAGATTTCTTTTTCCACGAACAGATCTACCGAGAGGATGGGGAGTCGATTCGCTTGGCTCCCGGCAACTATCAGATCATGGCGTATCGTGGCCCCGAATACCACTCGCAGCCGATCGAATTCACCGTCGATGCGGAGGATCCACCGACGGAGCTACGGGTCGATTTGGAGCGTTGGATTCACATGGCCAAGCACGGCTGGTTCTCGGGTGACCATCACGTCCACGCGGCCGGCTGCGCGCATTATGAAAACCCGACCGAGGGCGTGACTCCCGAGGACATGGTGCGGCACTTGGTCGGGGAGGATTTGAACGTCGGCTGCGTGCTGAGCTGGGGTCCCTGCTGGTATTTCCAGAAGCAGTACTTCGATGGCAAGGTTTCGTCGCTGTCCCGCCCCGGCAACCTGATGCGATACGACGTGGAGGTCAGTGGGTTTCCCTCGTCGCACGCCGGGCATCTCTGCCTGCTGAACCTGACCGAGGACGACTATCCGGGAACGACCGCGATCGACCAGTGGCCGTCTTGGACGCTGCCCGTGCTGAAATGGGGCAAAGAGCAAGACGGCGTCGTGGGGTATAGCCACAGCGGATGGGGATTGGCCTTGCCAGACTACCTGCCCGATGGTTCGCGCGGGGCGCTTCCGCGGACGTGGGGAGGTGCGGACGAGAACCGGCGCGGTCGCGCCGCCGATCGGCTCCCCGACTACGCCATGCCGCCCTTCGATGGCATCGGTGCCAACGAGTTTGTCGTCACGGTGGCGCACGACGCGTGCGATTTCATCAGCGCTGTCGATACACCGGTGATTTGGGAAATGAACATCTGGTACCACACACTCAATTGTGGCTTTCGTTCGCGAATCAGCGGCGAAACCGATTTTCCTTGCATCTACGGCGAGCGAGTCGGTTTGGGGCGGAGCTACGTGCAGGTCCCGGGACTGAGTTCAGCTGATCAGCTGCAGTATGAGGATTGGGTCGAGGGCTTGAAAGATGGACGTTCCTACGTCGGTGACGGTCTCAGCCATCTGCTGCAGTTCTCCGTCGGCGAACAGTCGTTGGGCGCCCCCGGCCATGACGACATCCCGAGCCAGCTCAACGTCCCCGATGCGGGTCAACAGCCCGTGCGATGTACCGTCGCCGCCATGTTGCCGGAAAAACGGGATGCATCGGGAAAAGCGATCGCGGCACGTCGGCTGGACGAGAAACCGTACTGGCATTTGGAGCGGTCACGGATCGGGGAATCGCGCGAGGTACCCGTGGAGTTGGTCGTCAATGGCGAGGCGGTGGCGAGTCAAACGATGGTGGCCGACGGCACGCCCCAGGATCTGGAGTTTGAAGTCGATTTGCCGCACTCATCGTGGGTCGCAGTCCGGATCCTGCCGTCGATGCACAGCAATCCGATCTTTGTGCACGTGAATGACGAGCCCATTCGCGCCAGTCGCCGCAGTGCCCAGTGGTGCCGTGACGCGGTCGATGTCTGCTGGAACCAGAAGCGGCCGCGCATGCGGCAAGAGGAGATCGATGCTGCCAAGGAAGCTTACGACGAGGCGAAATCGGTTTACGCGCGCCTTGCCGAGGAGGCCGTCGCGGACTGAACACGCGTGGGAGGTATGCCAACGGCGAGCGATTTGGCGGCGTCCCCCGTTCTCCGCGGCGCCGGGGCGAAAATGGGGGCAGGAGACATTTTCACTTGCAAAAAAAAGTCCTGACCCCTTTTTTTAACTCTCAAGTTCTTCCCAGCGAGTGTAGGCTTGCTCTCGTTCTTGTTCGAGCGATTGCAGGCGGTCGGACGCCTCGGCGATTTCGTCGCCGGATCGCTGGTAAAAGTCAGCGGAGGCCATCTGCTGGTGCAGCTCGCCGATCCGCGCTTCGAGCGACTCGATCCGTTCGGGCAGGCTAGCCAGTTCGCGCTGCTCGTTGTAAGAAAGCTTCTTCGGCGGTTCAGCTTTCGCCGCTTGGGTGATCGGTGCGCGGGAGCTCGATGAACGCTTCGGTTCGTTCGGTTCAGCGGCGGCACGTCGTTGAATCGCGGCCTGCCAGTCGTCGTAGCCGCCGTCGTACTCCCGCACCGTATCGTCTTCGAACGCGATAATGCTGGTCGCGATGTTGTTCAAAAACGTTCGGTCGTGGGTGACCAGCAGCAAGGTGCCGGCGAATTCGATGAGTTGGTCCTCGAGCATCTCCAAGGTTTCGCTGTCGAGGTCGTTGGTTGGTTCGTCCAGGACGACGACGTTGGCCGCCCGGGTCATCAATTTCGCCAGCAGGGCTCGGTTCCGCTCGCCGCCGGAGAGGAACCGAACCTCAGTCCGCGCCCGCTCGGGGGTGAACAGGAAATCTTGGAGGTAGCCGAGAATGTGTTTCGTCTGGTCGCCGACGCGGATGTGATCACTTCCTTCACCCACGTTCTCCTGGACCGTTTTTTCGGGATCGAGCGTGTCACGAAGTTGGTCGAAGTAGGCGACGTTCAGGTTGGTTCCCAGCCGGACGCTGCCGGAGTCGGGTTCAACCTGGCCGAGCATCAGCTTCAACAGCGTCGTCTTCCCCGCCCCGTTTCGTCCCACGATCCCGATCTTGTCCCCGCGCATGATGGTGGTGGAGAAATCGCGGACGATCGGTTGGTCTGGATAGGAGAAGCTCACCTCTTTGAGCTCGGCCACCAGCGCCCCACTCCGCTGGGCCTGTTGCAGGTTCAGCTTCGCGGTCCCTTCGAGTTGGCGTCGTTCGCGGCGTTTCTCCCGCATCGCCTTGAGCGCTCGCACGCGGCCTTCGTTGCGGGTACGACGCGCTTTGATGCCCTGGCGGATCCAGGCCTCCTCCTCGGCGAGTTTTTTGTCGAACAGCTGATTCTGTTTTTCTTCCTCGGCCAGTGCCGCTTCTTTGCGTTGGAGGAACGTCGCGTAGTCGCACGACCAGTCGAACAGCCGTCCGCGATCGATCTCCCAGATCCGTGTCGCGAGTCGTTGCAGGAACGAACGGTCGTGGGTGATGAAGATCAGGCTTTTGTTCCAGCGGGCAAGAAAGTCCTCGAGCCACAAGATCGATTCGAGGTCGAGGTGGTTGGTCGGTTCGTCCAGCATCAGCAGGTCGGGATCGGCCGCGATCGCCTGGGCGAGCAAAACGCGGCGTTTCATGCCGCTGGAGAGCGACTCGAAGTCGGCTTCCGGATCGAGTTTCATCCGTGACAGGGTCGCATCGACGGCATGTTCGATCTGCCAAGCGTCTTCATCCTGCCAGGGCGTCATCGACTCGGTTGCCGGCTCCGCGGCGCCTCGTCCCGCGGCGCCGCCACTGGCGGCTGCGGTCAACTGCCCGGCGAGGACAAGTTCGCGCACCGTTCCGCTTGTCCCTTGGGGGACTTCTTGGATCAGCCGGGCGACCTTGGCCCCGGAGGACCACCAGAGCGAACCGTGATCGGGCGTCACTTCGCCGGCCAGGATCTTCAGCAGGGTCGTCTTGCCGGCGCCGTTGCGGCCGAGCAGACCGATTTTTTGACCCGGCTCAATGACGGCGGAAACATCATCGAGCAGCGGCGGGCCGCGGAATCGGATGCTCAGGTGATCGAGTGACAGCAGGGGCATGGGGCGAGTGGCTAAACGGGGGAGAGAGATCGGGCGCTGGTTTCACGGAACAGGCTGGCGATGACGTCTTCCAGGGGCGGGTCCTCCACCCCGACATCCTCGATCGGATGGTCGCGGAGGGCCTGGGCCAGCACGGCGGGGATCTCGGTCCGGGCCACCCGAATCCGCACCTTGGGCCAGTTCTCCTCGATGACTTCACCGAGCCGGTCCAGGCCTGGGGGGCGGTGATCGTCGGCAAACTGCAACGTCACGATTTTGCTGCCGCTGAACTGGTCGACGATCCCCGAGAGCGACCCGTCGTATTCGATCTGGCCGCCTGCGATGATCACCACCCGCCGACACAGGGCCGCCACATCCTTCATGTAATGGCTCGTGAGCAAGATCGTGATCTTCCGCTCTTCTTGATAGTAACGCAAAAACTGCTGAATGTTGTGTTGGGCGATCACATCCAGCCCAATGGTCGGCTCATCGAGGAACAGCACATCGGGGCTGTGCAGCAACGCCCCGATCAGCTCCATCTTCATCCGTTCCCCGAGCGAGAGTTCGCGGACGGGTTGACCGAGCAGGCGGGTAACGTCGAGCAGCTCGCTGAGTTCATCCAGGGTTCGCGCAAACCGATCGCGGGGCACTCCGTAAATCTGTTGGTGCAGCCGAAAGGATTCCTGGGCCGGCAGGTCCCACCACAGCTGGTTCTTCTGGCCCATCACCAAGGCGAAGCGGCGACGGTACTCGTTTTCGCGTTGCCAGGGGACGAAGCCCATGACGGAAGCTTCACCGCTGGTGGGGTTAATGACCCCGCTGAGTAGCTTCAGGGTGGTCGTCTTGCCGGCACCGTTGGGTCCGAGAAAGGCGACAAACTCCCCCTGCTCGACGTCCAAGTCGATTCCACGGACCGCCTCAACTTCGTCGTATTGGCGGCGAAACAGCCCTCGGATACTCTCACCCAGTCCTTCCCGCTTGCGATAGACGCGGTACGACTTGGCCAGTTGGCGGACTTCGATGATTGGCATGCGGGCGGCGGCTCTTGTACGGGGCTGTTTCCGCTATTGTAGAGGTCGAGCTGAAATTTCGTAGCCGCCTGCTGCCTCCCTCACGTGATCCGCCTGTTGCCGAGCCCTCTTGATGAACCCTGCCACCCCGCCCCCATTTCGAGTTGGACTCGGGTACGATTCGCATCGTCTCGGCAACGGCGGCCCGCTACGGATTGGCGGGGTCGACGTCCCCGCGGAGGTGCATGCGGTCGGGCACAGCGACGCCGATGTGCTGTTGCATGCGATCACCGATGCGCTGCTCGGCGCCGTCGCCGAAGCCGATATCGGGCGATTGTTTCCCGATGACGCACCGGAGAATCGAAACCGCGACAGCCGCGATTTTGTGCACGAGGCGATTCGGCGGGTCCGACATCACGGGATGGAGGTCGTCAATCTCGATTGTGTGATCATCGCGGAACGGCCCAAGATGGCGCCCCATGTCGACGCGATTCGTCAGGTGATCGCGGGTCTGCTCGATGTCACTGCAGACCAGGTCAGTGTCAAGGCGAAGACGGGGGAAGGGATCGGCGCCATCGGTCATGTCGCGGCGATCGCAGCCCGCGTGGTGGTGTTGGTCGCCGGTTAGGCCTCGCTTCGCGATTGCGGGATGCGGTGGTTTTGCAACTAAACAGCGCTGAGTTCGGTCGCCAGCTGGGCCATCGTTTCCCGCTGTCGTTTCTCCACGACGCGACGAGCGGCCTCGGCCTTTTCCTTGGCCGACTTCGGATCGGTTGCGAGCTCGAGTACGGTGGGGACGATGCGGTCGACGTCCGACTCGTTATCGAGATCGAATAACCAGTCTCCCAGTCCGATGTCCTCCCACATGAATCCCTTGGTCGTCTGTTCGGCAAAGCGGCAGACGATCGCGGGGACGCCGTGCCCGATGCACATGATCGGAGAATGCATTTCGTTCCCGAACAGCCCGGCGCTGCGGACATAGGTGCTGATCGCTTCGCCCGTCAGCCAGTAATCGGGTCGCCAAGCCACGCGGGGGCGGACGTCGGCGGGCAAGGGCTCCAGTAGCAGTTCTTTGCCCACCTGCATCTGGGTTTGGTCTTCCGGGCACAGTAGGACACGCAGGTCGGTATTGCGCACGACCTCCACGATGGACTGTCGTAACGGCGCGTGGTCGTGTTCCTTCATCGCTTCGTTGCGAGCGTGCTTGACCCGGTCGAAGGGGCGGTTCTTCGATGGAATCGTCCAGTAGGGGGTGTAGCGAAGCCGGGGGATACAGCACAGGAATTTGCCCGCCTCCAAGTCGTGCTGCTGGAGGAACGCTTCGGCCTTTGCATCATCGCGGAGGTCACACGCGAAGGCTCCATCGGGTCCGAATTCCATCACGGGGCTGGTGCACCCCAGCTGCTTGGCGAACTCCAACGACTTGGAGTCGCGAAAGTAGACGAACCGAGCATCGCTGAGGACATCGATGGTCTGCGCGAGGGCTTTCTTGGACGTGCTGACCGTCGAGGAAGACTTCTTGGGGGGGAGGGTGATTCCGTAGATGCCGTATGGTTTTCCCGTTTCGGCTCGCCAGCGGACGACATCCTTTTCGGCCACCAGCGACGCTCCCGAGCCATGGAGCAGGAAGTCGCAATCATCGAAGGCTTGCTTCAGTGCATCCTTGCCCTGCGCGAATTTCAGCTTCGGGAAGTGGCGCTGCAGTAACTCATCGACGCCGTTGTCCAGTTTGCTGGGCCAGAGGGTGACCTCGGCCTCGGGAAGGTGCTTTTGGAGCAGCCGCAGCACGCCCGGCGTGTGGGCGATGTCGCCGATATTGACGGTTTGCCAGGAGGAACGGAGCAGGATGCGAGGGGGGCGACCGTTTCTCTGCGCAACGGCGGGGCGGAGTCGTGGCAGGGAGGACGCGAGGGAGGCTGCGAGGGACGAGGTGAGAAAGTGGCGGCGTTTCATGGCGGGATTGCTGGGTTGATGGGATCGGGAGTGTCGACCCGCTGGGCAAGAGCGGCGCGTCAGACGCTGGCCATGACCGAGGCGGGGCGCCAGTCGATCAGGTGGACTTCGACTTTGCGAAAACCGCGGAATTCATTGACGACAGGCCGGTAGGCGATTTCGATCGGTCCTTCACAGGCGTTGATTTCATCACACCACTCGCCGGCCCCGAACGCGACGCCCCGGATGACCTTCTCACCTTGGCGAAGTTTGACCGTCAGATGTCGGTCGCCGCCTCCTATGCGGCGCGCCGGTTCGTCCAATCGCACGTCGCGGCAACAGAGGGTGGGAGGCGGGTTGCCGGCGCCGAAGGGGGCGAGCATTTCCAGTTGACCGAGCAGATGAAGATTGATCTGGGCCAAGGGGGTCTCGGCGTCGATTCGGATTTCGGGAACCTGGTTCTGGTCGGTCAATTGCCGTGCGACGGCTTCGTAAAAGTCGCCTCGAAAGGAATCGATCTGGCGTTCCTCGATGGTCAGCCCTGCGGCGGCCCGGTGGCCACCGAACCGCACCAGCCGTTCCTGGCACTCCTCCAACGCGTCGTACAGGTTGACCTCGGTCCCGCCGACGCGGCCGGATCCGACGGCGTGTGCTCGGCCGGCGGTGTCCAACGAGAGGACCAGCACCGGTTTGCCATACTTTTCACTGAGTCGGCCCGCGACCACGCCGATGACACCCTGGTGCCAACCGACTCCGGCCAAAACGAGTGCTGGGTCACTGCCGGGGTTGAAGTCTGATTTCGCTTGCTTCTGAGCCGCCAGGTAGACGCTCCGTTGCAGACTATCGCGGGTGCCGTTGAGCTGGTCGATGTACTCGGCCAGGGCGGTTGCTCGGGGGCCGGCGGGGGAGGTCAGCAGTTCCACCGCCAGCTGGGCCTGGCCCAACCGGCCGGCGGCGTTCAGTCGCGGAGCGAGCGTGAATCCAATGCTGTCGGTCGAGAGTGTCGAGACTTGATCGAGCTTGGTGATCCGCATCAGTTCCGCCAGTCCGGGCAGCGGTTCGGCTTGGATCATCCGCAGTCCGTGTTCGACCAGGACCCGGTTCTCATCGACCAGGGGAACCACGTCGGCGACGGTTCCGATCGCGGCGAGGGCGAGCGACTGCATCAGGTACCGCTTCATCGGCTCGGTTACCTTGGTAGCACCGCATTTGGCCTGGCAGAGGGACCACGCCAGCTTGAACGCCACTCCTGCCCCGCACAGCTCTCCGAACGGGTAGGTCGTCCCTGGCAGTCGCGGATGGACAATCGCATCGGCGGCCGGCAGCGTTTCGCCCAAGGTGTGGTGGTCGGTGATGACCAGCTGGACCCCGAGTTCGCGGCACAGCGCCGCGCACTCGATACTGGTGATGCCGCAGTCGACCGAGATGATGAGCTTCTTGCCCCGCTCGGCGAGCTTCCGGATCGCGTCCGCGTTCAATCCGTAACCGTCTTCCAAGCGGTTCGGGACGTGGTAGCTGACGTCGGCCCCCAGCAGTTTCAAGCCGTTGACCAGTAGCGCGCTGCCGGTCATCCCGTCGGCGTCGTAATCGCCATAGACAACGATCGGAAGCTCCGAACCGATGGCGTCGCTGATCAGCTCGGTCGCTTCGGGGATCCCAGGCAACAGCTGCGGGTCGCGCAAGCCCGAGAGCTTCGTTTGCAAAAACCGGCTTGCGTGGGCGGCGTCGACGATTCCCCGGCTGACCAGAATCTGGGCGACCGCAGGTGGAAAGCCGGAGGACTGCACCAACTGTTCGACGCGACCACCGTCATGGGGAACCACCCGCCACTTTCGCCTCATCCGTGAACTCCCCTCCGCTTGGGCCGGAAGCCGGCGAACCGACTACTTCTTTTTCTCGGTATGCCAGGTGTGTTTGCGGAGATGGGGGTTGAACTTTTTAAGACGTAGTTTTTCCCCACCTGGTTTACGTCGAAGCGAGTAGTTGTAGCGCCCCGACTCTTCACAGACGAGAAAAACGGTTTCGGCTTTCTTTTTCGAGCGTCCGGCCATCTTGCGATCCGTTCCTGCGTACTCAGGGGGG
>CAYWXT010000001.1:0-70738 GCA_964462125.1 uncultured Pirellulaceae bacterium | reverse complement strand
CGGCATCAACTCAACCGACGTAACCCCCAATTCTTTCAGGTAACGGATCACCGGCTCGCTCGCCAATCCGGCGTAGGTCCCGCGCAGCTCCTCGGGAACCTCGGGGTGGCGTTGCGTGAATCCTTTGACATGAAGCTCGTAGAGGACGGTCTTGTGGAACGGGACGCGCGGCCAGCGGTCGTTCTGCCAATCATAGGATTCGTCGATCACCACGCCCAACGGGACAAAGCCGGCATTGTCGCGTCGATCGAACGAGAGGTCCTCCCGCTCGTCGCCGATCCGGTAGGCGAACATCTCGTCGCGCCAAGTCGTCGTCCGGCCCACCGCCTTGGCGTAGGGATCGACGAGCACCTTGTGCGGGTTGAAACGGTGCCCCGCCTGGGGATCGTACGGGCCGTGGACGCGGTATCCGTAAAGCTGGCCCGGCTCAATCCCAGGAAGATAGCCGTGCCACGCCTGGTTGGTCCGCTCCGGAAGCGTGATCCGCGCCGCTTCCCGCCCCGCCTCCATCACATCGAACAGGCACAACTCGACCTTCTCAGCATGCTCCGAAAAGAGAGAAAAATTGACTCCCTCTCCGTCCCATGTCGCCCCGAGCGGGTACGGCTGTCCCGGTAAGATCGTCAGACTTCCACCGGCTGGGGTTCGGACGGCTCGCGAGTGGGACGGTAAAAGCCAAGCTTTTCCAACGCCTGATAGACCTCTTCCAGCGTCTTTTCGCCAAAGTTACTGATGCCAAGCAAACGGTCCGGGGTCGCATGAAGCAGGTCACGGACGGTGAGGATGCCGGTCTCCTCCAAGCAGTTGGTCGTGCGGACCGAAAGTGACATCTCGGCGATGCTCAGGTCCAATCGTTGCCGCCGCAACCGGGCCTCTTCCTCGTTTCGGCTCAGTGGAATCCGCGTCATGGCTCACTCCTTTTATGCATGAACTGATAAGACGACCACAAGACGCCGACGATGGTACGGGATGGGCGATCGAGATCAAAGCCGGAGTCCGGCAAATTTGCCCGGATTTCTCGGACGGTCTTGGGGAAATCTGCATCCGCGGATATATATGAAGGGATAAGGTCAGTCCAGAGAGCCGCTTACAATCCACTGAAAGGGGACAACTAATCCCCTTACCGACGGGCCCGGACGGTTAGCCATCTCGCTTGACCCCCCCACGATCACCTCGGCCAGCCCCGGCGGTTGCTCCCCGGACCGGGCCGCATTCACCTTTCATTGACGAACCATTCATGCGATCCGACCACTGGAATTTCCTCGCCAATTTACTCGGCGCCCCCGGCGCCGCCGAACCGCCCAAAGAGGCTGAACCGCCTGCAGCGGAACCGACCGAAACCGAACAGGAAGCGCCGGCGCCGGTAGCTGCGGCGGCCGAGGAGGTTCGCTCCCGACCGGAGCCGGACGAGCCGACGGTGCCCCCGGAAGCCGAATCGATCGACTTTGGCTCGTTTGACGAGCCGTCTTCTGCCAGCGGATCGAGTGAGGTTGCCGACGCCGACAAGGCCGACGACGTGCTCGAAGCGCTGACCGCCGTGACCCCACCTCCAAAGCTGCCCGGGTTCGGCGTTCTCGATGACCAGGAGCCGGACGCAGTAGAGGCGTCGGATGAAGCGGCGTCCGTCGCTCCCCAGCGGGCTCCAGCGGAGCGGACAGCTCGGGGGGCCCGGGGTGACCGGTCGGAACCGCGATCACGACGCCGACCGGAAACGTGGGACGAAGCAGACTCCGCGGCCGAGGAGCCCACCGCCAGGGGAGCCAGGAGAGACCGCCCGGCCGTACCCGCCGGAGACGAGAACGAGGAGGAGGAGACCAGACCACCGCGACGACGCCGCCGCGGCGTGCGGCAGCGTCTTTCCGAAGGTGAGCTTCCCGGTGACGCCGGGAAAGAGGCCGCCGGGGCAGGGGCCGCCGGGGCAGGGGCCGGTGGAACCGAAACCGTCGAGGACGAAGACAACGAGGAGGAGGAGCCGTTCGGCATGGGGGTGGTCGACGAATCGGGCGAAGATGAAACGACCGCTCGTGGGCGTTCTCGCCGCCGTGGTCGGCGTGGACGCGGCCGAAGTGGTGGCCGCTCCGAGCCGCAAGATCGCGGGGCAGAAGAACGGCGAACGGCGCGAGCAGCGGAACCGACGCCTGATACCGCGCCGGAGCCGATCGGGGAGTCCGCGTTCGATGATGACCACGAGGACGACGAAGAGGTGGAAGTGATCCGTCGCGGACGCCGCCGGCGCTCACGCCGCGACCGCGGCGGAGAGGAGGAGCGTGCCACAGGCGAACCGGACGTGGACATTGAGGACGAAGGTCCCGGCGAGCGAGACAGGGGCGACAGCGAGCGGGGGTCCGCATCGCGCGGCCGTCGACGATCGGCAACCCGCCGGGACGAAACCGACGAACCGCCGAAGCGAAAGAATGTGCCGACGTGGTTGGATACCGTCGCACTGTTCGTCGATTCGAATCTGGAAAACCACAAAAAAAGCGGCCGGGGCGGCGGATCTCGCGGACGCAGCGGCCGTCGTCGCTGAGCATGCGGCCTTGTTTCTCGGGCCGTTGACTTATCTCGGGCCGTTGACGACAGGCGGCCGAGTCGCGAGAGTAAGCGATATCGTCTTGCTCGGCGGTGGCGACCCTTGCGATTGTGAGTCGCGAACCTGGTCAGGCCTTAACTGGAGCAGCCATAAGCGGCGTAGCTTTGTGTGAGGGTCGCCGCCACCGCGCAGGGCGTTGGCCTTCTTGAGCCCCCCTGCTTCGTCCCGGTACATGTCAGAATCGAGCGGCCCGGCCGAGGCCCAAAACGGCAGCTACGTCGTCGTCGCGCGGCGGTACCGACCGCGTGGTTTCGCCGATCTCGTCGGTCAAGATCACGTCGGCCGGGCGTTGAGCAACGCGATCGAGACGCAGCGTGTCGGTCACGCCTATCTGTTTACCGGCGCCCGTGGGGTCGGCAAGACAAGCACCGCGCGGATCTTTGCCAAAGCGCTCAACAACCCCGCCGGGGCGACCGCCACGCCAGAGAACACCACCGACATCGCCCTCGCCATCGATGCCGGCGAAGACGTCGACGTGATCGAAATCGATGGTGCCAGCAACCGGGGGATCGACGAGATCCGTAGCCTGCGGGCCAACGTCGGGGTCCGGCCCAGCCGATCCCGCTACAAGATCTACATCATCGACGAAGTCCACATGCTCACCCCAGCCGCGTTCAATGCGCTGCTGAAGACGCTGGAGGAACCCCCGGACCACGTCAAGTTCATCTTCTGCACCACCGATCCGGAAAAGATCCCGATCACCGTCTTGAGCCGCTGCCAGCGGTTCGACTTCGCCCCGGTGGAGGTCTCCAAGATCGTGGGGCGACTGCAACAGATCGTCACCGCCGAACAGGCCACCGCCGACGAGGCGGCGCTGGAACTGATCGCCCGCCGCGCCGCCGGCTCGATGCGCGATAGCCAGTCTCTGCTGGAGCAGCTGCTCAGCTTCAGCGACGGGAACCTGACGGCCGACCTGGTCCACGCGATGCTGGGAACCGCCGACGACGAGCGGTTGCATGCGCTGGCCACCGCCCTGGCCGATCGCAATGCGGCCGAGGCGCTGCGGCAACTCGATGCCGCGATCGATTCCGGAGTCGACGCCGGCCGGCTCGCCGAGCAGTTGCTCGGTTACTTTCGAGACCTGATGGCCGTCAGTGTCGGCTGCGATGCCTCCTTGATGCGGTACGCCTCGATGTCCCTGCACGAACCGATGAAGCAGCTCGGTCAGAGTTGGGGATTGCAAACCGTCTTGGCGGTCGTCGGCCTGATCGATCAAACGTTGGTCCGTATCCGCCACAGCGTTCACGGCCGCGTGCTGCTCGAATCAACCCTGATCCAGATCTGCACACTCCCCGATCTGCAAGCCATTTCTGATCTGGCAGCCGCGGCTGCCGAGGTGTGCGGAGGAAACGTCGCGGCTGCCCATTCAGGCGGCGAAAAAAAAAAGCAGCCACAACAACCGCCCGTAGTGGATGAAAGAACCGCCCGCGGCACAAACGCCCCAGCAGCCCAAAACCCGACAGGCAACGCCCCGCCGGCTGAATCAACCCGACCGGTTGAGCCAACGTCGGCGGTTGAGCAAGCCGAATCATCCGAGTCGACCCAACCGGGTGAGCCGAACCCGGCCGTGGGACCGACCACCGCCGTCCCGGCACATCATCTCGATCGGCGTTCCCGCCAACCCGTCGCTGCGGGAACGATCCCCGAGGCAGCGAGTGTGCCGGTTCCCAGGGCCAAGCAGGCATCCGACACTCCATCGTCGGGGGCCAGCCAAGAGGCGGAGGCCAGTGAACAGGCGGGAGCCAATGAACAGGCGGGGGCAATTAGCCGTGACGAGCGGAACGATCAGGGGTGGTCCGAGGAGGAACTTGGGCGCGTTTGGGCCCAGGCCTTGCAGGAGATGGACCCGATGACCGCGACGTTGGCGCGCGGCGTCGATCATGTCGAATCGCCCCAGCGGGGGATCGTGCGCATGGTTTACCCAGCGGAGTCTCGTTTGACGATGAGCCGCTGCGAAATACCGGAGCATCGAGCGGACATCACAGGCACCCTGTCGCGGATCACGGGCTCGCCCGTTTCGCTGGAGTTCGTCGCTCTGGCACCGAAGCAAGAAACGAAAGCTGACGCCCCCCGGCCGAGCGGACGCTCGCGGGTGCAGCGGATGCGCGAGGTCGAAGCGAACGAATTGGTCCGTAGCTGTACGGAATTGTTCGGCGCCGAGATCGTCCGGGTCGATGTCCCTCGGGACTGAGTGGAAGCTACGATAGGAGCACGGGATTGGCGCTGTGCGGGCTCGGTTTGCGTCCAGTAGCGCCCGTTTCCACCCAATCGTCTGAAGGCGACCGGCCGGGTCGCGACGCCTACCAATACCCTCCGCCAAACTGGAGTCAATCGATCATGTTCAAAGGATTGGGAAACCTCGGCAATCTCGCCTCGATGGTCGGCGCAATGCAGCAGTTGCCCGACAAGATGGGGGAACTGAACGAGCAATTGAAGCAGGAAACCGTCTCGGCGACCTCGTCCTGTTCACGCGTGGTGATCGTGATGAACGGCGTTGGCCACATCGAATCGGTACAGGTGAGTTCCGAGGTCACCGGCGCGGATCTGGAGCATGCGGTCAAGGAGGCGACCAACGCCGCCGGTGCCGCCGCGAAACAGCTCTACGCCGAAGCGATGGCCCAAATGGCCGAGGACATGAATCTCAACGTGCCAGGAATCGAAGGGATGTTGTCGTCCTTGACGGGGGGTCGCTAAGTCGATGGCCGGGCACGCGGGAGCGGTCGCCGATCTGGTGGAACAACTCGGGCGCCTGCCGGGGGTCGGTCGCAAGAGCGCCGAGCGGCTGGCGTTTCACCTGTTGCGGGTCCACGAGCAGGAAGCCCTGGCGTTGGCCGAAGCGATCCGGCGCGTGCGTCAGGAGGTCCGCTACTGCCAGCTCTGTTACAACCTCTCCGAGACCGAAACCTGCTCGCTCTGCTCCGACCCCAACCGCGACCCGACGCAGCTGTGTGTCGTCGAGCAGCCACGTGACCTGATGAGTCTCGAACAATCGGCCGCCTACAAGGGCTTGTACCACGTGCTGCTGGGACGAATCTCGCCCCTGGAGGGGATCGGGCCCGACCAGCTGACCGTTGACGCCCTGGTCGATCGCGTCCGGACCGGCAACTTCGCTGAGGTGATCATGGCCACCAATCCCACGGTCGAGGGAGACGGCACATCGCTCTACATTTCCAACTTGCTGTCGGAATTTCCGGTCCGGGTCACCCGCTTGGCCCGCGGGATCACCGCCGGCAGTGTGCTGGAATATGCGAATCGTGAGATGATTGCTGATGCCATGAGCGGCCGCCAAAATCTATAATGCGGTTGGAACGAAATTCGCTCACTGAAGCGTGACCCACGGACGAAACCTTTCAAAGAGAAACGAATCATGCGGATGTCGATGGGCCTTCAGGCCCGGCAAATGCAGGTCCAGAAGCTAGCCCCGCGGATGATCCAGTCGATGGAGATTCTGCAACTGCCGACGCTGGCCCTGCAGGAACGCATCGAGCAGGAGATGAACGAGAATCCGCTGCTGGAGCAGCAGGAGGATGACCCGTTCGCCCCGGACGAGTCCGATGGGGAACTCCCCACGGCCGACACGCGGAGCGAGGACGAAAGGGAACTCGTCGTCGACAACGATCATGACAACGCCGAGGATTTCGAGCGTCTGCTGAACATGAACTCGGATCTGCCGAGCACCTTCGACGACTCCTTTCGCCAATCGTCCAATCGAGTTCAAGAAGAGTCCGACCGCCGGCACGATTTGATGGCCAACGCCCAGGCCCGCCCCGAGTCGCTGAACGATTTCCTGCTGCACCAGCTGGATGAACTCGACATCGACGACCGGGTGGAAAAGATCGCCGAGCGGATCATCAGCACCCTCGACGCTCGCGACGGCGGATACCTCAAGGTCCCCTTGGCCGATTTGCTCCCCGCCGGGCATTCCGAGGAGGAACTGGAGTTAGCCGAGCAGGCGCTGGAGGTCGTGCAGTCGCTCGAACCGGTCGGGATCGCCGCCCGCAACCTGAGCGAGTGCCTGCTGCGTCAGGTCAGTCCCGACTTTCCGCACAGCGAGGAGATGCGGACACTGATCATGGACCACCTCGAAGACCTGGCTGAAAACCGCCTCCCGCAGATCGCCAGGAAAACCGGTTACTCGGTCGAGCTGATCCAGGAGGTCCGCGAGGAGCTGCACCGCCTGAACCCCAAGCCGGGGGCGGCGTTCATGGAGACCTACGTTCCCAACGTGACCCCCGACATCATCCTCGAACGAGACGACACGGGGGAGTTCCAGGTACGGCTCGATGACGATCGTGTCCCGCGGCTGTACATCAGCGACTATTACCGCAAGCGGCTGCAGGCGCCCGATTGCAGCAATGAGGAACGGGAATTCATCAAGCAGAAGGTCAATGGCGCGCAGTGGTTGATCGATTCGATCGAGCAACGGCGAAACACGCTGACGAAAGTTGCCGAAGCGATCGTGCAGCACCAGAAACGGTTCCTGGACGAAGGCCCGGAGGCGATCGAGCCCCTCAAAATGCAACAGATCGCCGACCGCGTCGGCGTCCACGTCACGACGGTCAGCCGGGCAGTCGACGACAAGTGGATCCAGACGCCCCGCGGGATCCTGCCGCTCCGCCGCTTCTTCGTCGGCGGTACCCAGACCGAAGATGGGGAGGATGTCGCCTGGGACACGATCCGCCTGAAACTGCAAGAGCTGATCGACAAGGAAGACAAGAGCAAGCCCTACAGCGACGAGCAACTGGTCGACGAACTCAAGCAAGCCGGAATGACCGTCGCGCGGCGGACGGTGACCAAGTACCGCAAGAAAATGGGCATCCCCAGCAGCCGCCAACGCCGCGATTGGACGCTCGTCAAAAAGGAAGCCTAAGGACTCGCGATGCAAAACAAATGATTCTCACCGCGGATGAACAGCTGGTGATCGACCGGGGCCGGGGTGGCGTCCACCGTTTCGCCGACCGAGTTGGTCGCGACAACCTCAAGGGTCTCCGCGTCCTTGATCACGACCGTGGTCCCGCTGCGGCCTGTTAAGTAAACGTGGCCGGCCGCGGCGATCGGCGAGGCATAGGTGCTGCGGATCCCAGGCAGTCGCGCCGTCGTGTAGTGAGGCGTTCCCGTTGCCGCATCGACGCAGGTGAGCAAACCCGATTTGCCTTTGTAGAAATAGAGGCGGCCGGAGGATAGCAGCGGTGAGGCGACATCGGGCGTGTTGCGATCGATCGTCCAAACGACCGCGTCGGTCCCCTCGATATCTCCCCGGCCATTGGGGCGAAAGGCGCCCAGAAACGAGCCTTGAAATCCGCTGCCGATGAATACCAAACCATCGCCCGCCACCGCCGAGGCAACCGGCCGCGTGGTCTGGCCGCCGCACCGCCAAAGCTCTTCGCCCGTTTCCAGGTCATAAGCCCGCGCCGCATTGTCTCCGTTCATCACGACCTGCTGTTGCCCGGCATGTTCAACCACCAGCGGCGTGGCCCAACAGCTCGGCTCATCCCGCGGAGCCTTCCAGACCGTTTCCCCAGTTGATTTATTCAGGGCATACAGCGCCGACGGCCCTTTATGATCCCACGGCACCAGGATCTTCTCCCCGGCAAGCGTCGGCGAGCTGCCTTCGCCAAACTCACCCCGCGTCGCCATCTTGCCGAAGTCGTCGCGCTTCCACTTCAATTCCCCCTCCATCGTGTAGCAATACAGACCACGGGAACCGAAGTGCGCGTACACATGCCGACCGTCGGTACATGGGGAGGCCGAGGCATAACTGTTATTCGAATGGGTGCCCTCATGCGGCGTCCCCGTGGTGGCCGTTTGCTTCCATCGCAACCGGCCATCGTTGCGATCAAAGCAGAGAATTTGAAACTCCAGTTCCGTCTGCGCGTTCGGGCGAGCGTTCGGCTCAACCGGCACCGCCGTGACGACAAACACCTGGTCCTCCCAGACAACCGGCGATCCCGAACCAAGGCCCGGAATCGGGACCTTCCATTGAACGTTCTCCGTGTCGCTCCAGCTCAGCGGGGGCTCGGCGGAGGGAGCGACGCCGTTGCCCGTCGGCCCCCGCCAGTGGGCCCAGTGGTCAGCCAGGGCGGACCCCGAAAACGCCGTCAACAAAAGGACCGCAATGATCGCTTGGATGCACATGGGTTTGGTCTGCTCGGTGGTTCGTGAAGGACATCGGCGCCGGCAAGCGACGTTATGCGAAGTGTAGAGGATATTTGCCGCGGAGTGGGCCGAATGCGTCACGCCGCGAATGATACAATGGTGCACTCGTTTTTGCATTTCCGGGAAGAAGGACGATCGGATGATCACATGGGGAGGACGGCTGCGATATCAACTTCCGTCCGCGCTCGCCCTGGTTCTGCTACCACTGCTGACCCAACCCGCGGTGTCCAACGGGCCCGATGACCCCGGCAGCGCGAAACCGAGCGGGGAACAACAGATCGAGTTCTTTGAATCCCGCATCCAGCCGGTGTTGGTCGAGCATTGCTATGAATGTCACAACAGCACCGACACGGCCGAGGGGGAGCTCGCGGTCGACTGGAACGAGCCCCTGGTTGCTGGCGGCGATTCAGGGCCCGGGGTTGTCCCCGGCGAGCCAGAAAAAAGTCTTCTGCTGCAGGCGATCCGCCATGAGATCGAAGGGCTGGAAATGCCCAGTGGCGGGCCGAAGCTCGACGAAAAGACGATCTCGGATTTCGAACACTGGATTGACACCGGCGCCCTCGATCCCCGCAACCGGCGCCCCTCGGCAGACGAACTCGCAGCCGACAAGTCGTGGGACAGCGTCCTGCAGCGGCGGCGGCAATGGTGGAGCTTCCAGCCGATCGAAAACCCGGAGCCTCCGCCGATCGAGGACCCTTGGGCCTCGCACCCCATCGACCGGTTCGTCCTCAAGGAACTGCGTGACGCTGGGTTGGAACCCTCCGATCCCGCAGAACCCGCGACACTGGTTCGCAGGCTCTATTTCAACTTGATCGGCCTGCCGCCAACGGTTGAAGAGGCCGCCCGATGGACCGAACGGCTGGAGAACGCGTCTTCCGCCGATCGTGACGCGGTGGTCGCTGAGTTGGTCGATACCCTGCTCGCCAATCCGCGGTTCGGGGAACGTTGGGCCCGACACTGGTTGGATTGGATTCGCTATGCCGAGTCGCACGGCAGTGAAGGCGACCCGGAGATCGCGCAGGCCTGGCGGTACCGCGACTATCTGGTCCGCGCCCTGAACGCCGATGTGCCGGTCGACCAGCTGCTTCGAGAACATGTCGCCGGTGATTTGCTCGACTCACCCCGAATCAATGAATCGCTCGGCATCAACGAATCGGTGATTGGTCCAGCCCATTGGCGGATGGTTTTTCACGGCTTCGCACCGACCGACGCCCTCGATGAAAAGGTGCGGTTCGTCGACGATCAAATCAACGCCTTCAGTAAAGCGTTCCTCGGCCTGACGGTCTCTTGCGCGCGGTGTCATGACCACAAGTTTGATGCCATCAGCCAACAGGACTACTACGCCCTGTTTGGCGTCCTCGGTTCCTGTCGGCCCGGCCGTACGGTGATCGACCTGCCTGATCGGTTGAACCGCAATCGGAAGGAACTGGAATCGCTGAAGCCCCAGGTTCGTAAGGCGCTCGCCGAAGATTGGCTGCATTCCACCGATGACCTCGAAGATCGAATCGCGGCGGAGCAGGGCTTGTGGCAGGAGGCGGAACAGGCCGAGGCGGTTCTGCATCCGTTGCACGCCATCGGCCAGCAAACCAACGACGGTGCTTCGTTCGACGAGCAATGGCAGCGTTTGCGCGAACAGTTCGAGCAGCAGCGGGCGCGAGCCGAAGCATGGCAGGCGAGCGATTCCAACGAGGCATCGCGTTCCGGTTGGCAACGCTGGAACCTGGCCGATACGGAGGACCATGCCGATTGGTTTCGCACCGGCGGCGGGCTTCACGATCAACCCGACGCGGCCGGAGAATTTGCAGTCGCTGCAAACGGCGATGACGCCCTCACCGGCATCTATCCCGCCGGCGTCTACACGCACAGTTGGTCCGCCAAACAGGCCGCGCGGCTGACCTCGGCCGACGTGCCGGTCGGGGAGGATCAAGAGTTGTGGTTGCGCGTGATCGGGGACGAGGGGGCGAGTGCCCGTTATGTCGTGCACGATTATCCGCGCCGCGGCACCGTCTACCCGGTGACGGCACTGGAGAACGACTGGCGATGGCAGCGTTACGATCTTGACTACTGGAGTGGTGACGAGATCCATGTCGAACTGAGCACCGCCGCCGACGCGCCGCTGCTGGTCGGCGAACAGGCGCGTTCGTGGTTCGGCATTCGCCAAGCCGTGTTGAAGCCGAAGGGAGCCCCGAGCCCCAAAGATTTCCACGAACATCTGGCGCCGGTCTTTGCCGCCGGAGACGAGCATCCGCCGGCATCCTGGAACGAACTCGCCGCGGTTTATGTCGACGCCGTGCGGGCGGCGATCGATGCCTGGAAACACGACCGAGCCAGCGATGCTCAAGCCTTACTGCTCGACGCCTCTCTTCGTGAGGGACTGCTGCCCAATCAACTCCAATCACTTCCGTCAGCCCAGCCGCTGATCTTGGCGTATCGAAAACTGGAATCAGCGATCCCGGTCCCGACGCGTGTCCCTGGGTTGGAGGAAACCGTGGGGCAGGATCAACCGCTGTTCGATCGCGGCGACCACCGGCAACCGGGAGAGGAAGTTCCACGTAGGTTCCTCGAAGCGATTGATGCGACGCCGTATCAAACAGCATTGAGCGGTCGACGCGAGTTGGCCGAAGATCTGCTCCGCGAGGACAATCCCCTGACACGGCGGGTGCTGGTCAACCGCCTCTGGCACCACCTGTTCGGCCGCGGGATCGTGAGCACCCCGGACAACTTTGGGCGGTTGGGTGACCAGCCGTCGCATCCGAAATTGCTCGACTGGTTGGCCCGCCGGTTCGAAGAGGAACGCTGGTCACTGCAAAAAATGATTCGATTGATCGTCACCTCCCGCACCTGGCAACTCTCGTCTCAGCCGACTCCCCAGGCCGGGGAACTCGACCCGGATAACCGACTCCATTCGCACGCGAATCTGCGGCGGCTGGAAGCCGAAGCGATTCGCGATGCGTTGCTGACCGTCTCCGGCCGAATCGAGCACCAGCTCGGAGGGGCGCCGGTGAACGGGAACTCGCCGCGCCGCAGCATTTATGTTCAAGTTCACCGCAACTCGCTCAATCCTTTCTTGCGGACGTTCGACTTTCCCGAGCCGTTCAGCGCCGTCGGTCGGCGGGATGTGACCAACGTCCCGGCTCAATCCTTGACCATGCTGAACGATCCCCAAATCACGGCGTATGCCGAGAGTTGGGCCAGGCGGGTAGGGGAGGATCGGTCGCTGACCGACGACGAACAACGCATCACCGAGATGTTTCAGGCGGCATTCAGCCGACCGCCCAGCAAGACAGAGGTGGCTCGTGCCCGCGACTATCTGGACACAACACGGAAGCAAGCAGAGGAGGATCGGCGGAGGCTGGCCGGGCTGCAGCAGCAAATCGCGGATCGTCGCCAACAGAACGATGCGTTGAAGGCGCCGGTGAGAGAACGATTGCTCGAAGCGCAATCGCGTCCTGGTCCGGTGGTCACCGACGGCCTCCCACAGCCGATCGCGGCATGGACGTTCAGCCAATCCGTTGACGAGACATTGCCGTGGAGCGAACTGGCACGGGCGATCTTCACCTTCCAGGAGTTCATCTATGTCCGATAGCCTTTCGTCGTTTGACCGGCTTTCACGGCGCCGCCTGCTGGAACGCTGTTCGACCGGTTTTGGCGCCGTCGCGCTGACGGGGTTGCTGTCCGAGCCCGCCTACTGCCGTCCCGCGGAACTGCCGCGCGACGCCGCCCTGCGAAAGACGCACCACGCCCCCAAGGCGAAGCATGTCATTTTCTGCTTCATGTCCGGGGGCGTCTCGCAGGTCGACTCGTTCGATCCGAAACCGAAGCTGCAGGAGCTGCACGGAAAGCCGATGCCGATGAAGGTTGAACGGACACAGTTCAACAACAACGGCGACGTGATGGCCAGTCCCTTCGAGTTTGCGCCCCGGGGCGACAGCGGGATCCCGGTCAGCGGTATGTTTCCCGAATTGGCCTCCATGGCGGACGAGCTCGCCGTGGTCCGATCGATGACCTCGCCGGTGAACGAACACGCGCAAGGCAACTTCTTCATCCACACCGGCTTCCCGATCATGGGCTATCCCAGTGCCGGGGCCTGGTGCGCGTATGGATTGGGCAGCGAGAATCAAAACCTGCCGGGCTACGTCGTGCTGCAAAGCGGCGGCGCCACAGCACCCCACGGCGGCGTCAGTCTGTTCAGCAACGGCTTCCTCCCGGCGCAGCACCAAGGATCGATCTTGAAAGCGGACGTGCCGGAACCCATTCGAAACGTTCGCCCGCAGCAACCACAGAGGACCCAGCGTGATCGTCTCGACTTCGCCCGTTCCTTCGACCGCGAGTTTCTGACAACCACGGCGGGGGACGACCAGGTCGAAGCAGCGATCAAGAACTACGAGACCGCGTTTCGAATGCAGACCGCGGTACCGGAGTTGTGCGATATCTCTGGTGAGACCGAAGCGACCCACCGGCTGTATGGACTCGATTCGAACGACCCGCAAAAGGCGGCCTACGCGCGGCAGTGCCTGTTGGCCCGGCGGTTGGTCGAACGCGGCGTGCGGTTCATCGAACTGAGCTGCCTGTCCAAGGGAATCGGTGCCGGAGGAGCAGCAAACCCGTGGGATCAACACAGTGCGCTCGAAGAGGGCCACCGTCAGATGGGCGCGCAGGTCGACCAGCCCATCGCGGGACTGATCCGCGACCTACGCAACCGCGGTCTGTTGGACGAGACGTTGATCGTGTGGGCCGGCGAGTTCGGTCGCACGCCGTTTTCCCAAGGCAGCGACGGTCGCGACCACAATCCGTTCGGCTTCAGCGTTTGGCTCGCCGGTGGCGGCGTCCGTGGTGGAACCATTTACGGAGCGACCGACGAGTTTGGCTACCACGCCGTTGAAAACCCCTGCACGGTGTACGACCTGTGGGCAACCGTCCTGCATCAACTCGGGGTCGACCACGAAGCACTCACCTATCGCTACAGCGGCCGCGACGTCCGCCTCACCGACGTGCATGGCAACCTGCTCCACCCGATCCTCGCTTAGGGGATTCCGCGGACGATGGGTGGGCCGATGACCTTGGTCAGCGAGACAGGAAGCTTTTGCCAAAGTCGGACCAGCCGCTGTTTTCCCTCCGCCTCCGGCCGCATCTCCTCCGGTGATCCCTGCCGTACATAGTACTGCCAGACGGCCGGGTGAGGGGCGGCGCCCCATTGGGTTTTGAACTTGTAGGTGCCGCTCCCCTCGCTGCTGCGTCCGAAGTCGAACATGCAACTGCCGCGCTCGATCGCCCGCCGCAGGAGATTCCGGTACATCAGCATGTTCGCGTTGGTGCGATTGAACTCCCGCAGGCTGCTGGCGCTGGGGACCTCCGTGATCCCGCCCGCATGCACGAGCAAGGCGGAGGCAACCGGCTGGCTATCTTTTCGTACGATGCACAGCTCCGCATCGTCACCGAATTCCTCCAACACCGCTGCGAACAGATCCGGGGAAAAAACCGGCGTTCCCAAATCGCGCATGTTGACCGCGAATACGTCGTAGAACGCTCGCAACAGCGGGACGCCACCAAATTCAACCTCCAACTCGTACTGGCCGGCCTTTTTGACCTGGCTTCGTAGCCTCGACTTGAACGACTTATCGAGCAACTCGTCGGTCGCCGGCAGCTGGAGTCGCAGGTGGTGCTTGTCGGTTCGCTGGAAATTGAATTTCGAATGCTCGACCGGAACTTCGTGACGCAGCTCCAGGAAGCGGACATGTTGTTCATCGGCGAACGTACACGCGCGGTCGATCAGGGCCACCGCCGCCGCGTCGTCACTGGCCCAAACACCGCCGGTGTTGATGTAGGGAAGCGAAACCAGAAAGCGGCCAAAGATTGGCCCCCGGACCAAGACCAACGGCAGTACACCACGAACCTGCTCCCCCTGCCGCGCCGTCAACAACCAGGCCGGATGCCGCAGCCCGCGACCGATCGCACGGACCCACGCGTCTCGGTGGCCGTTCAAACGGGGAGCCGTCCCGCCCTCGGGGACGTCGGGCAAGGATCGAAATTCGGCGAGGGAGACACGGAGTTCAGTCAAGGAGTTCAGTCAAGGAGTTCAGACCAGGGAACGCAGGCGGTTCAGATATAGAACATGGTCGCTTCGCCATGCCGGCAACGGTCAACCAGATCTCCCAAGGTGGTCGTCGCGAGAACCTGACGCGAGGCCTCCGCGGCGCGATCCCAGACCTCCTCGAGCAATTCTCCTTCCACGGTGGCAGTGCCTTCGGACTTTCCCCGACCTTCTTGGCACCCAATCGCTTCGGCGACGTCCAGCAGCGTGATTCGCGCCGGATCGACCGTCAAGCGATAACCCCCCTGGCTTCCCCGCAAACTCTCCACCCAGCCGGCGGTTCGTAGCGTTCGCAGGATTTGCACCAGGAAGGGGCCGGGGATGCCGTGGCGCTCGGTGATTTCACCGGCGGCCACCGGCGCGGAATCCTCGTGGCGAAGCGCCAGATCGAGCAGCGCCAGACAGGCATAGTGGACTCGGGCGGAAATAACCATCAAAACCTACGACGAGTGCAAGCCGCATTCGGTCTTTTGAAAACTACTCCAACGCCCCGCCCGCTCATCCTCCCCGAGCCGGATGGCGCGGGTGCAGGGCCAGCAGCCGACGCTCGGATAACCTTGATCGTGCAGCGGGTTATAGGGAATATTTTCTTTCGTGATCAGCGACCACACGTCCTGTTTGGTCCAATTGGCCAGCGGGCTGACTTTCACCAACTGGAATTTCTGGTCCCAGCCGACGATGGGGGCCTTGGCGCGGTCAGCGCTCTGGTCGCGGCGAATCGCACTCGCCCAGCCGTACCAACCCCGGACCGCTTCGTGCAACACCCGCAGCTTGCGGTCGAGGCAACAACGGTTCGGGTCCGACTTGTACAGCGGACCGCCGTGGGTCGCCTCGTATGCCTCAACCGACTGCTCCGGATACTTGTATTCGACCTCGATCCCATACCGCTGGCGAACACGTTCACGGAGTTCATGCGTTTCGGCAAATTGGTACCCGGTCTCCAAATTGAATACCGGCGTCTCGGGGGCGACCTCGGCGAGCATGTGGATGATCACCATCCCCTCGGGGCCGAAGGCGGTCGCCATCGTGAACCGGGGGGCGAAACGGTCGGCGGCCCAGCGAAGAATCTCCTGCGGTGTGGCCGACTCCAGCGAATCGCTGGCCGTGGCAAGCTCGGCCAACAGCTCGTCGGTCGGAACCAGGGGCGGATCGGCAGCCAACGCACCTCGGGGGGTCGCGTCGTCGATCGTGTAGAGCGGCAACGGCGACGGTTCCTCGCGGCCGGCCCCTTGGTCCGGGCTGCTTCCTCCCCCCTCGTTGCGTGCCCCTTCGACCATGGTCATCTTTCGGGATCCTGCGGCGTTCATCCGTTCGATACTTCTCTGCGGTTCCAACTCATCCCTAATCATACAATCGTGATCTGGTTAGTCAACAATGCTCATCGGCCGTCGCGGAGGAGGAGTTGAGCGATTTTGCAGCTTCGCTCGCGGCGCCCCGATCCGCCTAGGCTCTGTCAGAAAACACCCATCGCACCATGATTCGAAGTGCGGCCGCCCTCCTAGTAACTACCCTCCCTTGGGAGGGTGATGCTTGTCGCTTCGCGAGCGTCGTTCGCGTTTTCTGACCGAGCCTAGGCGGTCGGAATTCGACCGCCGGGGTAGAGCGGGTTAGAATGGGGGTTTCGCGGGCGATTCTTTTCCAACCGAGCCAATTTCGGCGGATACGAAGGCCATGAGACGTGCACTGCTCGCTCTGATCGTCGGATGCTTGTTTGCGATCTCCACTCCTGTGGTGTCAGAGCCGGCTCGGGCCGACACAGTGGAGCTTTCGGGGGGTGGCCATGTGGCTAGCGAGGCAGTGCACCAGCGGGACTCGGGGGACGAGCGGCCTTATGTCGCGGCCAAGGTCGATGATGAGTTGTGGGTCAAGCTGCCCAGGAGCCGAGTGGGGCGGGTGGTGCGTTCGGCGGACCTGGCAGAATACCGGCGGCGGGTGGGGATTGCAGCGGACGATCCCGCATTGCATTACGAGTTGGCCCGGTGGTGCAAACAACAGACATCGTTGCCCTTAGAAGATCAGTATCGATACCACCTGCGCCGCACCATTGCGCTCGATCCGGGCCATTCCAAAGCTCGCGCGGCGCTGGGTTACGTCGAGCACCAGGGGGAGTGGAAAAAGTTCGCCGAGGTCAAGCGGAGCGAAGGGATGGTCAGCGTCTCGGGCAAGTGGATGGTGCCGGAGGCGGCGATGCTGCAGCAGCAGGAGGAGGAAGCCGACGTCGCGTCGAAGCAGTGGGGCAAGGAGATCATTCGCCTGCGCAAGATGGTGGCCCGCGGCAACGCCGAGGCCTGGGAGACGCTGGAGGCGATCGAGGATCCGCTCGCCGCGTGGGGCATCGCCCGTGAGCTGGCCGACTCGCGCGAGAATGATTCCCAGGGACGCCAACTCCGCCGCTTGTGGGTTCAGCTGTTGGGGAAACTCAAGACGCCCGTTGCGGTCGAGGCCCTAACGAAGACAGTACTCGAGGAGAACGATCCGGTGATCCGGGACTTGGCCGTCGAGCAACTCAAGCAGTACGGCCAAGGATCCGCGATCGCAACCTACCTGCCGATGCTCCAGGGGAACAAAAGGGAAACCGTCACGGCCGCTGCGGCAGCCCTGGCCGAGTTTCCTCCCCAACCGAACCTGGCCATGCCCCTGGTCGACGCATTGGTCACCAAACACAAGCGAGTGATCCCGCCAGGGCCCGGGACCCAGGTCGGATTCTCCAACAACGGTGGGGGCGGCATGTCGACCGGGGGCAAGGCAAAGATGGTCGTCCAGAAGCAAAAGAATCGAGATGTGCTGAGCATGCTCAAAACGATCGAGCCGGACGTCGACCATGGCTATGACCAGTCGCGATGGCGGCGGCACTTCGCTCAAAAGTGGGCAAGGTACAGCGGCGACCTGCGACGCGATCCGTAAACAGCCGACACGCGCCGGTAGCAGACACACCGCTGTGACCGCGGGCGTTGTCGGCGACGCCGCGGCGAACTACTCCGCGGCGAACAGCGTTCCCAAGCGGCTGTCGAATTGA
The DNA here is from genome assembly GCA_964462125.1 of uncultured Pirellulaceae bacterium. Classification (GTDB taxonomy): domain Bacteria; phylum Planctomycetota; class Planctomycetia; order Pirellulales; family Pirellulaceae; genus JAWLFY01. The sequence continues at coordinate 52,885 of CAYWXT010000001.1, read as the reverse complement.
CTGCGGGTCATCACCCGCTGAATCCCCGCCTCGCGGGCGGCGCGAAGTCGTCCGGCTTGGACATGGGGACCGTAGGCGATGACTTGCGGAACGGGGGATTGCTGGGATGCCCATTGAACCGACTCAGCGACCAGGCTGCCGCGGGTGGCGAGATCAAGCACCACAAAGCGGACAGACTCCGGCGGTGACTCATCGCCCGCCGGTTGCTCAGGAAGCGATCCGGCGAGCCGGAACACCAGCCCGGACCGCTCGGCCGCGGCGCGGACGCGGGAGGCGAACATCAGGTCCCCCGAGAGGAACAGCACCACCTGGGAATCGCCCATCGGATCATCTCCGCTTTTCGATCTCGCCCTTCATGAACGCCAACCCTTCACGGGCCAGTGTCAGCTCGTCTTTGAACATCCGCCGCCAGATCTTCGTCGCCGCCGCGATCTCGGGGAGTGCCAAACCGAAGGCTTCGATCACGAGCCAACCGTCATAGCCGCACTCAGTGATGGCATCGAAGTTGTCCTTCCAGTTCACACCGCCGGCCCCAGGGGTGCTGCGATCGTTTTCACTGATGTGGATATGGTACAGCTTGTCTCCGCCCGCCTTGACCGCCTCGCGGACACTCTTTTCTTCGATGTTGGCGTGAAAGGTGTCGTACATCATCCCACACGCGCGATGGTCAACCTCCCGCACGAAGGCGGCTGAATCGGCATGGCAATTGAGAAAGTAACATTCGAACCGGTTCAGCGCCTCCACCCCCAGATTGACACCCACTTGCCCGGCATGCTCGGCCGTCTGACGCATGCTGTCGACGCCCCATTTCCACTCGTCATCGGTACGGCCGGAACCCGAAAAGACTCCGATGGCGGAATGATAGGGGCCAACGAGCGTTTCCGCCCCGGCGGCGGCGCAGCAATCGAGCGTCTTCTTGTTCAGCTCGACCCCCTTGGCCCGAATCGCCGGGTCGGGCGAGATCGGATTGTCCTCCTCGCCGCGGATTGTGACCGCGGTGCGGCGTAGTCCGAGGTCGTCGAGGCGCTTTCCCAAAGCCGCGTAGTCAAGGTCCAGATTGAACATCGGCAGTTCCACGCCGTCATAGCCCATCGCCTTCAGCTGTTCGCATGTGGGCATCAGGTCATCGGTCACTTCACCGGACCACAAAAGTAAATTCATGCCGTAGTTCATGGAGTTCTCTTTCACGAGGGTGCGGTCCAGCGGGAGTGGGAAGTCGCGCGTGATCCGGGCGCCGACAGCAGTTCGCCGCGGCGCCCCTCCACGATCTCCACCGCCTCCGGAAGCCAATCGCCAACGGCGTGGGGCAGATCCGCCAAGCCGACCCGCCGCATCACCTGATTCAGACGCCCCAAGAGTTTGGCGTGATCGGTGTAGTCGTACAAGAACCGGGCATCGACGAACCGCCGCATCAAATCGGCGAGCCCCTCGATCGGTTTTCCCGTGATCGCGGCCACACACCGCTGGACCGTTTCCGGAGCGACCGAATCGATCGCCTCGTAATAGCGGTCGGCGACGGAAGCATCCTCCCGAATCCAAAAGGAATCGAGCAGCATTTCGATCAAGATGTGGCCGACGAAGCTGGGGCGAAATCCTTCATCACCCGGCAGCCGCTCGCGAAGTTGAACGGCGAGCAGCAGGTTGGTTTCGGCAAACGCGCGGGTTCCGTGGAACCAGCGGTCGTCGTCGTGGTGCCGGACCACACCCCACGCGATGGAACGAAGCGGCGCATCGTCACTGCCGAGGTGAGCCTCCGCCGACCGCCTGCGAGCACGCACGCGGCGATCGAGCACCGACAACCAATCAGGAACCGCCGTCCCCACAACCACCCAGGGGGTGTTCAGGTGGGGAATCGCATGAGAGAGAAAATTCATGCCGCCAGTCTAACGTCACCGCGTGCTCACCTGTACCGCAACTTCGTAACTGCTCAGTAACCTAACGGAACCCGTTCGGCTTTGCTTTCGTTTCGTGGAGAGAGGGCAGGTTAGGGTTTTCAAATCTTCGGAATTTCCCCGGAACGTGCCGCGAGGTTTGAGCGACAATGGCGTGCGATACTCAAACGCAACAGCGACTGATGCGATTGGCAAACTTCTTTGGAGGGCTTTCGTCATGAACGACGTCAACCAGAAAGAAATCGGCTGGGATGAAGCGTGTGGCTGGATCGAGTTCGGTTGCTGGACCGCCTTGGCTTTGACGCCTTTTCTTTATTGGGTCAATGGACCGGCGGTGTCGCACGATCAACTCGTGGTCCGCTGGATCGTTGTGCTTGTTGCGTTGGTCGGTGGGGCGGGACTTCGGCTGCGCGCTTGGCGACGCTTGGTCCGGAATCGACAGCGTTAGCCCACTGCGATCCGTTCCCTTGATTCCGGTCGGCATTTGGGGGCGAAGTTGTTCGTCGCGACCCCTGCGAGCTTCCCTCACCGGTGACAAAGGAGGTCGTGCTACGCGGACGTGAGCATTTGGCGGTAGTAATCGATGCTCTGACGGAGCCCTTGCTGCATGTCGACGACCGGTTCGAATCCGAGTCGGTTGCGGGCTTGGGTGATGTCGGCCAGGGAGTCGCGCACGTCCCCGGCTCGCGGTGATTCGTAGAGCGGTTCGATCTCTTGGTCGAGCAAGTTTTGCAGGATCGCGAGCAGATCGAGCAGCGTCGTCCTTTGGCCTCGTCCGATATTGAAGGTCCCTCCGGCGGCCCCGGGGACGGTGGCGGCGAGCATATTGGCTCGGGCCACGTCGCCGACGAAGACGAAGTCACGGGACTGCTTTCCGTCACCGTAGACGATCGGGCGAGTGCCGCTCAGGATCATCGAAACGAACCGCGGGATCACGGCGCTGTACTCGCTCTGCGGGTCTTGCCGGGGACCGAAGACATTGAAGTATCGCAGGATGACCGTTTCGATGTCAAAGCTCTGCGCAAACGCCTGGCAGTAGGCTTCGGCCGACAGTTTGGCGGCGGCGTAGGGGGAGAGGGGCGCGGCCAGATCGGTTTCGCGTTTGGAAACGAATTCGGAATCGCCGTAGGCGGCGCTGGTGGATGCCAGCACCAACCGCTGCACGCCGGATGCGACGCCAGCCTGCAGCAGCCGAACGGTGCTGGTGGCGCACCAGGCGTGGCAGAGGTCCGGTTCCCGCATGCTCCAGGGGACACTCGCCATGGCAGCTTGGTGAAAAATCACGTCGACCCCGTCGACCACCTTCGATGCCGTCGCCGATTCCGAAATGTCTCCCTCGATGATCTCAACTCCGGAATCATCGCGAAGGTGAGCCAGATTGCGCCGAAATCCGGTGCTGAAATTGTCAACGACCCGGACCGCAGCCCCGGCTTCGCGGAGGGCGTCGGTCAGATGGGAACCGATGAATCCGGCACCACCGGTGACCAGACAGCGGGTGTTGTTCAAGGAGTGCAGGTCGTCGATCATCGGGCCTACCATCGGTCACAGAGTCGGGGAGACAGTGGATGCCTGAGCAATGAGCGGGAAAAAAGCGTCCGGTACCTTTTGTGCAAAGCACCCGAAGGGCGAGTCCCTCGCAATAGGCACCGGACACTTTTTTCCCGCACGATCCTGAGTCAATCGCAATCAATCTATTCTGGTTCGGATGACCAGCAAGGTGGCAGCCGCCACGATTTCGAACCGCAGGTCCTTTGGAATGCCGAATCGGTCCACGAAACTCGCGAACGGCACGACAGCGACCTGGCGTTACTTTGTTTCGATCGCTCGGCGCCGTACCGGTTGCGGTGCCTGGCCCTCGTCTCCGAGCGGCTTGTCGTCTCCGAGCGAAGCCGCATGGTTGGCCGGTTCGACGCGGCTGCGTGCGGCTGGCTGACTGGGTTGTTCTGTCGTCCCGCCGGAGGCCGGATTTCCTGGCGCCAGATTTCCTGGCGTCGCATCGCCCGTAGGGTTCCAGTTGGGTGTTCCGGGGGTTTGCGCGTCGGGGCTGGGGCCGAGTCGCAGCATTTCGCTCGGGGTGGAGCCGAGTTCCGAGAGCGACTGGTCGGGAACCTCGACCGGCTGGCGGTAGGGTTCCATGTCCAAGCCGAGCGGTTCGCCGGGGAGGTCATCCTGTTGGGCGGCCTCCGGTGGGAGAGTTTCCCCGAAGGTGGAGGTGCCGCTGCCGATGATTTCGGAGGCTTCCTCGGCACCCCGCACGGGACCTTGGCGGACGACACCGGGCCGGCTAACGCCGTATTGCAGGTGGCGTCCCGCGCTCCGTTCCCGGGCTCGTTCCAGGGCATCCCAGTAGGCTTTTTGGTTCCAGGGTCCTTCTTCCAGGGCGATGCTGTTGTTGGCCAACAAGGTCCCTTTGAGGAAATCGACGTAGTTGAGCAGTTTGTTGTACTCTCCCAACGCCCGGTAGTAATCGATCTGGGCGTTGGCTCGGCGTTCTTGGCTTTGCAGGACGAACACGATTTGTCCTTGGCCGCCCGTGTACTCGGCGAGGCGCGCTTCGACTTCGACCTCGGCCGCCTGCCAGCGTTGGGCGATGGTTTGTACGAGTTGGTAGTGGGTGGCGACACCGGCGACGGCATCGGAGAGTTTGCTGATGAGCAACCGCTCCTGATCCTGCAGGAACGCTCGCCGTCGGGTGACCTCGAATTTTGCGTTCCGAATCCTCGCGTGTTCTCGGCGGGCCCCGAGTGCCGGCGGTGTGATCTCCAGCCGCGCGCTGCCTTCCTGGAAATCCCCTCCGGTCAGCTCGCCCAGGGCGCTGCTTCCTGGGGCGGGAAAGCGTTGGTCCCGGCGCCGGGGTGGCCCCAGCGTGTCTCCGATGCCGACCCAGCGATACAGCAGCGAGAGGTTCACGTCGGGCAGAATCTGGTTCTTGGCCGCGACCAGTTCGAGTTCGTTTTTCTTCAGGTCGAGCTTGGTTCGCCGCAGTTCGGGGCTGAGGTACAGCGTTTGGGCGACGCTGTCGTCCCAGTCATACTCGACCCGCGCCTGGGTGGGCTCGTCGATCGGCCGCACCAACCGCCCGTCGGTCGGCGGCTGTCCCAGCAGTTCTCGGAGTCGCCGTTCAGCCCCGTAAACGCCGAAACGGTCCGACCCGGGTAGGTTCGACCCGGCGAGCGCCGACTCGAGTTGGCCCCGGAACAGGTAGTATTGTCCCACCGCTTGCGACAGGTCCTGTTGCGTGCCGGTGCCGTGCTCGAGTTGGAACTTGGCGACCTGGGCCGTGACGATCGCACTGTTGCGGGCGATCACCGCTGAGGAGACATTTCGATAGGCGACGTACAAATCCCAATAGGCGTTCTCGACGTCCCGAACCAGGTTGCGGACGGCAATTTCGAAGTCGGTGATCGAGGTGTCTTCATTCAGGCTGGCGAGCACCACGGGGATGCGGTTGACCAGCGTCCCGCGGTTTCGCATCAAAGGGTGTTGGACCTCGGCCTCCACCGTGGCGGTCCAGTCGCTCGGGAGCACACGCAGGGTTTGGGCCAGCGGCGTCTTGGAGCGGTTGTAGAGGACCTGCTGGCGGAGCGTGGCCACCCCACCGGTCGCGAACCGCTTGCTGATCGCCGATTGCTGGGTCGTCGTCACGGTTTGGGTGGCGACGGCGACCTGGGTGTTTTGCGGCCGATCGGTCGTCTCGCTGCTGACGAAGGCGCTGCTCTGGGCATCGAATTCGGCGAGTGCATCTTCGACGCCGCCAACCTGGTTGGCTCGGGAAGCCCCGCGGGGCAGCACGCGATTGCCGTTGCCATCGATGACCAGCGGCACGGTTTGCGTCGTCGATTGCTGGATCGCCACGTCATAGATGCTGTTGAACTGCTCTGCCGTACCGCTGACGAACTGTTCCGAGACGTTCTGACGGGCCTCAGCGATGCCGCCGGTGGTGATCAGGAACTTGGCATTGTTCAGCGCGATCGAGACGGACTCTTCGAGCGTCAGGTCCCAGAACTGGTAGTCGTGGTTCCCGATCGACAGCGGTTCGAGCGTCTCGGTTGTTTCCGGCAGGCTCTCAACATCGACATCGGGATACTCGATTTCCGTGGCCGCGTTCAGGTAGTGCTGCAGATCCGGCGACTCGTTCAGGTAGAACGGTTGCGTCGGCGCGCACCCGGTTGCGGTCAGGATCGCGATCCCAAGCTGCAGATAGGCGGTCAAACGAAACAACGAGCGGTTCATGCCCTGGACTTTCCTAGGCGCGGTGCCGCCGTGAAACACGCCTCACGGGTGCCGAGGTTTCGGCAATGGCGTGTTCCCCGAACGGGCCGAGTGTGGAAAGCCCCCCCACGAAGTCCCCATTGACACCACGCGGCGTCCGAGGAGACCTCGTCCCGAAAACGTTATCGGAGTCCGGCTGGGTAAACTTTGACGGTTCTCGAAAAAAGTTTGCAGCTTCGTGCCCCGTTGCGTTCTTCGGTGCACTAGGCTCTGTCAGAAAACGCGAGCGTCGTTCGCGTTTTCTGACAGACCCTAACACGATCCGCCCCGCAACGGAGATGCCGAGAGATGTTGCCTCCGCACCTCTTTATTGCCTCCGCACCTCTCTCAGCCGGCGATTCTCCTCGCGGAGTCGGCGGAGCGTCTTGTGAAGGTCTCCCTCGCTTGAAACGTTGCCCGACCGGGTGGCTGCGTTCGGTTTGGCTGGATCTGGCTCGGCTGGATCTGGCTCGGCTGGATCCGAATCGGGCGCGAAGGCAGTTGGGTTGACCAGCACAATCGACCCAAAATCGTCACCGAGGCCGTCATGAGCAGCTGCAGTTTCACGCTCCAGTTGGTCGACGACCACCGGTTGTCGCTCGGGACCTTGTTCGGTCAGCCGTTCGGCGGTCGCCGCGTCGTGGGCCGACTCCTGCTCCGGTCGGTCGCTCGGGGTCCTCGGGCCGACCGGCAGGGCTTCCCAAGGTTTCGGGTAGAAGAAGTGCCGCTCGAGTCGTGGCAGGTGGTTCCGGTAGGCGCCGGCTTGTCGAGCTCGCTGCCACGCCATCGCCTCTTGGCTTGACGGGGCGATCCAGTAGGCAATTCGGCCACCCAGGTTCGTTGGGCGATTGTACGTCCACCGATAGGACGGCGGCAGGCGGTTCCCCATCGGCGGGATCACGTCGATCCGGGGTCGCACCGGCTTGTTGCGGTGGTCAATGTGCTGGGCCGAGACAGCGGACACGGCGCAGGCGAACATGAGCGAAAGGGCGAGCCAGCGCATGGGTCATCCTTGAGCGAGCGGTGAAACATCGATCCAGAAGCTAGAATCGGACGATTGCCGTCGCTGCCGCAACGGTTTTTCGAGTCGAACCGGTTCTGTCGCGGATCGGCGAACCCGCAGGTCCGGATATTCCGTTTCGGTAAGAGAGCTCGAAACAACCATGGTCGAAATTCTGGCAACGCTGTTCGTGATTTGGGTGCTGGTGACGCTGATTGGCCACGCCAGTTGGGTGGTGACCAAATTCATTGTCAAGGCGTTGTTCCAGGATCACCCGTCACAGGATCACCCGTCACTGGGTCACCCGTCACAGGGTTACCCGCCACAGGACCGACAACCTCTTCGCCCGCCCGATCCACGGCGGGACTTGTTGTCCCCGCGGCCGGTCTCATCACCGCAGCCGGTCTCATCACCCGAATTGGGAGCGGCTGCGGGGGAATCGATCCCGGCTGCGGATGCGGTTGATGTGGCAGCGTTCCGGCGGGTTGTCGATCGAATGCTGGAGTCCAATCAGCTATCTCCGAGGGAGGCCGAGCGGCTCCTGGGGCGACTCCGCAATCTGTCACGCCCTGACTCCAGAACCGCGCCGGTCGCTTCCTCGGCTCCCCAAACGCCACCGGCGCCGGTCGTTCCCTCGGTACCGGTGAGTCCCATCGCCCAGGGGCTGGCATCGGACGGCGCGGGACCGGAGGTGGCCGGCGGTCGACCTGCCGACACCGCCTCAGCGGGCAAGGTCGAACCGTTGGCCGCGCCGCAGGCGGCTTCGCCGCCGGTGGTTGCGAAATCAGCACCGGCACTTTCACCTGCGGAGATCATCCGTTCGTTTTTGGCGGCGCACAACATTCGTTGGGGCGAGTTGGTCGCCGGGACGTTGATCGTGGTCTGTTCGATCGGGTTGGTCGTGAGTCTGTGGAGCACGTTGACACAGACGCATCGTGTGGTTCCGTCCTTGATATTTCTGGGCGGCAACGCGTCGATCTTTGCTGCCGGGCTTTACACGCTGTCGCGTTGGCGGCTGCGTCACACCAGCCGCGCGGTGTTGGTGATCGCGACGTTGCTGGTACCGCTGAGCGTTCTTGCGGGGTTGGCCGCGGCGGGCACATCGTCGTCTGCGGTGGCGTTGACCGATCCGATCACCTTGTCCGCAATTCTGGTGGGGGCGGTCGTCTATGGATTTCTTCTGTTGCGCGGCGGCCGCGCGTTGGTGGGTCGGTTTCACACCTGGTCGTTCGCGGTTGCGGTCGCCGCCCCCTCGGCCCTGTTGCCGCTGATGCCAGCTGTCCTGCGACGACTCGGCGACCAAGCGGGTTGGGTGGTTGGAGTCGCTGCGTTGGCGTTCGCCGCATCGATCGTGCTTGACATCCGGCTGCACCGGCGGCGAGGGGTAAAGTTGGGGACGGCACAGGGACGCAATCGATTGTTGACGGTTGCGGTGGGAATGTTCGCCTATGTGTCGCTGGTTGGCTTCGTCGCATTTCTTCTCCACGATGCAGGTGCGACCGCTTGGCTTGCGATTGCGATCGCGTCGCTTCCCGCCGCGGTTGGCGTGGCGGGTGTCGGCGAAGCGATGGCGCGGCGGGCGCGACATGGCACAACGGCGATCGCGACGACCGTGCTGGCAATCCTTGCTATCTCCGCGGCTTGGCTGGTTCTGGTCCCATCAATGACCGGCGCGTCGTGGGTGTGGGCGTGGGGAGGGGTGCTCACCGCCAGCGGTTTGGCGGTCGGGCGACTTTTGCAGCGGCCAGCTTGGTTTGCGATCTCAACCATTCCCGTGACTCTGGCAGCGACGCTCAGCTCGCCGTACTGGATCAGCGGCATCGCGTGGTTGGAGATTCCGTTGTGGCGGCGCGTGATCGGCGGAGAGCCGATGGTGGCAGCGGGTCTGGCGACGCTGCTCAGCGCTGCCCTGGGATATTGGATGCACGATGCGATTCAGCGTCGCTGGATGCGCTGGGTCACGATGGGTTGGGGTGGAGTTGCCGTCGCGATCGCATCGGCATTGGTGCTGGGACCGCCGAGTTGGTTGGGAAGCATCCCGGCTTGGGGGCCCACGATCGTGCTGGTCGCAGCGTTTGTGGCCACGGCGGCCGGTGCCTTTGGCGATCATCGCTGGGCGAAACCGTCGGTCTTGATGCTCGCCCTGAGTTGGGTCTCGCTGGTTCGCCCGGGTGAGCTGAGTTGGCCCGTTGGATTGGCAGATGCTTTCGATTGGATGCTCATCGGTCTTGGTGTTTCGCTATCGTTGATGTTGTTGTGGGAAGCGGCGCGATATCCACTCGCAAAGTTGTTGGCGAGGGGTGAGGTGGGTCGCCGGTGTGGGCACGTTGTCGATTCCCAGACCGGCGTGGAGTGGTTGCAGGCAGCCGTGATCGCGAGTGGCTTGGCGTGCGGGCTGGCGGTGCTACAGGTGCGGATCGACTGGCTGGGGTCCGCCTTGGGATTGGGCGCCGGTTCGTTACTCTTCCTCTGGGCCTCGATTGCAGGCCGCAGTCCGGCGCAGATCGGGTTGTCGCAGACGGCAGCGTTCGCCGGTGTGGTGATTGCCGCCTGCGGCTGGCTTGGGGAATGGTTGGTCACACCGGCAAGCTGGAGATCGGGGACCGCCTTGTGGTCGTGGTGCGTCGTGACCGGGTTGTTGCCGGTGCCTTGGTTTCTGCTTCGTGAGGCGAAGCGGGCCAAGTTCTTGGGCCTGCACCGGTCACTTCGGCATCTGGGACGATTGCCCGACACGGGACCGGCATCACTTGATGGGATGGCGGCGCTTGGTTCATGCGGTTGGTTGTTGGCCGCCTCGGCGATCTGGTTTTTGGATTTGGTGACCCGACTTTTCGTGAACGCGGATCGATTCTTCACGCTGCGGGAAGCTGGGCTTGCGTGGTTGGTTGGTGCCAGCGTTGCCGTCGCTGCGGCGGGATTTTGGTGGGCGCGTTTGGCACGCGGCAACCGGTGGAATACGACGATCTCGTCGATCATCGGCGTCGCGGCTTCACTATGGATTGTCGTCGAATTGGTTTGTTGGGCAACACTCGATCCGGTGTGGCGTGTGATCGCGGCAACGACAGCGTCGCTGATCGCGTGTGGTCTCCTCGCGTTGCAATGCGGACGAACTGGGGAAGCGTCTGCCAGGAGTCACTCCGCGATGACACCTGCGGTGAGCGGGGTGATTTTGTTGGTGGTAAGCTCCTTGGCGCTGTTGTCGTCGGGTTGGGTTGGTCCCGTATTGGCTGGCGAGATGGCGGAACCGCGGTCGGCATGGGCCGTGGCAACGTGGTGGTTTGCCGTTGCCGTTGGGCTGTTGATCGGGGAGAGGCATCGGCCAACGCGGCTTGGTGAGGCGGTCTCAGCGGTCCTGGTGCCGCTGGCGATCGCGATCATTACCCCGGCGATCCGGAACGTCTCTCCTGTGGTTTGGATCCAAGCGGCAGCAATCGGCTCGGCGGGCTGGTTGATCCTACGGGCGTGGTTGTGCCGTTTTCGTGACGGGACAACTTTGGCAACCACGGTTGGCGATGGCGTGACCGGTTCGCTGGTCTTCTTGCGAATCGTGGGTATCGGTACCGCGGTCTTGGTCACCTTTGGGTATCTGACCGGCGGACCAGCTTCCCTGCTCGTTTTGGACTCGGTGGTGGGACCCATGGGAGCTGTCGTGTCGTTGCTGGCGGTGCTGACGTGGAGCCGAATTCGGTGGGTGCCGGCGGGCTTGCGGGCAAACGTCGCGGCTGACGATTCCGATCGAATGACGCCATGGCTGGGACTCTCCGTCCTTGGGGGGCACGTCGCATGGCTAGCGGCGCTGACCGGCGTCACCGGCGCGCCGGATGCGTCGGTCGTGATCTTGATGGTGTGGTGCATTGCGGCGATCGGGTCTGTCGTCCGGTTCCAACTTGGCGATGCGACTATCGATTACTGGCATGCGACCGCCGGCGTTCTGCTGATCCCCTGGATCGCCTGGGCGACCGGCGGCGGCGGCGGAGCATGGCATGTTGGCCGGTGGGGGTCGGTTCCTCCCATGGCAACCGTGATGCTCGTGTTGGCCGCGGGAGGAACGTTGATTGCCTTGGCGTGGCGACGAACTCAGAGCGATTCGGATCAGCGTACCTCCGACCAGTTTGTCCAAGCAGTCAACTGGACCGTTCGGCCGATCGGACTGTATGTCCTTGTTGCTGGAGTTGTGTGGATCTTCGGGTGGCTCTCTGGCGCCGCACCTGGCCCCATCGCTTGGTCTCTGGTCGCGACCTGGTTGACGGTATGGATTGCCACGTGGCGGCTGGTTTGCCCGGACCGAGCAGGGACGGTTGGAAGGGGGTGGTACGGCTTGCCTGACACGGAAGCTTCGGTGTTACTCTTGACGCTTGTGAGCTGGGACGCGTTCCGATGGGTCGATGGTGCATCCCGGCCTACCTCCGCGAGTCTGGCGTGGTCCTTGCCTTTCGCCTGGCGTGCCTTGTGCGTCTCATTGGCCGTGGTCACGGCGAGCTTGCGGTCTCACCGATCGCACGCTTGGTTGCTTGCGTTAGGGATGTTCCTTGTGACCTCCGCTGCGGCGGCAGGGGGCATCGCAGCGGGCTGGGAGACCGATTGGCCGTTGCGGTTCGCGGTGATGTCGCTCACCTCAGGCTTCGTCTTGGCGGCTTGGTCACATTGGATATCGGCGGTTGCGGCGGGCGCGTTGGCGCTCGCGCGCCGTGTCGGGGGTTTCACAGAAGCTCCCCTGGCGGCGCTGGTCCGGTCCAGTTGGCTGGCGTCGATCGTGTTTTCCATCGTGACTGCGTGCTGGACGATTTTGATGATGGCTCGGGGCGTCGAGCCCGGCCTGATCCGGCTGACGACGGTCGCGATCGGGCTGGCTGCTTGGTCGGCGGTCGAACTTGCTGAACGTTCGGGGCAATCGAACGTGCGTCGGACTGCGGTGTCGCTGGGCTTGCTCGCGATGGCGTTGTTTGCCAGCGTCGACGGGGGCGAGTCGCTGCATCCTTGGTTGGCCGGTTCGATGCGGTGGTTGGTCGCTGCGACGTTGGCGATCCCGACGTTGTTGTTCGTGTTGCCGCGGGTGGTGGGCCGCCGTCACGCCGAAACGTGGCATGACGCCTTGAGGATGGGAGCGATGGCGTCCGCCGTAGCTGCTGTTGGGTCCTTGGCGGTGATGTTCGCCTTGGAGTTCGCGCTGCGGTCCCCGGGGGAAGGGATCGCCGGGATCGCGAGCGCGCTTGTCGGGGGTGTTGCGGTCACGCTCGGGGTGCTGAGTTTGCTGGCCGCGATCGCAGCGATTATGGGTTGGGATCGGCCGGACAACGCCGGTCCGCGTCTACTCGTGATTGCCGATGATTGGCGGCGGTGGCTGATCGTCGCCGCCCAGGGGCTGGGCGTGCTCACCTGGCTGCACGTGTTTCTCTGCAAACCGGAGTGGGTATTTGCGGGATTGCGTGAGTATTGGCCGCTGATCGTGATGTTGTTGGCCTTTGCCAGCGTCGGGGTGACCGAATGGGCCCGTCGCCGAGGCGACCGGGTGTTGGCCGACACGCTCCGCCAGACGGCGGTGTATCTGCCGCTGGTTCCCGTGATCGGCTTCTGGCTTAGCGGATCGGTCCAGGAAATGGGCTGGCGGTTCGTTGGCGGCGCGGTTCCCTATTCCCTATTGCTGGGCATCGGCGCGGTCTACTACGGGCTGTTGTCGCTGATGTGGAAAGGGATACTGCCACGGGTTTCGGCCATCGTGCTTGCCAACGCCGCGTGGTGGGTGGTGTTGATCCAGACTCCGGGTTGGGACTTCTTGGTGCATCCGCAAGCCTGGCTCATACCACCAGCGGTTTGCGTGTTGGCCGTGGCACATTTCTACCGTGAGCGTCTGACCCCGGCGACGGCGTCGGCGATTCGCTACGGCGGAACTTTGATGATCTATCTGAGCAGCACAGCGGACATGTTGATTGCCGACATCGGCAAGACGATGGCCGGGCCGATGGTCTTGATCGTGTTGGCGTTGTGCGGGATGGCGGTCGGGGTGGTGTTGCATGTCAAGCCATTTTTGTACCTCGGCTCGGCGTTTGTGTTTGTCGCGGTCACGAGCATGGTCTGGCATGCCCAGCAGGCGATCGATCAGACATGGCCTTGGTGGGCGTTCGGAATCTCGCTCGGGTTGGGCTTGCTCGCCGGTCTGATGACCTTGGAAAAGAACCGACCCAAACTTCGCGGGCTCGCTGATCGCATGGCCGCATGGGAGGGGTAGCGAATGGCTCTATGGAAGGGTGCGATTACCACCCTTTTCGTGCTACAGCTTGCGATGGCCGTCCGGGAGAAGCTAGGATACTCCCCGGACGAGGTGGGGAAGCTTTTCATTTTCGTCCACGCGGTGCGGGTGGTGTCCTTCATGACGTCCGCCATCTTTCAAGCGAACACCGGAAACGGTTGCCGTTTACCGGGATTTCTAGTGTGGACAATTGAAGAGAGATCGAATCATGGCATCGATGCGCCCGTTGCGCGATTTCAAGCGAAGCAAGACCCGCGATCGTCACGTCCGCGCTCGGCTGCGGCGCCGCATTCGTCTGGAGTCTCTGGAACGGCGGGATTTGCTCGCCGGCGACGTTGAACTTGGCGCCAGCTCCAGCTCTGAGCTTTCGGGGCCGGGACTGACGATCACCGAGACCGACGGTGGGACGCGACTTGTGGAGTCGGCAACACCGGGCGGGTTCGATGACCGTTACGAAATCTCGCTGGATACGGATCCCAATGGTTCGGTGACGGTCGAAGTCGTGCCCGACGCCCAGTCGCTGGTCAGCATCGACGGGCTCAATTTTTCAGCAACCCAAATCTTGGTGTTGACCTCCACGTCGCCGGGAGACGTGTATGTGCGGGCGGTCGCCGATGGGGTCGAGGAGGGCCCACACCAAAGCATCGTTTCCCATGAGGTCGTCAACTCGACCAGCAGCGACTACCCGGTCGACTTGCAACTGGGCGAATTGACAGCCGAGATCGAAGACGCCGAATTGCCGCCGGTGATCGGGATCGACTACGACTTCAGCGGCAATTTTCCAACCGATTGGCATGGTGTCGGCAACCTGTCGGAGACGGCGGGGACGGATTTGCAACGGGATGACGGCGTCGCAACAGAGACCGATCTGTCGTCGCGGATCATTGGAGCGATCCGCGAAAGCAGCTCGAGCCCCGAATCGGCATCGATCCCACGGCACGCGCCGTCCCTCGGTGCGATTGATGGCTACAGCTACACCACGTCGAACAAGGAATTCACGGTCACCTGGAGCGACCTGGTCGCGGGGCAAGAGTACGGCGTGTACGTGTTTGGTTTGGAAGACCAGTCGGGGACGTACGCCCAGGATGTGACGTTGGCCGGGGTCGGGGCAGTCAGCTTCACGCAAACGCTCAGCGATGGCGTGTTGCAGGTCAACGATGCCGCCGGTTCGAGCGAGAGCCGACTGCTTGACTACCAGCGAGTGGTCACCGCTGACGCCAGCGGCGAGATCGGATTGACTGTCGCTCCGGCTTCCGGATCGGACGGCATTTCGCTGGCTGGTCTCGCCTTGCAGCCGCTTCCGGTTCCGCAGCCGTTGCCCGCGGTGAGTCTTGAGATTGCTGCTGAGGCGGTGGGTGAAGCGGACGGCACCACCGCCACCACCGCAACGGTCGCACGGGAAGGAGAGACCTCGTCGGAGCTGCTGGTCCGATTGACCAGCAGCGACACGAGCGAGATCGCGGTCCCATCCACGGTGACGATTCCTGCGGGTGAGTCTGCGGTGACGTTCGACGTCGCCGCGATCGACGACGAATTGGCCGACGGGACCAAGACCGTCACCGTAACGGCGATGGCGAGCGGTTTGGTGGCCGACGTGGCGACGGTGGAGGTGGTTGATGATGAAGTTCCCGCAATTTCGCTGGTCGTTGCGTCGACGGAGGTTTCAGAGTCAGACGATACGGGAACCGTGACCGCCACGGTGAGCCGCAACGACGAGGACCTCAGCGCGCCACTGCTGGTTGTGCTTGCCAGCAGCGATACGTCAGAGCTTCGGGTTCCCGCCGAGGTGACGATTCCGGCAGGAGGTGCCTCGCAGTCGTTCAGTATCGATGTCGTCGACGACACGATTGTGGACGGGACGCAGACGGCAAGGATCTCCGCGACGGTGCCGAACCAGCTTGTTCCTGACGCAACTTTTGGTGATTCGGGAACGGTGACCACCACGGTCCGCAATAGCGTGATGCCAAAGTTTCCACGGATGGCGGTTCAGCCGGACGGCAAGGTACTGGCGACTGGGCAGCACCCCACCCTTAACGATACGTGGCAAATCACGCGGCTGAACGTGGACGGCACAATCGACCTGGACTTTGGCATCGACGGGACTGCGAACACGACCGTGCCTGACGCGAGCGGGGTGCGTCCGACATCCATCGTGATCCATCCCGACGGGAAAATCACCCTTGTCGGCCTCGGAACCGTCACTCCCCGCAGTTGGATCTTGGCACGATATAACTTCGATGGAACTCCCGACACGAGCTTTGGGACGAATGGACTCTCCTTGATTCCGCCCACAACCGTCGACGACGTCTTTACGCGGAGCATCTACAACGCGGTCTTGACATCTGACGGTTCGATGTTTGTCACCGGCATCGGGACGTTGAATAATATGTTCGTGGCAAAGATCCGCGATGATGGCAGCCTTGACCCGTCGTATGGAACCGGCGGCATTGTCGTTCCCGATTTGATCGAGGACCAAGTTGAATTTCAGACGTCGATCGCAGAGCATCCCGACGGCGGTTTTGTCATCGCGGGTTCGTCTTCCAATCAATATTACGTTGCGAAATATCAAGTTGATGGTACCGTCGACACCAGTTTTGGCCAGGGCGGATATCAAACCGTTGACCTAGGATTTGCGTCCGAGACACCCGAGTCCGTGGTTGTTCAAGCTGATGGCACGGTCACTTTGGCGGGGACACTCCGTTCGGCATCCTGGGACGTCATCGCGTGGGGACTCACACGTCTGAATGGCGATGGGAGCATTGATAGCGGCTTTGGGACCGATGGTGTGGTGATTTTGGACCACGGTGGTTCAAGTGACAACGCACACGATCTGACCATCCTGCAAGACGGTCGGATTGTGGTTGTCGGCTCTGGAAATCCGAAGGGCAATGGTTTTCGACCCACCCTAGGGATCTTTCGGGAAGACGGTTCTCTCGATAAGAGCTTCGCCGAGGGAGGCCTGTGGTACAAGCCCCGAACCGGTGACAACGAGAGTATTTGGGAAGTCGAGCTCGCGGCCGGCGGAGAGTTGCTTACCTACTCTGGGGATTCCTTCAACTATCGTGTGGAGCAACAAGTATTCAACGCGGAACCTCTCGTCGCCAACGTCGACGTCGATGTCACCGATGACGATGTTGCTACGCTCGTTTTGGAGCTTGCCGACAGGCGGATTTCGGAGGCGGACGGTCCGGCCGCGACCACGGCTACAGTTTCTCGGAACACGGACTCGAATGAGCCGCTGGTGGTGATGCTCAGCAGCAGTTCGGAGAAGGTGACCATTCCCACGTCGGTCACCATTCCGACCGGATCCGATGCAGCCACATTCAACGTCGATGCCGTGGATGACGATCTGTACGGTCCCAGCACGTCCGTGTCCCTTTCGGCCACGGCATCGGGGTTTCCTGATGCCACGGCTGCTTTGTACGTCGATAACGACGATAAACCGCGGATGACGTTTGTGATTGCGGACGAGTCGGTCTCGGAAGGGGCTGGTCCAGGGGCGACAACAGGGACGATATCGCTCAACTGGACGCCAACGGAAGATCGCACGATCGAGATCGTGAGTTTCGATCGCAGTGAATCGGTGGCACCGAGCACGGTCGTCATCGCCGCCGGTGAATCTTCGGTGATATTTCCGATCGATGCCATTGACGACGATATCATCGATGGCACACAGACCGCCAATTTTACAGCGTCCGCCGACGCGTATGAATTGCGTGCCCGCGCCACGTTGGATGTCACCGATGACGACATTCTAACCTTGGCATTCGCCGACAATACCGTTTCAGAGTCGGAGGGATTGGCGGCTTCGGTCGCAACCCTGACTCGTCACAATGACCCTTCCGATTCACTGACAGTGACGCTGGTCAGCAGTGAACCTGACGCATTGATCGTTCCCGACTCGGTGACGATTCCTGCGGGCGAAGTAACTGCCACGTTCAATCTTGATGCGGTGGACGATGAATTAGCCTACGGAACTCGAACGGTGGTGGTTACGGCGTCGGCGCCGCCACATCCCAGCACAACCGCGTCGATTGAGTTTCTGGACAATGACTCGGCACTTTCGTTGGCGATCGCACCGTCCGCATTTTCTGAGGCGGCGGGTGCGGGGGCAGCGACAGCGACCCTGAGCCGGAACGACGTCGATCTGAGCGAGCCTTTGGTCGTATCCCTGACCAGCGGTGACACCACCGAAATCGCCATGCCCGCCGAGATCACGATTCCTGCCGATATGTCTTCGGTGACCTTCGCCGTCGACGCGGTCGACGACATGATTGTGGACGGGACGCAGACGGTAACCGCAACGGCATCCCTGCGCGGCTACAACGATGGCGTGGCCTCCGTGGACGTGCTCGACGACGACATTCTCGCGCTCGCGCTGACGGCCTCCCCGTCGACGATCTCCGAAGCGGATGGACCGATGGCGACGACGGCGACGGTGACAAGAAATGACGGGGATCTGTCGAGTTCGTTGGAGGTGACGCTGGTCAGTTCGGATACCAGCGAAGCGACCGTTCCTTCAACGGTCACGATCCCAGTGGGTGCTGCTTCGGCAACCATTGACATCGATGCGGTCGATGACGACATGGACGACGGGACTCAAACTGTGATGATCTCCGCTACCGCATCGGGATATCTCGATGCGTCGGCTTCGCTCGACGTTACCGACGACGACGTGGCGACGATGATGTTCGTCATCGCCGACGAATCGATTTCCGAAGCGGATGGACGAGGAGCGACGACGGGAACGATCACGATCAATCGTATCGAGGCCGAGGACCGCACGATCACGATGGTGACTTCCGATAGTTCCGAAGCGTCCACGGCAAGATTTCTCACGATCCCCGCCGGTGAGACGTCGGTGACCTTTGACATCAATGCCTGGGATGACAATCTCGCCGACGGAACCAAGACGGTAACCCTCACAGCTCGGGCCGGTGCACCGTTCCCCCTCGTGACTGCGAGCGTGGACGTGCTCGATGACGAGGTCCCGACGCTAAGCCTCACGTTTGCCCATGATTTTGTTTCTGAAGGTGCGGGGATCGAAGCGACTTCGGCATCCGTCTTCCGCAATGTGGAGGATCTTTCGGAATCCCTGACCGTGGCGTTGGAGAATGACGATCCGAGTGAGCTCTCGGTCTCCACGCCGGTCGTCATTCCGGCCGGCGAATCGTCTGTCACGTTTCCCGTTGATGCGGTGGACGACGCGGTCATCGATGGAACACAAATCGTTACCGTCACACCAGCGGCTGTCGATTCCAGCGTGAATTATGTCCATCTCGGGGACTCCCTCGGCGTTTTGGATGATGATGCTCCCGTCTTGACACTGCAACTCGCATCGGACGAAATTTCCGAGTCGGCCGGGGCCGCCGCAACGACCGCGACGGTCACTCGCAGCGGTGACACCACCGAACCAGTCACGGTGACACTTGCCAGCAACGACACCACGAAGTTGACGGTCTCCGATTCGGCCGTCATTCCGGCTGGTGAGCCATCGGTGACATTCACCGTCGATGCCGTGGAAGATGATCTCGCCGATGGAACGCAAGTCGTCTCCATCACCGCTTCCGCATCGCTTCACGAAAGTGCAGCCACAAACATTCTGGTCACCGACGACGACGTCGCGGGTTTGGTAATCACCGTTGCGGACTCGACGATCAGCGAAGCGGAGGGCGTGGGGGCCACGTCAGCGATCGTCACTCGCAACACGGAGCCGAGCAACGAGTTGGTTGTTTCGCTGAGCAGCAGCGACCCGAGCAAGCTGGACGTTCCAGCGACGGTCACGATCCCTGCCGGGGAGCTGAGTTCGGAACCGTTTGGAATCGATGCGATCGACGACAACACCGCCGGCGGAACGGGGGACGTGACGATCACGGCAAGTGCGGGATCTGGTGCTGCATTGGTCGACGCCACGTTTGGCACCGACGGTCATGCGGAGCTGGGACTCGCCCCGGCGGGGAGTGACTCTCGCACTCACATTGCGCTGCAGCCCGACGGCAAGGTGATCGCGTTTGCCGATGCGCCGGGAGACGCCACGGGATGGCGTTTGGAGCGGTATCACGCCGGTGGTGCGATTGATCTTTCGTTCGGCAGCGATGGAGGCGTCACCACGACCTTCTCCGAATCGACGTTTTCGCGCGCCCATGACATCAAGCTGCAGTCCGACGGCAAGATCGTTGTGGTTGCCTATGCCAATGGGGGAATCGACAGCAAATTGGACATGATGGTCGCCCGGTACGAGGCCGACGGGTCGCTCGATCCCACCTTCGGAGACGGTGGGGTAACCCGCGTCGAGTTTCCTGGCGAACACCGCACGGTTCGCGACCTCGCCATTGCCCCCGACGGTGGGATTTTGGGGGCCGGATGGAGACGCGACTCGACGACGATGGGATTCCAATTGGCGCGCTTCCAACCCGATGGAAGTTTGGATCCCCAATTCGGAGACGACGGCATCGTGACCATCGACCTGCCGCACAACTCGACCCCCGGCTTCGGCCCCCAAGTTTTGGTCAAGCCGGACGGGACGATCCTGCTGGGTGGAAAAAGCGGTTTTGATTCGCCCACAGAATATGCCTTCACCGTGCGTCGGTTCGACGCGGATGGAACTCCTGATGCTGGCTTCGGCGAGATTGGTGTGGCCTCAATTCCCGTGGGTTCCAGCGATGCGTCGGATCCGAAGATCCTTGAGATGTTGTTGACGAGCACGGATCAAATCGTCTTGGCAGGAACGGTCACACGAACCGGCGTTCCCCATGCCGTCATGGCAAGGATTACCGAGCAGGGTGCGGCGGATACAACCTTTCATCAGGACGGGCGACGGATCATCGCCCTTGAAGGATCCGACACGGTTACTCAGGACTTGGTCGTCGATGAACACGATCGGCTGCTGCTGATTGGAGGCACCGAAGCGTCGGCAGATGCGAGCGAAGACATGATGCTTGTTCGGTTCGATGTCGATGGTTCGCTGGATACCACCTTCGATGATGACGGCATTGCGACGTTCTCGTTGGCATCCTCGCCGACGCAGGAGCAATTGCAGACGGCGATATTGACGTCCTCGGGCAAACTGATGGCATCGCTGTACGCAGAAGGCGACCCCGGGCTGGTGGGATTCGACCTACCGGCAGCGTTTTCGCCGGGAACGGCATCGGTGGATGTGCTCGATGACGACGTCCCGACTCTTTCGCTGACGTTTGCCGAGACGACGATTTCGGAAGCGGACGATTCTGCGGCGACCACGGCGACGGTGTCGCGCAACGATGAAGACGTTTCCCAGCCGCTGACCGTTACGCTGACCAATGACGATCCGACGGAACTTGCCGTCCCCGAGCAGGTCGTGATTCCAGGCGGAGAGTCATCGGTGACCTTTCCGGTCGACGCGGTGGACGATGACGAGTCTGACGGGACCCAAACGGTAACGGTCACACCCGTTGCTGCGACGACCGGGCTCGACACGAGCTTCGGCGGGGGCGACGGCGTGATCGACTCGGTTTCGAACAGCACGCCCGTGATGGCGCTGCGCAGCGACGGCAAATTCCTGGTCGCCTCTTTCGGTTCGGTCTCGGGCGGGGTTCTCCTGGCCCGCTATCTTCCGGACGGGTCGTTCGACAGCAGCTTCGGTGCCGGTGGAACCCTGGAGGTCCAAACCGGACTGGACGGATTTTTCCCAACCGCGATGGCGGTGCAGGCTGACGGTTCGCTGCTCATGGGAGGAAACATCGCCGATCTGGGCGACCGCGACCTCGCCTTTGTGCGGTTGCTGGAGGATGGTTCGCTCGACGCCACGTTCGGCGACGGTGGCTCGGTCCTGATGACTGACCCAGACCAGATCGATGAGATGACCGAGTTGTCCTTGCAAGCGGACGGCAAGATCGTTGTCGTCGGTGGCTTCGGGGGCGATTTGGGGGTGCTGCGACTGAACAGCGATGGCAGTGTGGATACCGCATTCGCAACGAGCGGGTGGTTCGTTCACGATTTTGGTCTTGCTGATCGAGCGTGGGATGTGGAGTTGCAAGCGGACGGCGAGATTGTGGTGGCGGGAACGGTGCGGGGGGGCAATTTTGATTCGCGGATCATCGTAGGCCGGTTGCTCGCCGATGGTTCGCCCGACCCATCGTTCGGGGCCGACGGATTTGCGCAGACCGATCTGGACGGCGATTACGATCAGGGCAGCGGCGTAACGGTTGCCGAAGATGGCAAAGTCCTGGTCATTGGCCAGTCCTCTGAAGTGGGAATATTCCCGCCCGTCCATGAACTGGTCGTCGTTCGTTATCACGACGACGGTACGGTTGATTCCGGATTCGGCGATGCCGGGGTTGCATTCGAGCCCACGCTCGGGATCACTGAAAGGGACAAGCGGATCGGAATCCTTGGGGACGGGAGGATCGTCGCCGCGGGGTTGGTCGATGGACTGGCCGGGTTCCAGCTGTTTTCCCCCGACGGTGAGTTCATCGTGCAGGAGGGATTGCCGGCGCCGGATCGCGTCTTTGGAGGGTTGGAATTTCCGTCGGATAATCAGGTTTTGATATCGGGCGACTTTACACCCGGATTTGTCGCCAAGTATCAGATCGGTCACGAGGAACTTGACTACGTTTCGATCGACGGTTCGATCGACGTCACTGATGACGACCCAGCTCCAGCGACGATGGATTTGGGCGACGCGCCGCTGCCGTACCCGACGCTGATTGACGACGACGGGGCGCGACATGTTGCGGTCGGACCAACGTTGGGACCGGAGCGGGATCTGGAAGCCGATGGTCAACCCTCGGCAGTGAGCGACGGTGACGACCTGGCTGGTGACACGAACGACGAGGATGGGATCCAATTCGTCGAAGATGTCGTCTACTTTTCGGCTCACAACGACGTTGAAGGGGACGTGAAGGTCAACCTTCAAAACGCCGATCCAAACGGGAACTTTCTCGATGCGTGGATCGACTTCAACCAGGACGGGGACTGGGATGACCCCGGCGAACAGATTTTTACCAGTTTCGATCTGGGTTCGTCTGACGGAATCCAGACGCTTTCGTTCACCATTGCTCAGAGCGTTGAGAGCAACGTCGTTGCCGGCGTGACGTTCAGCCGCTTTCGACTCAGCACCGCCGGGAATCTGAATCCGACCGGTCTGGCCGACGATGGCGAGGTGGAGGATCACACCGTGGAGCTCGGGGCGTTTGCTGAGATCCGGGGAGCCGTGTGGCACGACCTTGACTCCGACGCGGTGCGAGACGAGTCCGAGCCAGGACTGGAGGGTTGGACCCTTTATCTCGACGCCAACGGCAACGACCAGTTCGACGATGGGGAGCCGACGACGGTGACGGCGGCGGATGATTCGAGTACGCCGCAGGACGAGAGCGGCACCTACGCCTTCATCGATCTGGTGCCCGGAGCTTACCGTGTCGGCCAGATTCCACAGGCGGGGTGGGAATCCACATTTCCGACGATCTCAATCAGCGAGATCGAGCGTGTCTCAGTCGCAAATGATGGATCAGAGCTGAACGGAATCGCTGCATTTCCGTCACTCAGCTTTGACGGCCAGTTCGTGACGTTTGCCTCCGATGCGACGAATATCGTTGACGGCATCAACAATACATTTGCCGATCTGTTCGTCCGCGACCGGGTGACGGGCCAGATTGAACGGGTGAGCGTGTCCAATGGCGGGGAGGAAGGAAACGACCACACCAACGCCTCGTCCATCAGTGGTGATGGGCGGTTCGTCGTTTTTCAGTCGGACGCGAGCAATCTGGTTGCCAGTGACACGAATCGTTCCACCGACATCTTCGTTTACGATCGCGATGCAGCCACGGATCCACTTCGCCGGATTAGCGTGGCGAGTGACGGGACGGAGGCAGGCGGCCCGAGTGAAGCTCCGCGGATCAGCCGTGACGGTCGGTACGTTGTCTTTGAGTCGGCGGCCGATAACTTGGTCAGCAACGACAACAACGGTCAAAAAGATGTGTTTCTCTATGATCTGGAGACGGATGAAATCGAGCTGGTCAGCGTCGCTGCCGGTGGCAGTTCCGGCAGCGGGTCGTCCCAGCACGCCTCGGTCAGCGGCGACGGCCGGTATGTGGCGTTCTCCTCCGGCGCGGGCGATCTGGTCGCCGATGACACCAATGACCGCTTCGATGTATTCGTGCGGGACCGTCAAAACGGCACCACGAAGCGGATCAGTTTGACGGCATCCGGCGGTGAAATCGAAGGCCCGGCGTCGTCAACGACCCCGATGATCAGCGGCAACGGCCAGTTTGTGGCGTACGTCTCGACCTCAGACCAGATTTCCCCGGAGGACACCAACAACATCGCTGACGTTTTCGTCTATGACGACAGCACCGGAGTCTCAACGCTGGTTAGCCGCGCCGATGATGCGACCCAGGGGGACAGCGGCAGTTGGGATCCGGCGATCAGCCACGACGGCCAGAAGATCGCCTTTTACTCCCACGCGAGCAACCTCGTGCCCGGTGACACCAACGATTCACCGGACGTGTTCCTGTTCGACGTTGCCACCGCCACGGTGCAGAGAATGAGTGTCGCCGACGACGGCGCGGAAGCGCCGTCGGGAACGCTGGCCTGGAGACCGGCGATTTCTGGTGACGGAAACGCGGTCGGGTTCAGTTCGGATTCGGCGAATCTCGTACCAGGTGATACGAACGGATTGATGGACACGTTCGTGGTGGCGAGCTCTGCGGCCGGTGGCGGACTGCATGACGTGTTGGTCGACGCCGGAGACGAGTTCGCGGAGGTCGACTTTGGGAATGTCGTAGACCCCAAGCCCGAAGTGGAAAGCGTCGTGATCAACAACGGGGATGCGCAGCGATCATCGGTCAAGACGGTCACGGTCACGTTCAATCGTGTCGTCGACATTGACGAAGGCTCGGGAGATCCCTTCCAGTTCATCAACGTGGACACGGGTGAGGAGGCCGAGGATGTGCCGGTGATCACCGAGATGGACGGAAAGACGGTCGTGGATTTTACGTTCCTCGCCGGGCCGACGGTGACCGATGGGGGATCGTTGGCCGATGGCCGCTATGAGCTTCGAATTGATGCGTCGCTGGTCACGTCGTTTGGAATGTCGCTTGACGGAAACGGCGACGGGGTCTCGGGTGACGACTTCGTCTTTGGTACCGAGGACGTGGATCAGTTTTACCGCAAATACGGGGACCATGACGGGAATGGCACCGTTGACTTGCTGGACTTTGCCGCCTTCCGCGGGACCTTCGGAAAATCGGAGGGCGACGATGGCTATCTGGATGAACTGGACGACAACGGCGATGGCACCGTGAACCTGCTCGACTTTGCAGCGTTCCGTGGAAACTTCGGCACTTAACCAACGGCGTCGATGTTCCCGACCGCCATAGAGGCTGGACTGGTTCCGCGGAACGGTTCGTTACACGGCGGTGTTGTGCGGCATCAACAACGCTGAAACTTCGTCCCCGAAACGGTTCAAGCTAATGAACAAGCCGCGGCACGCCGCCAGAAAATCAGCGGCATAAAAGCCTTACGGCTTAACCGCGTCGCATTCAGTCCTGACCCCTTTTTCTGCGCCCATGGGCGTGAGGTCACCGCTGATCTTTCGCTGATTGCGAATCGGACTCGCCTTCCTTGGGTTCTGGTTTGGCCCAGACGTCCACTTTGGGCTGGGAGCCACGGGCGGCGATTTCCGGTGGTTCAATCCCGCTGTCGATGAGGGCCGTTTCGATCACCGCGATCATTTCGGGCGACGGCTTGAACGACCCCGGCCGGTAACCTTGGGCGATCAGGTGGGGTGTCCAGCCGTGTTGATTTGCTCGGTGCCAAATATGGGGATCGGCTCCGAGTTCGTGCAGCAGGGAAGCGACCTGTGGATAGCTTCGATAGGCCGCGCCATGCATGACGGTCTCGCCGTTATCATCGACTGTATTGAGCTCTGCTCCTAATTCGGCGAGATAGGAGACGGTCGAGAGCACCTCCGGCTCGGTCCCGGCCTCTTCGTTGACCGCGGTGACACCGATCCCAGCGGCGGCCAGCATCGGCGTACATCCATCGTGGTTCGGGGTCATCGGATCGGCCCCCAATTCGACGAGGAGTTGCAGGTAGGGCAAGTCGGCGGTCTTGGCCGCCATTAGAAACGGAGTTGCCCCCCGGTGGTTCAATTTCGCTTTGCCGCCAACCTTGCCCCGATCGAGTCGCAGGTTGACATCGGCGCCTTGATCCACCAACCATCGCGCGAACTGCAGGCTGCTCAGGTCGCCACTTCCGCGCGGAACAGGGTCACCGTCGATCCCTTCGCCCCGATTCGCCTTGCGGACCCAAGTCAATGCGTGCAGCGGCGCGTAGCGGCTCCGCTGGTCATTCGGGTCGGCGCCCTCGTTGACCAACATCGCAGCCAACTCGAAATGCCCGTTCTCCAAAGCAAACATCAACGGCGACATCCCTCGCCGCGGGTCCCTGCCTTTTGGATTGTTTTCTGGTTCGATCGTGTCGTTCACATCGATGCCGGCGGCCAGCAGCGTCTTGACCACGTCGACGCGACCGTTGCGGACGGCAAACATCATCGCATTCATCCCTGACTTCAGCGTTCGATGGACATCTGCCCCGGCCGTGAGCAGGGCATCGACCACGTCTGCATGGCCGGCGGCGGCAGCCCACATCAACGCGGTTTGACCTTCCCGCTGCCGGGCGTTGGGATCGGCCCCATGTGCCAGCAGCCTCTTGACCGGTCCCAGTCGTCCTGTGCGTGAGGCGATCATCAGCATTGTCTCTCCGCCGGGCACGGCAGCTTGCTCATCAGCCCCACCATCGAGTAAATGCCGAACCAGCGATTCATTGCCGTTGCGACACGCGATTGCCAAGGGCGGGATTCCGTAATGGGTTGTCGTGTTCGACTCCGCGCCAGCGGCGAGCAACTGTTCGGCCGCATGGGCATGGTCGTGCTGGGCGGCCCAGTGGAGCGCCGTCATCCCATCCGCTTGCGGCGCGTCAGGGTCGGCCCCGGCCTGGAGCGTCTCGCTCATCTCCTCCCAACGACGCTGTTCCGCCGCATCGGCCAGCGGCGTCTTGGTTTCCACGACGCTGCGGGGCCGACGGCGGTCGGCCGCGTCGTCTGCGTCTACCGGGTACGTGAACAGGGCGAGTAAGGTAAAGCTGGCGATTGCTTTGCGGTGCATCGGCGAGTTCCTGATATCGAAAAGCCTTTGCGGCTTCTGCGACGACGTACGAGGCGCATTCACAGCGTTACCGGATCGAACAGTTCATCGACGGTCCCGTCGCTGTCGGCGAATGTATCCATTGGAACACCAACCTTGTTCAGCAGCGTGAGGTGCAGGTTGGCGAGCGGTGTGGGTTGCGCGTAGGCGATGTGTCGTCCGCCACGCATCCGTCCGGCTGCCCCGCCGGCGACCAGAATCGGAAGGTTGCTGTGATCGTGCGCGTCGGGGTCGCCCATGCCGCTACCGTACAGCAGCAATGAATGGTCGAGCAGCGTACCATCAGCCTCCGGGGTGTCGCGCAGCTTTTCGAGGAACTCGGCGAACAGTGAGACATGGAAGCGGTTGACCTTGGCGACCTTCTCGAGTTTCTCGGGGTCATTCCCATGATGGGTAATGGGGTGGTGTGGTTCCGGCACTCCGATTTCGGGATAGGTACGCGTGCTTGCTTCACGGGCCAGCTGGAACGAGATCACCCGCGTGACGTCGCCAAGGAATGCCAGACGTTGCAGTTCGAACATCAGCCGGGCATGTTCCGCGTATTCCGGCGGCACACCGACGGGCCGGTCGAGATCGGGAAGCGGATTGTCGCGGGATGTCAGCTCGGCTTGCCGGATTCGTCGTTCGACCTCCCGGATACTTTCCAAGTAATCGCTGACTTTGTTCCGGTCGCCGGCGCCCAATTGCGTTTGCAACCGTTTCATTTCCGACGTGATCGAATCGAGCAGACTCGCCCGTTTCCGGAGGGCCGCTCGCCGATCTTCAGCCGTTCCTCCCTCGCCGAACAGCATTTCGAAAACAATTCGGGGATGCGCTTCGGCCGGCAATGGGGTAGTCGGCGAGGACCAGGAAAGGTTGTTTTGATAGACACAGGCGTACCCATTGTCACATTGCCCGACCGTTTCCAACCGGTCCATGGACAGTTCCAGTGAAGGCAACTGCGTGTGCCGACCAATCCGCTTGGCGGCGAGCTGATCCACGGTGGTTCCGAGGTAATAGTCGGAACTCTCGGTTTGCTTGGCGCTGGCCGCGCTGAGAAAGGCGGAATTGGATGTGGCGTGGGATCCGGGGTAGGCATTCTGGAGGTCCATGCCGGTGAACACGGCGACCTGATCCTTGACCGCATTGAGCGGAGCTAGGCTGGGGGGTAAATCATCGAGTGACTCGCCTTTGGGGGTCCACTGCGTGGGGTTGTAGCCCATCGGCATGAACACGTAACCGATACGCCGCAGGTTCTGGCTTGTTGCGGGGGATTCAGATGCCTTGGCAGCGGCTGGGATCATCGCGTCGAGCAGCGGAAGGGCGATGGCGGTGCCCGCGCCCCGTAGCAACGTTCGCCTCGGTAGTGCCTTTTTTAAACCGATCACGGCATACTCCTCATCTGAAACGGTGGACTCGAAACGATGGCTTCGATCAGGGTCGAAAACCGATAGTCGTCGTCCGCGGCGCGGCGGACGATTTGGCGGACCGCCGGACCATCGTCCGGTTCGATCCCGCGGCCAAGAGCGAACGTCAACAGCTTTTCAACCAACGTGCCGACGAACATTTCCGGTCGCCCGAGGATCCCTTCCTCCAGTTCTTCGATCCCCTCGATCGTTGTCCCATCGGGAAGCGCCCCGGAGGCATCCAGCGGTTCTCCATGTTCCGATGTTCGCCAACGACCCACGGCATCAAAATTCTCCAGTGCGAATCCGACCGGGTCCATCAAGCGGTGGCAACTCGCGCAGGCCGGGTCCTCGCGATGGGCCGCCAATCGTTCTCGCACCGACAGGTCGGTGAACGTCTTTTTTTCTTCCAGACTCGGCACGTTTGGGGGCGGGGGTGGGGGCGGCGTCCCAAAGATGTTCTCCAGCACCCAACTGCCGCGCACCGTCGGCGACGTCCGCGTGGAATAGGACGTGACCAACAGGATGCTGCCCTGACGCAACAGCCCCCCGCGACGGCCTTCCGGCGGCAACTCGACGCGGCGAAAATGGCTGCCGTAGACATGAGGCACGCCATAGTGTTTGGCCAAACGCTCGTTGAGGTAAGCATGATCGGTGCGGATCAAGTCGAGCACACCACGATCATCTTGCAGAACACTGCGGAACAGCCATTCGGTCTCACTGCGAAACGCCTCTCGCAGGTTGTCGTCAAAATCGGGGAACAACCTGAGATCGGGCGTGATTGAATCGAGATTGCGAAGGTACAGCCACTGGCTCGCGAAATTCTTCACCAG
Organism: uncultured Pirellulaceae bacterium; assembly: GCA_964462125.1. GTDB lineage: Bacteria > Planctomycetota > Planctomycetia > Pirellulales > Pirellulaceae > JAWLFY01. Next base: position 24,096 of record CAYWXT010000001.1, on the reverse strand, counting down.
CGACTCGGATCGTTCGTCGCGAAGCATGCGGCGGACCTGTGTCGCAAGTGTTTCCTCGTCGCTCAAGCGGCCAGCTTCGGCGAGCGACAACAATTCATCATCGGGAAGACTGCTCCACAGAAAGAATGACATTCGAGAGGCCAGCTCCAAGTCACTGATCTGGTAGACGTCACCCGATTCCGAATCCGGCGGATCTTGCTCCACGCGGAACAGAAAGTGGGGATTGACGAGGATCGATGACAAGGCGGATTCGATGCTGGCTTCGAATCCAAAGTCGCGCCGCGCCGCTTCGAAAAACGCCATGGGCACCTGAAGATCCTCAGGGGTAATCGGCCGGCGATAGGCGAGGCGCATCAAATGCGAGCAAATATCCTCGGCACACGCTGTCTCCTCGTCTTCGCTCTGTGGCGCCGAGACGAAGATCCGTTCGCGACTCGGCGTCTGGCCGGGACCATCGGATTCAAACGGTCCGACGATCGAGATTTCGAAGATTGCTGGGTTCAATCGCGGATGCCGGTGTCGATTGTATCGGGCGTGGAACGGTTGCCGTTTCGTTTCCAGCAGCGGCGATGACTTGCGCGGAAACGTCACACCGACGTGATGGGGCCCTGCGGTTACCGAGATCCGTGTTTGCAGGTGTGCATCGACTTGGGTGAAGTCCTTTCCGCCCGGGGGGGGCTCAACGGTGAACTGGTGCACCGGCCGGCGATCGAGTAGCACGTCAAGATGATGCGACTCATGCAAGCCTTCCACGCGTTCGTCTCGGTCGCGCGTCAAGCGAAGCTGGACTTCGTACTCGCCGTCTCGTGGAAACGTGTGTTTCACCACCGCTCCACCACGGGTTCCCAACGGCAATCCCTCCACATGCCCCTCTTGGGTTTGATCGGCGGGAACCCGGACGGTCACTCCCGTCGGTCCGCTCGGCAGTCGGCCAACGGCGAGCCGGCTGATCTTCTCCGCCGCCGCGATGTATCGATTCAGTAGCGTGGGAGACAGTTCCGCGACGGTGATGTTGTCAAAGCCATGGGCCGAGGGATCGGGGGGCAACAGTGATTCCACATCGATGTCGACGGCCAGCAGGTCGCGGATGGCATTGCGGTACTCGGCCCGGGTTAGCCGCCGAACCGAGTTGGTACGTCCGGGCCGTGGCGACGATTGGGCATGACGATCGAGCACTCGATCGATCGCGGCGACGATCTCGGTATACTCCGCCTCGCTCGGTCGGAACGCCTCCGGTGGCGGCATCTGACGCCCTTGCAACCGCCGCAGCATCCCTTCCCACTCGCTCGTGTCCCAGTCTGGATCACCAGCGAGTGTTGCGTCGAGGGACAACGACTCCAGATCGAGTTCTCCGGAAGCGTCCCCGCGATTGTGACAGTCAAGGCAGTACGTTTCGACCGTTTCTTGGACGGTGCGAAAGTCCTCGTCCACCCCCCGGCTCACCGTGGCACCGTCGGCATCGGCAACCGCTGGATCGTCTGCCCGTGCCGGGGTCGGAACGTGCCCGATGCCGCACAGTGCCGCAATGGCCAACCCCATCAAGGAGCGAACCGCGCGGCCGAATCGGTCCGACGGCGAGTGCCTCAATCCATTCATCGTATCGACATGTTTCCACCAGGGGCATTTCCGGAACCCCTGTAGTCTAAGCGATGCGGTCGCAGGATGCATCCAATCGGTGTCCGGTGCCCTTTGTGCGAGGGACCTTTTGTGCAAGGGACCCGGAGGGCGAGTCCCTCGCAAAAGGTACCGGACACTTTTTTTCCGCACGATCCTTCGCTTAGGCATCGGCCGCTTGGACGCGGTAGTTGAATTGGCTCTGTTTGCATTCGACTGCGACCTCGGCGATCGATTTCCCTTCCGCCAGATCGGCGAGGATCTGCGCCGAGAGTTCCGGGAGCATGGTGCGGTTGAGGATGTGGTCGACGTTTCGCGCCCCGGTATCGACTTCGGTACATCTTGCCCGAATGGCATCGACGGTGTCATCGGTATAGGAGAAGCGGGCGCCGTAGCTCTCGGCGACCCGATCAGCGACCTTGCCGAGTTTGAGCCGGATGATGTTGCTCATCACATCATCGCTGAGCGGATAGAAGGGGACGATGCTAAGGCGTCCCAGAAAGGCTGGTTTGAAGGTCTTGAGCAACTCGGGGAAGACTGTTTCGATAAATCCGTCCGGATCGGGCGTTGTGTCGGGGTCGCTGCAGATGCTTTTGATCAGTTCGGTCCCCGCGTTGGTGGTCATGATGATCACCGTATTCTTGAAATCGATGTCACGGCCTTCGCCATCCTTCATCTGCCCCTTGTCGAAGACTTGGTAGAAGATGTCTTGGACCCCCGGGTGGGCCTTCTCCATCTCATCAAGCAGCACCACCGAGTAGGGTTTGCGGCGGACCGCTTCGGTGAGCACCCCGCCTTCGCCGTAGCCGACGTAGCCGGGAGGCGATCCCATCAGCAACGAGACTTTGTGCTCCTCCTTGAACTCGGACATGTTGATCGTGGTCATGTTCTGCTCACCACCGTAGAGCAGGTTGGCCAGCGTGATCGCGGTTTCGGTTTTGCCGACACCGCTGGTCCCGGCCAACAGGAAAACGCCGATCGGCGTTTTCGGATCGCGGAGCCCGGCGCGGCTGGTGCGGATGCTCTGGGAAATTCGTTCCAGGGCATGGGACTGGCCGACAATCGAATCCTCCATCAGCTCTTTCAGCCGCAGCACGGTGTGGATTTCGTTGCTGACCATCCGTCCCACCGGGATCCCGGTCCAGGCGGCGACGGTGTGGGCGACCGCGGCGGCGTCGACGCAGGGAAACATCAGCGGCGTCTCGCCTTGAAGATCCCGCAGCTGCTGTTCCGCCGTCGTCAGCTCACCCCTCCACTGGTCCAGTTCGGCCTCCGTCGGCGCTGCGGCGTTGGCAGCGGGGGCGGTGATGCTGGGCTCGGCCGTGGCAGTGCTCGCGGCGGCGTCGGACGGATTCCCAGCAGAGGAGGCTGGTTGCGTTGCCGTGCCGTCGGCGTTGCCCGCTGCGTTGGGTGCCGCTGCGTTGGGCGCGGCTCTGTCGACCGGCGTTGCCGCGTTGTCCGCCTCGGTGTCGACGCTCAGTTTTTCTCTCAGCTCTTGGATGCGGCCGACCAGTTCCTGCTCCTGCTCCCATTGCTGGTTTAGACGCTCGATCGTCGCCTCGGCCTCTTCCAGGTCCTTTTTGGTTTCTTCGATCGTCTCGGCGTGATCAGCGCCGGTTTGCTGTTCCCGCCGCAGGATCTTGATGGAGATCTTGAGCTGGTCGATCCGTCGTTGGGCATCTTCGATCGCGGGGGGCGTGGCGCTTTGGCTCAACCCGATGCGGGCGCAGGTCGTATCGAGCAGGCTGACGGACTTGTCGGGAAGCTGGCGACCGCTGATGTAGCGTTTGGAGAGCTTGACGGCGTCGATCACCGCTTCGTTCATGATCCGCACCTGATGGTGTGATTCGAGGGTACTGACCAGTCCCCGCATCATTTCGACGGCGGTCGATTCATCGGGTTCGTCGACTTTGACGGTTTGGAACCGCCGTGTCAGTGCCGCGTCTTTCTCGAAGTATTTCTTGTATTCTGCCCAGGTGGTGGCGGCGATGGTGCGAAGTTCGCCGCGGGCCAGGGCTGGTTTGAGCAGATTCGCGGCATCTCCCTGACCAGCCTGGCCTCCAGCACCGATCATCGTGTGGGCTTCGTCGATGAACAGGATGATTGGGGTGGGGGAGGCTTTGACTTCATCAATGACCCCCTTGAGGCGGTTTTCGAACTCGCCTTTCATTCCGGCCCCGGCTTGCAACAGGCCGAGGTCGAGTGATCGGAGGCGGATATCGCGGAGGGAGGGGGGAACATCGCCCGCGGCGACGCGGAGGGCGAAGCCTTCGACCACCGCCGTCTTTCCGACTCCTGCTTCGCCGGTCAGGATTGGATTGTTTTGCCGCCGCCGGGTCAGGATGTCCATGATCTGGCGGATTTCGGGATCGCGGCCGAGCACCGGATCGATCTCGCCAGCGGCCGCTCGGGCGGTCAGGTCGACGGTGAACTGGTCGAGCGACGGCGTCTTGGTCGGTCCGCGACCCGATGCGGCGTCGCCGGGAGCCGGCGCCGCGGCGCCGGTGGCCATCGGCACGTGGGCCTCTTCGGAGTCGGCCAGCACCGCCCCGAAGTCCCGCGCGATCGCGTCACCGTTGACCAGTTCGAACTGGTCCGAGGCGTCGCGGGCCAAAGAGCGCAGGGTTGAGGCGGTCAGCAGGGCAACCAACACATGCCCCGAGCGAACCTTGGCCACACCGTGGTCGATGGAACCGAACAACCAGGCTTCTCGGATCAGGTCGACGACGTTGGGGGAGAGTGCCGGGGGGCGTCCATTGCCTGTTTTGAATCGATCGATGGCGCGGTTCAAATCAGCGGTCAGTTTGTCGAGGTTGACCCCCGAAGCTTTGGCCGCGATCGTCAGGTCGCTGCGGTCGTTCTCGATAAGTTTCAGCAGCCAATGCTCGATCTCGATGTTGTAGTTGGTCCGCGAGAGGCACAACCCGGCGGCGGCTTCGAGCGCTGAGCGACAGGTGTCGTCGAGCCGTCCGACGAGTTCTTTGAGATTGACTTGGGTCATAGCAAGGCAGCTGGGTCGGGAGGGGAACGGAAATGGCGCCGAACAATAGCTTATCGCGCACGCAGGGGGACCGGTGTCAAGGGAGATCAGCGGTGCCGAGCGGCGCCCCGTCGTGATGAAACACAGCCTCCTGGCTATCGTGACTCGGCGGTCGGCTGCAAAGCCAGGTGTTCCATCCCAGGTGGGGATCGACCGCGTCACCATCGCTGTTGAGGTGACAGGGCGGGATCTGGTCTGCCAACAAGATCAGCTGCAGGTCAAAGGCGAACTCGCATCCGACGTAGCTGCGGATCAGTTGGCAAATCGGCACCAAGTCGGGGCCGGTCGGCATCAATCGTTGAAAGTCGTGCCAGCCGACCGGGCCGAGGCGAATTCGAAACTTGGATGTCGGGTCCCAGGTCCGCTCGCCCAACATGGTATCGGTTCCCAATCGCGAGTGCCCATCGATCGCCCCCATCCGTGAGCGTTCTGATTCCGGCAGCAGCAGCCACTGACCGAACAGCGACAAGATTTTAGTCGGCAGCTCCAGGGCGTCCTCCACGATTTGTCTCAGCGACTCGGCACAGGGCCGATCGACAAACGCTCCGCCGTAATAGATGCAGGTGTCGTCGGTCACCTCCAACCGATCCTGGACGCTGGAGACGCCCCGACCAATGATCGCCAGCAAGGCATCGCGAAGCGGGTCGTCGGAGGCTCGCCCCTGCTTCGCCGCTCTTTCAAAACCGGCGGCGACGTAGTGTTTTTCCCAGCCGCGATAGAAGAACGACAACTGGCGGTGGGCGAACAGGTCGAGAAAGTCACGCAGCGCGTAGTCTTTGTGACGGCTCCGATCGATCACCGTTTGGGTGTAATGGTTCGGCAGCGCGGCGGCCGGTCCGATGAGTCCCCAAAACGCGACCTTCACTTCGAGCGGGATTTCTTCCGAATTGGGACCGGAGGCGGGGGCGTCAATCGAGACGATTTCGGCTGGGGGAAACTCGAGCGCCGGGAGGGAGTGGAATCGGATCGGTTCTTCGTGGACGTTGCTCATCCCACCCAACTCACCGCCGGGGGCGCCGAGCCTCGCCGCCCCGCCGCTGGCGAGCAGAAGCCGAATGGCTTGAAAAAATGCGAAGCGATGCGGCTGGCGGAGCAGCCGATCGATCACAGAAGCGTTTGTCTTCCCGAGCGGGCTGGCCATCGGATGATCGGTTGGTCGCGGAGCGTGCTGTGAAGGGTGGTTCGCGTGAACGAATTGATGGTGGCGTAGATCGCCAGGAACTGTTCGAGGACCGCGCCGAACAGGAAGGCGCCGCCGCTGCTGAGCCGGTCCTCGTCAATCAGAACGTCGAGGTCGAACCCGCGGCAAAAGGTGGGGCCTGCCGGTCCGGCCGGGCATCGGGCAACGCCCGGTTCGTACCGGACCGAGCGCAAGGCGTCGATCCGTTGCCGGGAATCACCGCTTTGAAGGAAGTCGTACAGGCTGAGGATCTCTCGAAGGGCGGTCGCCCCTTCGCGTTGATCGAACAGGGAGAGGTGTCCCAGGGAGAGGTGGCTGATCAGCCGCCAATAGGTTCCTTTTCCGAGCGGCGGGCGGATTGTGGAACGGGGCTGGGTGACACAGCGGGGCGGCTCGAGCGGGCCTCCTTGGACGAGCTGCAGCCTGGGGCGGCCGCTGCCAAATTCCAGTCGCGATGGGAGGTTGCGGCTGGTGCAGCGTGTCCGGACGTCGAGCACCGTCCCTTGCGGTGCGCTGGGTTCGAAGTCGAGATCGACCAGCGATAGAAACAGATCGGACGCTCGGTCAGCGGCCCCGCCGCTTCGCTCGGCTTCCCGCCGGTGAAGATGATAGAAGCCCCGACGATGCTGCCGCTGCCCGGCGTGACGCACGGAATAAAACGGATGATAGACCGTCTCCTCCCGGTCCGAATCGAGGGCGGTCACGGCGGTGACCGAATGGACTTCAAAGGCCCGCGGCTGGCGGACATCAGGGACGATGCGGTACTCGGTCGCTTCATGGGTCACCCGAATCGGTTCGGCTCGATGTTCAAACAGGTTGACCATCGGCGTGCACCCGAGACGGATCGTGTCGGCGGCGACAAACGGTTCGACATCTCCCACGTGTCGATTGATCAACAGGTAAACGTGGAGCTCTTCTCCAAAACCCTCCAGCCGCCCGGGATCGATGGGAGCGACATCAAAGAACAGAAACTTTTCCGGGGCGGCGAAGTACTCGGTCAGCAGACGATAGCCGCCAAAGGTTCTCGGTTCCGCCGGCAGCAAGCTCTCCGATTCAGCAAACCCGACCGGGTGAATCGTGTCGGCGGCCAGCCGCAGCGGCTGGGGATCGTTCGGTGAACGGGCAAGCAGCACCTCCACCGTCCCGGAGTGAACCAATTCATACAGATCCATCGCGGAACGCGACAAGCCGCGGATGAAGAAGCGGAGGGATCGGAGGTCCATCGCGCTGATCGGGACCGACGCGCGGTAACTCTTCAGCTGCACATGGACGACCGATTCCGCTTTGGCCGCCGCCGGTGTGGGAGGGGACTGGAATGGTTGGCCTTTATAGGACGCCGCCGCCACCCGCAGCGGCAACAGCTTGACGGGATAGGCAGTGCGAAACTGGCAGCTGCCATCCTCGGTCGATTCGGTCTCCACCGCCTGTCCCGCGTCGATCTGATAGCCGCCGACCAACTCTGCCTGGCGATGATCGAGCGCGAACTCGACGATCGCGGTCGAGGGGATCGGGGCGAGGTAGTGCGGATAGAGAACACCGAGCAGGGCGTGAGTGATTTCAGGAAAATCGTCGTCGATCTTCAGCCGGGTACGTGCCGCCAGAAGCGCAAAGGCTTCGATGATCCGTGACACATGGGGATCTTCGGAGAGGTCGTCTCCCAACCGCAACCGGCCGGCGATCTTGGGATGCTCGCGGGCGAACTCCGCTCCGACCCGCCGCAGGTATTCCAGTTCCCGGTTGTAGTAAGGCAGTAAACGATCGGTCACCGGCGCAATCCTTGGACAGAGAAATCACCGTTGGTCGCGTCCAAGCGGCTGTCGTAGACAACCGGCTCGGGAGCGGGGTCGATCTTCAGCAGCGCATCGATGCGAAACCGTAACGTACGATCGGCGGCGTCGTCGGTGTCAGCAACCGACACCCGGATGTTGGTCAACCGTGGCTCGAACGACTCGACGGCATGTTGAATCATCCGCCGCAAATCCTCCTGCTGCTCCCGCGATCCGGTATTGATGCCGACACAATCAGGGATGCCATAGGCCATCAGGGACTGGCGAAGCTGCTGCAGCCCCTCCGGCCAGCCGGTGGCGCGGCAACGGGTGTTGAGCAGATTCTGCAGGTCGCGGCCGACGCTCTGTTTCATCTGCTGCAGTACTTGAGTTCGGTTCAGCGGTGACTCGCTGCGGCGGTCCGGTTCCAGATCGATCAACCGGTCGAGAACGCTGGGGATCAATGGCTGATCGTGCGCGGGGCGGGACATTCTCGACTACTCCTCTCCCGCGATCGACGCCAGTTCCATGAAGGGCAAGTCCTCCTCGCCGACCAACAGCATTCGCTGGCCCCGACCCCGAACGATCCCCTGACCGATGTCGACCCAGTCGGTACTGCGGCCGAGCCGCAAGCTGGCGTCGGGCGAACCTCCCTCAACCGGCTCGTGATAGATCGCCGGCAGGAAGACTTCCCCATCCGGTCCCGATTCGATCGACAGCGTGGCTTGACGCCAGAGCAGATCGAGGGGGCGTTTGGGAGGATGGACTTCCAACGTGACGATCTGGTTCCAGTCGATCCAAAAATACTTGCCGTTGGAGGTGTGGACTTCCAGGATCGGGGCGAGCAGATCGTCCAGGTCGCGAAGCTGCGTCACCGGCTTGCCATTGACCTGCACGGAGACAACCTCGGCCGATTCGTCGGCGTCACGGATCAGTTTGGCCGCCTCCTCCAGCTCGCCGGCACGCAACGATGCCAAGGCGCGCAGGCGGGACTCGACCGCGGGGGCGGGGGCACCGATCAATTCGGGAACGCGACCTTGGGAAAAACATTCACGACGCGCCAGTTCGGCGCGAACGAGTTGGCGAAACAGGGCCGCGCCGACCGCCGCCTCGGTGTCTTGCGTCGAAACCGTCTCCAGCTGCCGGTCGGCGCGTTCCAAGTCACCGGCGATGCAGGCCAATTCGGCGAGTTGGAAACGGAGTCCGGTATCGGCCGGCTGCGCCTTGACCAACTCCAGACATCGCGCCATCGCCTCGTCGAGCTCGCCGGCGCGGTACAGATCCATCGGAGCGGTAGTCATGTTTCGCTTCAATCCTGGTTCGAGAGCCTTGAGCGGGCGAGTCCTTGATTCGTATCAGACACCCGCCAAACGTGTTTGCAGCCGGACACTGCCGACCATTTCGTCGAGTTCGTAGTGGGGTGCGAGCCGCATGATACAGTAGTACGCTCCCGGTTTGGCCGGGTCGGGTTGCACGCGGATGCTGGCTTCCCGGAGCGGTTTGCGGCTCTTGACCTCGGTGGAAGCTTCGCGGTCGGCAGTCACGTAATCCATGATCCAGTCGCGCAGGATCCGCTCCAGCTGTTCCGTGGTGGAGAACGACCCAACCTTGCTGCGGGCGATGATCTTCACGTAATGGGCGAATCGCGAGACGGTCAGGATATAGGGGAGCATGGCGCTGATCTTGGCGTTCGCCGTCACATCGTCCCGATCGTACTTGCGGGGTCGCTGCAGCGATTGTCCACTGGCGAAGACCCCCATCGGCGTGTCCTTGCAGTCGCACAACGGCAACATCCCGAGCTCGCTGAGCTGCCGCTCCAGGGCATCGGTGACCGACACCTCGGTCACCGGCCTTGGGATCACGCCGGAGGAATCGGTCGGGAAGCTGAGCGAGGGCAGGTCGCTGACCAACCCGCCCCCTTCTTCGTCCTGACGCAGACCCCGGATGTCCGCCAGCCAGCCGCTGGTGGCGAATGACCGCATCAGGACCGAGGCGTAGGCGTAAGCGGGGTTGCCCCACAGATAGCCGCTGCCGTCGGGACTGCTGACATCTTCGTTGAATATGAACCGGTCGACTCGGCTGCCGTCGTCGAGGTAGGGACCGCGCATTAAAATCCGAGGCAACAGGCAGCCGATATACCGCGCGTCTTCCTCGTCCCGCAACGCGTTCCACTTCAGGTAGTCCGTCATTCCCATGCGGCTGGCGTGATCACGGGTGACTTGAAGCTCGGCGAACGAGTCCAGATCGAGCAACTCGGGGCTGGCGGCGCAGAGAAACGGGCAAAAAGCGCTGGCGGCCAGCCCGGAGATCGACCGCAAGACCCCGACATCGTCGTGCGGGTGACCACGGGAAGGACGGCCGCGCACCTCGTAATCCCCGATCAGGACCCCGAACGGTTCGCCGCCGGCGGTTCCGAACTCCTCCTCGTAAACCTTCTTGAACAACTGGCTCTGGTCGAATTCGACCGCGCGATCGAAATCGGTTTCCAGCTCCCCCCAGGTCGCGGTGAGGACTCGGATGCGAATCAATGGATCGCCTTCGGAATCTGCCCGCTTGACCAAAAACGCCAGCCCCCTCCAGGACGCTTCGAGCTTCTGAAAGCGGGGATGGTGGAGGATCGCGTTGACTTGCTCGTTGAGCAATGCATCGATCGCGGCGATGTCGGCCGACAACCGACGCGCCAGGGCGCCGGGATCGGCGTAGCGGGCTTCGTCGCGCCAGCCCTGGCCAAGCCAGAGCTCCAGCGCTTCGTCGACCTTTTCCCGAGACAGGAACGCAGCGAGCAAGCCTTCACGGCTGAGACGGCCCGGAGCGACCACATCAGCCGAGGATGCCTGAGCCGAGGATGCCTGAGCGGGAGATTCCGCCAACGCCAATTCCAACACCGAATCGGCGAGCGGGGTGGGAGCGGCGGAGGAGCTGGGGGAGGCTTTGGGCATCTCAGCACGTCAGCGGTGAACGAAGGACGCCTCCGCCGGGGGCGCCCCCCGGGGCGGGGATGCAGCGGGGCGCAAGACCGGCAGCAAGGCCTCTCGCAAGGCGTTGTCTGAAAACGTGGACAAAGGAATTTGGTGCAGCCATCGCCGCTCGCCTTGGGCGCCGTACGGGGTGGCCAACCGAACGCTTGGCCCGTGGCGAGCGCCCCATGCCATCCGATTTGCAGCGGCACGCGGCAAACCGTCCGGCGTCGAAGGTGAATTTTCCGCGAAACACCGGGCGGCTTGCGCCACACCGGGTGGCTTGCGTCACACCGGGCGGCTTGCGTCACACCATGGCTAAAACTCCCTCCGGTGGCTGCAAGGCCGTTGGCATGGGGCGAGCGCCGTCGGCTCAGCATTTTCAGACCGATCCTTGGAAACAGGCTTAGTCGCCGAGCTTCGGGATTTTGGCCACCATTCGCATGCTGGTCGTCAGCTCTTCCATCTGCAACCAGGGCCGCATCCAGGCGATCGCGTTGTACGAGCCGGGTTGACCAGGGATTTCGCGGACCTGGACCTTGGCCTCGGCCAACGGATAGCGGGCGCGGACGTCGCCGGGTGGATTTTTGTCGCTGGTGACGTAATTGTGGATCCAACGATCGAGCCACGCTTCGCAGTCGGTTGCTTCCATGAAGGAGCCGATCTTGTCGCGAGCGAGAACCTTCAAGTAATGCGAGAATCGGCTGGTGGCCATCACGTAGGGCAAACGGGCGCTGATCGCCGCGTTGGCCGTCGCTTCGGGACGGTCGTACTTCTTGGGCTTCTGGCAGGTCTGGGCCCCGAAGAAGACCGAATAGTCGGTGTTCTTGAAGTGGCACAGCGGCAGGAACCCGAGGTCGCTGAGTTCCTTTTCGCGGCGGTCGGTGATGGCGACTTCGGTCGGACACTTGAGATCCATGTCCCCGTCATCGGCCTTGAAGATGTAGGCCGGCAGATCTTCGACCTTGCCGCCGTTCTCCACGCCGCGGATCGCGGTGCAGAAGCCGGTTTTGGCGAAGGCGTCGGTGAGTTTGGTCCCCAAGACGTAGGCAGTGTTCATCCAGCAGAACTGGTCGTGGTTGACGTGGATCGATTCCCCTTGTGCCCCCACCGCAACCTCTTCGTAGTCGAACTCGTCGATCGTCTTGGTGTTCTGGCCGTAGGGGAGCCGCGCCAGCGTTCGGGGCATGGTCAGCACACAGAAGCGGCTGTCTTCACTCTCGCGAAAACTCTTCCATTTGGTGTACTCCACGGCGTCGAAGATCCGGGCCATGTCGCGCGGCTTGGAAAGTTCGGTCCAGTCGTCGAAGCCGAACAGTTCTGGGTCGGCCGCGGAGACGAAGGGGCAGAACGCCGAGGCGGCCACACCGCTGACCTTGGTCAGCAGGTCGATGTCTTCCGGATGGTTGGTGAATTCGTAATCGCCGATCAACGCGCCGTAGGGGGCACCGCCGGGAGTCCCGAATTCGTCCTCGTAGATCTTTTTGAACAGTTGGCTCTGGTCGAACTCGACCGCCCGGTCCATGTCCTTGAACAGCTCTTTTTTGTCGCAATTCAGGACGCGGATCTTGAGCTGTTCACCCGTCTCGCTGTTCATCACCAAGTGATGCAAGCCCCGCCAACTGCCTTCCAGCTTCTGGAATTTGGGGTTATGCATGATCGCCGCGAGTTGTTCGCTGAGCTTGGCATCCAAGCCGGCGATCGCCGCATTGAGCGACCTCATCACGTCCTTGTCGAACGTCACCGTTCCCTTGAGGGCTTCTTCCGTCAGGGTTTTGAGCAGGTCTTGGGCTCGATCCCGCTCGGTCTGTTTGGTCGCGGCGATCGCCGTCTCCAAAAGGCTCTCGCCAGCGGCCTCGGTGGCTTGCTGAGCGGCTTCTTTTTGCGTTTCACCGGAACTCATGACAGACAGACTCCAAGGCGGATGGGGGGAATTCGCGAAACGAGATGGCACGGCGGCCGAGACCGGCTCGCCAACGATGCTGGCGGCGAAAGGCTCACTCCTCCTTCTCGACGCCGAGTTCTCCAGAGAACTGTTGCAGTTGATCGGTGTTGCTGAGCACCTGCTCGAGCACGTTTTCGAGATCGTCGCTGCGATCGATTTTGGTTGCCAGATCCCGCAGCTTGTCACGGGTTTCCATCAACTTCTTCAGCGGTTCGACTTGGGAAACGACGTTGGCTGGCTCGAAGTCTTCGATCTTGTCGAACTTCAGGTTGACCGACATCTCGCTGCCGTCTCCAGCAAGCGTGTTCTCCACCCGCATGTTCAGTCCCGGGGCCATCCGTTTCAGGACGTCGTTGAAGTTGTCCCGGTCGATCTGAATGAACTTTCGATCCTTGAGCGACTTGAGTTTCTCGGTCGGGTCGCCCGAGAAGTCGCCGACGACGCCGACCACGAACGGGAGTTCCTTGACGACCTGAGCTCCTTCGGTCTCCACCTCATAAGTGATGTGGACTCGGGGCTTACGGACACGAGTGAGCTTCTGTTGTTGGCTTTCTGCCGCCATGTCGTGGACTCCCGAGGGCGTAGGGGATGAAGCGGGGATGAGGAGGAAAATCGCGCTGTTGCTCACGCACGATCGGCCAGGCACTGTTGGCCAGATGCCAGGGACTGTTTGACAACACGTGACGTCAACAACGCGTAACTCCCGGACGATTTTGCCTGATGGCGTTCTTTGCCTGATGGCCTTCCACGGCCGCCATGCGGAAATTCAAACAAAACCTAGTGTACCGTTGTAAGGGCTCGCCCGCCGTCTCGCAACTGTCACACGGCGGGCATCGGTGTGGAATCGGTATTAATCGTCCTCCTCGGAGCGGACATCGATCCCGGTCCGTTCGGCGAAGCGTTCCAGCACCTCTCGGTCGTTGATCAATTCTTTGAGCAGGTCGGGGAGGTCCATCCGGCCGAAGCGGACCGCCTGTTGAAGCATGTAGCTGACCGGCGAGTGGGGTTCGGTCTTGCGGAAGAACTCGCTCGCCTTGAGCAGCATTCGGAAGGCGTCTTCGCGGTTGTTGACTTGGCTCTGGGCCAGATCGACCGAGGGCCCCTGGGCGCGGGCCATTGCAATACTGCCCGCGGCGTCCACAGCGCCAGCGTCCACCTCGGGCTCGCCCCCCTCGGGGCTGTCGCCGCCGGAGAGGACATCGCGTGTGATCAGGCGAAACGTCCGCCGGATCTCTTCGAGGACGCTTCGAATTTGCGAACTCGGTGGCGCCACAGGCATCCCGTCCTGTGTCCCGCACCGCGACTCCAGCGCCTTGTTCATTGCTTCGAACGCTTCGACCGCCGCGACGATGTCCTCTTCCAGATCGCGCATCTGGGCGGGGTCGACTTGGCGGGCCAAGGAGTAAAATTCAGACTCACTCATCTCGCCGCCCCGGCCGTCGGTCGCTTGGCGAAACGCGGCGAAGGAACTTTCCGGGTGGCCAGGGATCAGCGGGATCTCTTGGATCGGGACGATCAATGTGCCCGGGCCGTCGTCCCCATTGAGGCTGGTTAACTGCGAAACCGTGTCGACGTAGCCCTCATCCTCGTCGTGGGGAGGATAGAGGGCGCCCCAGTGGTTTTCGACCAGGCCGTGGATCATCTGGAAAGCATCGCGGAGGCCAGCAAATCCGTTCAGCCGGGCGTTGGCTTCGACCAACCAGGCAGCTATCCAAAGGTCTTTGGAGTGCTCGCTCAGGATCTCCACGCAAAGCTCCCGAACCGAGCGCCAATCGGGGGCCGCCACCTGCCGATCCTCTTCTGGAATCTCCAGCAGGTCTTCCTCGGTGTACATCGCCAACTCGCGATGTTTGCGCTCCGCAGCGACCGCGTCCGCCCGCCGATCTTTGACCGCTTGAAACCGGGCGTAGTCGGTTTCTTTCAGGTAGGTTCCCGTCGGCTGATCGTCCGAGATGGGGGCGACGAGTTGTTCCAAATCGAGCGTCACGTCGGTTGCCATGGGCGATCTTCTCGGTCTCGATTGATCAGTCAGTCTCAGGAAGCACGTTCAATTTTCAAACGTCATCAGTCACTGCCGATTCGCCGCAGCATTTGCGCGAGTTGGTCGAGGCTTTTCGCGTGCAACCGGCTGGCCCAGCTCTTGCTGATACCGGCCCGATCGGCAGCTTCGGTCAAGGTATACCCGTCGAAGTAGATCCCGCGGATCAAGCGTTTGGCGTCCGGGGTCAGTTGCTCCACGAGTTGCCGCAAGGTTTGCTGTAGCTCCCGGTTGGCGACGACTTGGCTGGGGGAATCCTGGGGGTCGGTTGCATCGGCCAGCGACCGGTCGGCCGATTCGTCGTCGCCGGTGGCCAAGTAAACAATGGCGAGTCGTTCGGTGACCCGTCCGAGCCAGTCGGCATCGCCGACGGCCGAGGCGGGCTGGTGGGAGTCGGCTCCGCGGCCAGCTTCATTCTCTAGCACTTCATCGGCCATGCGATGGAACCGCATCCGGCGAATTCGCGCCCGGCTGGTCCAGTTCATCTTCGAGACGCCGTCATAAATGGCACCACGAATGCGATAGTACGCGAACGTCGTGAATCGCGTCTTGCCCGAAGGGTCAAACTTCTGAGCCGCCTCAGTCAGTCCGACTTGGCCATAGGCGATCAGGTCGTCGAGGTCCATCGGGACGGGCAGCCCCCGAAAGACCCGTATGGCGATCGACCGCACCAGCCCCTGGCCCTCTTGAACAAGCGAGGCAACGTCGAGCGGCTCGTGCGGGACCTCATTGAGGGTGGGGTCGGATGATTCAGTCGAACCGGTCATGGCGTTTCATCCACCGAGGCCCACAGCCGTTGGATCCGCTGGCGGCTGGCCGGGTCGTTCCACAGCACTTCAGCTACTTCTTGTCTCAGCTTCTCCGGAAGCTTGTCCCCTTTCTCCCCGAGTCGCTGCCGCAGGACGATCCCGACCAGTCCGGCCATCCGTTCTGCATCGAGGACAGGGCTGCCTCCGGCCGACGGCAGGGGCAGGCTCGACTTCCAAGCCCGAATCGCGCGGGCCAGTCCCTCGGGATCCTGCCGCCCCCGGCTCAGCGTTTCCCCGAGCACTTCGGCGAGCAATTGATCGCGTGTCGGCGGAGTCTCCGGCTCCCAGGATGACTCCCTTTCCGACGCGGGACCAGGCGATGGGTCGGGGGGAGCGGGGTCGGGGAGCGCGGGATCGCGCGGGGCGGTCATGGCAGGCTCCTGACGGCCTGTGCGGGAAAAAGGTGTCCGGTACCTTTTGCGAGGGACTCGCCCTCCGGGTGCTTTGCACGAAAGGTACCTGCACGAAAGGTACCGGACACTTTCTTCCCGCTCATTGCTTAGCTCTTGAACTGGAAATGATACAGCAACAACGCGACGATCGCAGCAACGAAGACCCCGTTGAGGATCAACAAGACCTGCACCCCGCCTTGCATCCGCCGCTCCTCGCTCAACGCTTCACTTCCCCACTCCAGTTCCTCCTCCTCGGCGCTCGACTTTTTGAAAACGCTGGCCAAGAATGCCTGCCGGTCGGGGGTGGCGCCGTCGGCGACGAAGTAACAGCCGCTGAACAACAGTGGTTCGCGGCTGCGGGGGTCGGTGGCCGTGGGGTCGGTGGCGTAGGCGGCGCGGATGACATTCCCCAACCGCGGCTGGAAACTCGATCGAATTCGGCACAGCAGCGCGTACAGGTGCCGGTTGCCGGGCTTGCTCAGCCCTTCCCCTTCGCGAAACAGCAGATACGACCAGTCTTCAAACGCCCCGCAGGCGTGTTTGACCAAGGCGTCGAGCTGGTCGGCGGTGGGCAGGTTCCACAGCCCGAAGCCCTTCCCGAACCGCTGGGAACTGGCACGCTGCCCCCCGACCCGGCGGATCAATTCGCGGAACCCAGCTTCGTTCTCCATCCCGTCGATGATGTGGTTGATGCTGCAGCGAATTCGCAAGGTCCCGCGGAGCGTTGCCAAGTCGCTCTTGAGGGACATCAGCAGTTGATTGACCGCCTCCTGAGAGCCGTCGGCCAGGACTGCGAAGGGGGTGGTCACCAGGACACCGTTGGCGGGACAGAGCGGATCGCGCACTCGGCGCAGAAGTCGGCAGAGGTAGGTGAGGCGGGCGGTCGATTCGCTCGATTCGTGGGGGTTGAGCTTCGCGGCCGCCGGGGCCAACGGCGCCTGGCCTGCCGAGGGGATCGCTCCGCCGGCGTCCCCGACCAACATCGTCCCGCGGATGTCCCCTCCCTGGTTCTGCGCCGGCACGGGAACCCGGACGTCGGCCAGACCGCTGGGCATGTCGGCGCGCGCTGCGGCCGGATCGTTGCCTGCCGGAGCGGGCGGCTGTGAGGCGGTGAATTGCCCCGGCCCGCCGACCTGCATCGTCCGGGTGGGGTCGAAGCCGGACTCGGTCGGCGCCGGCCCGGAGGTCGCTGCGGCAGCGGCGGTGGCCCCGCTCAGAAACCGCCCCAACTGGCACGTCTCGGTGCATACGATGTAGACGCTCTGTTGATTCGCGTACACGTGCAGCGGGGCGGGGCCGGCCGGGGCACGGACGGGAAAGGCCAGATTCGACGCCGACATGAACGACTGCACGGCCGCTTCGTTCCCGGGGCCAAGAATCAAGAAGATCGGGGTCTCGGTCGGATCGATCGATTGCTCCGCCATTGCCTCCAAGGCCGCCTTCCAGGCCCGATCGATGTCCGGATAGGGAGAGGCTTCGCCCTCGAGCCAAAGTTTCAGGGCGTACCAGACCACCAGCGGAATCACCACGACCAAGACCGCGATCGTGGGAAGCTCCCGCCAGAAGAAATTCTGGTACTGTTCGATATCTAGCCGCAGGTAATTGAGCACCGCCCAGACGATCGCGGCCAGCAGCAACGCCAGGAACAGCAGGAGGGACGCCCGTGCCGGTAGGGAGAGTCCCAGCATCCGTCGCGGCGAGCTGATGATGTTGCTCGGGATCCGTGACAGCATCCGGAAGGGATACAGGATCGCGTCGACAAAGCTGCGGATCATGCTCAGCTCCCCAAGGTGTAGTTGGCGGTGGCCAAAGTGATGGCGACCAACAGCACACAGCACAGCGCCGAACCGATCAGCAGGTACTTGCCTTCCAGCGGCGGGGCCCCGATTCCCGGCCGCCCCTGCTCGATCAGCGGCGGTCGGCCCTGGCCGAGTTGGATCGACATGGACGTCCGCCGAGCCCACTCGTCGAGCGAGCGGGGGAGCCCGAAGTCTTCGGCATGGGCGGTCGCTTCCGGGTCGCCGTAGAGCCCGCGGAACCCGAGCACCACACAGACGTAAAACACCTCCAAGGCGTCCTTCTGCGGCAGCTCGGTCGCCTTCTTGGACTGCAGATAAAAGTTCGTGAACGCCTCGGCGGTGCGGAACAACTGAAACTCCAGCCGGTTCTGCTCCCACCACCGGCGGCCCTCCCAGGGAGCCTCGATCAGCAGGTCGTCGACCCAGGCGGCCAGGGCATACTTGGCCAATTCCCAGTCGGGGCGTTGCCCCAGCCGGTTCTCCGCCTGATCGATCAACCCGCGGATCTGGGTGTTGACGTCTTCAGGGCTGGGCGTCTGTCCCGCTTCGATCTTGTCGATCACGGACAAGACCTGGGTGAAGATCGGATCGACGGCGGCGGAAAACTCGGGTGACATGCAGCAGGTGGGGGGAAGGCAATCGGGAAGGTGAACGAGTACTCACTGGCCTTGGGGTCACTGGCCTTGGGGTCACTGGCCTTGGGGTCACTGGCCTTGGGGTCACTGGCCCTTGGGGATCGCGAACAGGCTCAGCCGCAGCGTCCCCTCGACCCCGCCGGCGCTGATCTGCAAATCCTTCAGCCCCTGCAGCGAGTCGAGATTGGCGATCAGCGCCTCTTGGAAGCGAACCGCCAAGGTCGGGGCGTCCTGCGACTGTAACTGTTCCCAAGTCGGGCCGCTCCGCTTCACGCTGTAAAACAACCAATCGTCCCCTTGGGGCAACGCCCGCGGGGCCGGGGTTTCCTCGAGCTGTTTCTCGAACCCGGGAACGCGATACTTGAACATCCAGTCAACCTTTTCGCTACTGCCGAGTTTCCAGTCGAGCCGTCCGGGGAGCAGCAATTCGCGGCACTGCTGCGCGGTGATCTGTTGATGCTGCACGCCGATGTACCAATCCCACTCCCGCCCCATCCATTTCTGGTCGAGAGAAACCTCCAGCCCACGGCCGGCGCCAATGAAGTCGCGGCGCTCAAACCGGTACTCCTGGACCTCGGTGATCAGCGACCGGATCTCGTCCCGCACCCAGCGAAAGATGCGGGCCAGGTCGTCGTGGTCGTATAGGGGAATCTCGCCGGGGCGGCGATCGGGGCGAAAGATCGACAGGGCGCCGACCAAGCGGCAAAGTTCGGTATAGGCCGTCAGCGGGTGGACGCCGGTGGCAAAGGCCAGCGACCGCAGGGAGGCGAAGCCGGCATTGAGCGCCGTCAACATCAGCAGCCGATTCAGGTCACCGGCCCCGGTCGCCCCCTGCATGATGCCGCGGCTGTTGACCTGCGCGCTGAGCACGTCCACTTTTTGGCCGACCAGGTCGTAGGCGGCACGGACATAATCGCGAGCGAGTTCGGGCCAGGCGTCACAGGCGAGAACCGGGGGGATGTATTCTTCATCGAGTTCCGGAGCCGCCTCGGTGGCACCGGAACGTTTAATCCGGGCGATCGGCAGGGTTTCGTAACCGGCCAGATTGTCGCTGCCCAACAAGATTTGCACGTTCAGCGTCCGCTGGGAGATCTCCTGCTCATTGCCGCCAGCGTTCTCATCCGGCACGTTGGTGCTGAGCCCCACGAAGCGGTGTTGGCCGCCGCGGTCGGCAAGCGTGTTGGCGCGGCCGAGCCGAAGTTTGGGAACGGCCAAGTAAACGTCGATCGATTCCTGGTCCTCGAATGCCGAGGAGAGGTCCTTGACCGGGATCGAGCGGTGATTCAAATCGACCCGGTCGGGTTCTTGCCCAACCTCCAACGAAACGACAGTCCCGTCGCGGAGGCGGGCCTGACATTCGCTCAGTTCGAACTGGCCGTTGGCGATCGCTTCCCGGCTGAAACTGATCCGCCGCAGTCCGTAACTGTAGCCGTGATCGAGCTTGACATGGGTCTTGGTATCCTCGGCAATGCTCCGCTCCGCCGCTTGCAGATGATGCGGCCTTAGGAACATCCCTTCCAACCAGGCGACGGGCTCATTCTGCATAGGGTGTCACGTTTCGACGAAACAGGAAGAAAACGATCGAGTCGGGAGAATGTTGTCGGTGATAAGTGGGGACAGTCTAACAGCTGTTGAACCCAGGGCCCACGGGGTAGACTGAGTGGGTCTCCACCGGCCCCACTGTACCATCGTCACTCTGTCGGAAATGGGGCGAGGTCTGAAACGGAGTTAGACAACATGAGCAACACCGGATCCTTCGGCCGGCGCAAGTCGTGGCGCCGTTCGGAAGTCACCGACGCCAACCGCCGCACGACCGCGCGCGTGGTGATAACGCTGTTGGCCGTCGGCCTGATTGCCCTGTTCTCCTTCATGGTCTGGCGCGGCCGCCCCAACCGCCGAACCAACGTGCTGCTGGTCAGCGCCGACACATTCAACCTCGAAATGATGATGCCGTTGATGTACGGCGGCAATGCCCGCCAGCAGATACAGCAAACCCTCGATGCCGGCCTGGTCAACGGCCAGGTCGATGTGATCCGCCGGCGGTTCCGCGAAAACGAATCGGTGCGCCAACACCTGAACGATCCCGACGACACGTTCATTCTGTTCGTCCGTGGCTACCTGCTGGCCGGCCCCGATGGCCAACCAGGGATCGCCTGCAGCGACCTCGCGGTGGGAGATGATGACGCGCCGGGGCGGGGATTGCTCCCGCTGAAAGAATTGTTGCAGCCGCTAGCCACCGTCGGCCCCGAAAAAGGCGCCTGTCAGCGGGTGGTGGTGCTCGATTTGGAGCCGCTCGCGGCCGACCCCCGGTTGGGCCAACACGCCGAAGCCGTGCTGGAGTCGCTGCAGCAAACCGTACGGCAACTCGCCGAGCAGCCGCTCGGGGACCGCGTCTGGCTGCTGATCACCCGCGGGCCGCTGGAGAATGCTGGCTGGGACCACCGTGAAGGGCTGCCGGTCTCTACCCAATCCTTCCTCCAAGGGATCACCGGCAAGGCCGACTTCAATGGCGACCACGAGATCCGCTTGAGCGAACTGTGCGACTATGTCGCGGCACGGTATCGCAGGCTGGCCGGTGGTTATCAAACGCCGCCGCGACTCGTTCTGCTCCAAGGTGGCACCGGCCGCGTGACGGACACCGCCCAGGCCAGCGACGTTTGGGTGGCGAGAAGCGGTGACTTTACTTGGGACGCCCCCGGAGACCGAGCGGAGGAGGTCGATGCGGCCGAGAGCGAAACAGAGCAAGCCCGGTCCAGCGCGATGCGAGCTTCACCGCCGATTCGCAACGTCCGGCGGTCATCGCCGAGCGAAGCGTCAGAGCCCGATGACGAAGAGTCAGACGCCGGGGATGAATCAGAAACCGAGGGAGGCAGCACTCAGGGTTCATCCCAGGCCACCGATGACCAACCAGAACCCGACCCATCGGAACCCGGAACACCGGACGCCGACGCTCCCGCGGCGATCGCGAACGATTTCTGGGACATGAACGATTTCTGGGACATTCGTGATCGGCTGGAATCGACCGCGGCAGCCGACCGTTTAGGGCCGGTCGGGCTCTCCCCGCACCTGTGGCGGTTGTTGGTCCGCCAGATCTTGCATGCTGAGATCGAAGCGCTTGATGGACAATCGGAATCGCGTGCCCTGCGAGCCCAACGCGCGATCGCCAAACTGCGGGAATTGGAGCAGGCATCGCGAGCCCGTACGCAAGGCCGCGGCGAAGGGCCAGAGGGTTGGCGCGAACCGGGAAGGAGACCGTCCGGCAGCGGCGTCGCCGAGGTCGAAGCGATCGCCTCGGCTTGGGACTCCTGGCGGAACCAGCGGGCGGCGGTGGTGGTCGACAATCAGGTTCAGGCGGCGGATTCGCTGCAACAGGCGATCGCCATCGCGCGAAGTCGAATTTGGAACTGGTTGAGCTTCCGGCAGCAGGCGATTGTCAGCGGAGGCTCCGGACTAGGAGATGATGCGGAGCTCCGCGACTGGGTGGAACGGGGAGAGTTGCTGTTGTACGAGCAGCAAGGTTCCACGGCCGATGTCGATGCGGTGATGGAACTGCGCGACCGGATCATCGATGCGGTCGACCGATTCGACCAAGCGGTCGCCGGTGAACATCAAGAACTGTTGCGGTCCTTGCGGGGCCGCGACCCGAAACGCACCTGGGGCGTGACCCGCCAAGCCGACGCCTGGCTCCGGAGCTCACTTCCCAGCGGACCGCAACGACGCCAGCTTCAACAGGCGATCGGCGCGCTGGCCAAGGACGATGCTGGCCGAGGTTCCACCACCGAGGTCAGCGATCGGCCGGTGCCAGCCGAGCTCTCGGCGCTTCGCCGAGAAGGCCCCGTGGTCGACGCGGTCAATCAGTGGTTGGAACTCCACGCGACCCTCGCCGCCGACCACATTGGCCTGCTGTCGGTTGACCCCGGGTCCGATTCACCCCGGTCCGATGGACCCCTGTGGTCGGCCGAGGTCGATCCCGTGAAACAGATGGCGGCGTCGTTGCGGATCGATCCGCGCGATACTGCCCTCGGCTTGGCAAGGTCGGGGGCGGATCGGCCGATCGTGCACGGCGTGACCGCGCGGCCCCACGTGCCGCAACCGTCATCGACATTGACCGATGAACAGGGGATGCCACTCGATACGATTGAGCTCACCCCTGGCGACCGGTCGCAAACGGTTGTGCTCCGGCTGCGTCCCGATTCGGACGCGCCCACCTCCGTGACGGTGTCGGTCCAACTCGACGACCCACGGCTCCGGGCGCGGTGGCGTGAGCCGGTCCGTCAAGAGCATCCGATCGATGAGCCACTCGAGGTGTCGATTGGGCCACGCCAGGAGCGTGAGTTGTCGCTCGAGGTTTCGGCCGATGGCGACGCCGGGACCGACCCTAGGGAAGGGAGGATCGAGTTCGAGATCGACACGGGCGAGGGAGTGCCGCTGGCGGGACTGACCGGGACTCGCCAGACTCGCGTCAAGCTTCCGCAGCGAGACGAGATCCGTCTGGTTGTCTCGCCGCGCGAGAATATCGGCTTCTCCGAGCCGATCATCAGTGGCCAGGGCGACCTTCCCGACGGTGTTTGGTTGCGGACGTTCGCCAGCCGCACGACCCCGTTCCGGCTGTCGCTCTTCAACGACGCCTCGCGGCCGGTGAAAGCTCGTCTCTGGCTGATCCGACTGGATGACCCCTATGCCGACCAGGGCGTGCGAGCCTATTGGCCGGGACTGCAGCGGAAAGAGTTGCCGAAGCTGGGCCGGCAGATGCGTGACGGCGAGGGTCGTGTCTCGACGCGTTACCTCAGCTCGGCCCTCCGGGGGCCCATCGAGATCGCACTCCCCGGCGACAATCAACCGGTCCCACTCCGCTGGGTCGCCGCCGATGCCGATGCCGACGACGACGCTTCGCCGAGTGAGCCTCAGCCGTCCGGGGGCGACGGCGATGGCGGAGCGGAAACGGACGTCTCCCATGGGATGGCGTTGGTCGTGCGGCTGCTCGGCGAAACGGGACAGCCGCTATCGGAGGAGGACCAGATCGTGTGGATGTTGCCCAAGCCTTGGAACCCGGAAAGCTATCTCGATCTGCCGTTGGTCCGCTATCGCGACGGCCAAATCCACATTCGCGCCGCCCTGAAGGATCGCATCGACGGAGATGACACCGCCGATCGGGTTCCCGAAATCGACCAGCGCCCCGTCCTGGTCCGATGGTGGGAAGATGACCAATGGGTCCGCTTCCAGGGGAACGCTCGCGGCGGGCGTCGCGATCGGCTGTTGGAACTGGACGGCGTGAGCAGCAGCACGATGGAACTGCCGGTGCCCCAGCGTAAGCGGACGTTCGTGCGGTTGGAGGTCGATGGCTGGCCACGGGCCTTGCACCGGGAGGTCGAACATCGCCAGGGCGCCGAGGGTCAGCCCTACACACAACGCAATACGGTCGAGTTCTCGTCGGTCGCGATGGAGCATGAGGATTCGCCCCCCGGCGATCGCGAGGCCGGCGATGCGAACTCGCCCGTTCCGGTTTGGTTTCCGAAACAGGTCGTCTTTCGCGGCGGCGGGCGGCTGATTGAGACCCGCCTCGCCGCCGACTTTTCCAGTCGACTGCTGGACGGCTTCGATCGCGCGGACGCCGTGCCGGAGTTGCAGGTTTCGGTCAATGGTACCGGAACCCATCGATACTGGACCGATCGACGGGTCCGAACCGTCGCGAGCGCGGTGGAGGATCACGGCGAGATCCGCCTGCGCACGACGGTCGAAGACCCGGTGATCGAGTGGACCACCGAGGCCAGGCGGGAAGACACCACGCTTCGCTTTGGGGCGGAATTGTTGACCGATGGCGCCCAGCGAAACAGCGCATCGCTGGAACTCACGCTCGATTCGACCCCGCCGGTGGTCGAACCAGCGAAGCGTGAAAGCGAGTCCGGAGTCGAGGTGGGCCG